>NZ_CDBZ01000212.1 GCF_000819985.1 Aeromonas media | reverse complement strand
TGGCCGGACGCTGCTATCTGTCGCAGTCGGGCCAGCCGCTCTAATCCCCACCCCCTGCTGGTTGAACGGGCGTTGCTACATGCCAGCGGCAACCCCATCCGCTGAATAAGCCCGCTGGCCGGTCTGCCAGCCATGCCCCAATGCCCCTCGCCAGCAGGGTGGCGAGGGGATCATCAGCCAGCAGTGAGTCAACCGGCAACTCAGCCCGAATTGTCATAAAAAAGTCATCACTTTGTCATATCATCCCTGCCCATATCCAATGACAACAGGGGAGTGAGCGGTGGGGCAGGTATTCCTTCAATTTTTGTGGCTGGGCTGTATCAGCTTCGGTGGGCCGGCCGCCCATATCGGCTACTTCCAGCGCACCTTCGTCACGCGCCTGGGCTGGCTCAGCCAAGCCGAGTTTGCCCAGTTGCTGGCCCTGTGTCAGCTGTTGCCCGGCCCGGCCTCCAGCCAGCTCGGCTTCGCCATCGGTCGCCATCGGGCAGGCCTTGGAGGGGCGCTCGCCGCCTTTGCGGGTTTCACCCTGCCCTCTTTCCTGCTGTTGCTGGTCGCCGCCATCGGCATGGGCCAGCTTGGCAACAACCTCTGGCTGGATGCCGCCCTGCACGGCCTCAAGCTGCTGGCACTGGTGGTGGTCGCGGATGCGGTGCTCACCATGAGCCGCCAGTTCTGCAAGACGGCGCTGCAACAAGGTGTCATGGTGGTCACCGCCGCCGCACTCTGGTGGCAGCCTGGCCTCCTGACCCAGCTTGCCATGCTGCTGGGGGCTGCCCTGCTCTGCGCCCAACGGGAGGAAGCCAGCGCCCCTCCTGCGCCGCCAGGAGCCCGCCATTCACCCCACTGGCCAACCTTGATGCTGTTTGCCCTGCTGTTTGTCGGCTTGCCCCTGCTGGTTCAGGGCCCCGCCAGTCAGTTGGTCGCCGATTTCTATCGGGCCGGCAGCCTGGTGTTCGGCGGCGGCCACGTGGTACTGCCCCTGTTGCAGGAGAGCGTCGGTCACAGCCTCAGCCAGCAACAGTTCATGACCGGCTACAGCCTGGCCCAGCTGGTGCCCGGCCCCATGTTCACCCTGGCCACCTACCTCGGCGCCCAGCTGTTGCCTGCCGCGCCGCTGGCGGGCGCCCTGCTGGCGACCCTGGCACTCTTCCTGCCGGGCTTCCTGCTGCTCTGGGCCATGGGCCCCTGCTGGCAACGCTGGCTGGCCCACCCTCGCCTCGCCGGCGCCGTAGCCGGCATCAATGCCGCCGTGGTGGGGCTGTTGCTGGCCGCCCTCTATCAACCTGTGTGGCAGAGTGCCGTGCTGGCCCCGACCGATCTGGCGCTGGCCGCCATCGGTTTCTATCTGCTTCGCGTCATCAGGTTGCCCATACTGGCGCTCGCCGGCCTGCTGGCGGGAGCGAGCCTGCTGCTGATCTGACGGGTCAGCGCAGACCGCATAAAAAATGGCGCCTCCGCGAACGGAGGCGCCATTTTTCATCCCGGGGGATCTCAGGGGTCGGGGGTGGGTTCGAAGTCCAGGCTCAGGCTGTTGACACAGTAACGCTGGCCGGTCTCGGTCGGCCCATCCGGGAAGACGTGCCCCAGATGGGAACCACACAGGCTGCAAGTGATCTCCACCCGTTTCATGCCGTGGCTGCCATCTTCGGTATAGGTCACTGTCCCCTCGATGGCCCGATCGAACGAGGGCCAGCCGCAGCCGGAGTCAAACTTGGCATCCGCATGGAACAGTACGCTCTTGCAGCAGACGCAGAGGTAGTCACCGCTCTTGCGATTGTGCAGCAGGGCGCCACTGTAAGGGCGCTCTGTGCCCTTCTCCCAGCAAACGTGAAACTGTTCGGCACTCAACTTGCTGCGCCATTGCTCGGGATTGTTGCCCTTCATACTGACTCCTTGCCTTTTATCACGGCGCCCAGCATACCCACTAGGGCGCCCCGACTCTACCCCGCCAGCGGGAACTGTGATCCCGTTGGCAACACGGCGGCAACATCCGGCGTGGCCACCACCCCTTCCTTGGCCAGCGCCACCGCCGGCAGCGCGACCCGCTCCAGCAGCTTGAGGGAGTGGGCGCGCCCGACCGCCACCTGCCGCTTGATGTCGTCAGGCAGGAAGGGCAGGCCGTCGTTGGTGGCGGTGTCTATGGTCTGGATCCACTCCAGCCCCTCCCCCGGCGGCGGCAGGCGGAACTGGATGTCGTAGTCGCTGGCGTTGAACAGCACATACCAGCGCTCCCCACCGCACGTCAGCATGCCGATGTCCATGGCGAACGCCTGCCCCATGGGGGCGTGCCAGTCCTGATCGGTGAGTTGGTGGCCATCGGGGTGATACCAGTTGACGCTGTGACAGCTGGTCGCCTTGCCATTCCACTCATCGTCACTGAGTTGCAGGTTGGCGAAGACCCCGGACTCCGCCCGCAGCGCCATCATCTGGCGGGTGAAGGCGAGCAGCCGTTCATCCTCCGGCCGCAACTGCCAGTTGACCCAGCTTATCTGGTTGTCCTGGCAATAGGCGTTGTTGTTGCCAAGCTGGCTGCGACCCATCTCGTCCCCGGCCAGGAAGTGGGGCGTGCCCTGGGAGAGCAGCAGGGTGGCAATGAGGTTGCGCTTCTGCTGCTGGCGCAGGTTGTTCACTCTGGGGTCCAGGGTCGGCCCTTCCACCCCGTGGTTGTAGGAGAGATTGTTGCCGTGGCCGTCTCTGTTGTCTTCGCCGTTGGCCTGGTTGTGGCGCTGGTTGTAGGAGACCAGATCCTCCAGGGTGAAGCCGTCGTGATAGCAGAGGTAGTTGACGCTGGTGTGGGGGGAGCGCCAGTTCTTCGGGAAGAGATCCCGCGACCCAGCCAGCCGGGTGGCAAAGTCCCCCATCTTGCCCGCATCCCCGCGCCAGAAGGCGCGAACGGTATCGCGATAGCGGTCATTGATCTCCAGCCACTGGCTCGGAAACTGGCCGAGGCGATAGCCGAAGGGGCCGATATCCCAGGGTTCGGCGATCAGCCGCACCCGCGCCAGCACGGGATCCGCCAGCATGGCCTTGAAGAAGGCGCTCATGGGATCGAATTCCCCCGCCTCCCGCGCCAGAGTGACCGCGAGATCGAAGCGGAAACCATCCACCTGCATCTCGGTGACCCAGTAGCGCAGGGCATCGAGCACCAGTCGCAGGCTGTTGGGGTGATCCAGATTGACGCTGTTGCCACAGCCGGTGACGTTGGCGTGACGGTGATAGTCCGGGCCATGGGCCCCGGTCTCGAAGGCGTAGTAACCCGCGTTGTCGAACCCTTTGAGCGACAGCATGGGGCCATCGGCACCGGATTCGGCGGTGTGGTTGTAGACCACATCCAATATCACCTCGAGCCCGGCACGGTGCAGCTCGCGCACCATGGTCTTGAACTCGGTCACTGCCTCTCCCGCGCCATAACGAGGCTCCGGGGCGAAGAAGGCAATGGGGTTGTAGCCCCAGTAGTTGGTCAGCCCAAGCTGTTCCAGCCGAGGCTCCGACATGAAGGCGGCCACCGGCATCAGCTGCACCGAGGTGACCCCCAGCGACAGCAGGTGTTCGATCATCAGCGGATGGCTGACGCCGAGGTAGGTGCCCCGCAGCGCCTCGGGCACCCCGGGATGCTGACGGGTGAAGCCCTTGACGTGGGTCTCGTAGAGCACGACCCGCTCGGGCGGGATGCCAGGCTTGCCGATCCCCTGCCAGTCGAAGGCATCGTCCACCACCACCGACTTGGCCACCATGGCCGCGCTGTCCCCCTGATAGAGGTCGTCATCCCAACGGGTCGCCCGGCTGAGCGCCCTGGCATAGGGGTCGATCAACAGCTTGTCGGGGTCGAACAGCATGCCCTCCTGGGGCGTGCCATGGACCCGGTAACCGTAACGCTGACCAGCCCGCACCCCGCGCACATAACCGAAGCGGTATTGACCGCGCTGGCCGGGCAGGGCCAGCCGGACCAGCTCCTGCTCCTGCTCGTCGAACAGACAGAGTTCCACCTTGTCCGATTGGGGGGCCCAGACGCAGAAGTGGCAGCCGGCCTCGTCGAGCCGGGCCCCCAGCGGGTAGTCCACCCCATTTTCCATTACAAACATCAGGACTCCTGTTTGATGAACAAGGTCGCGAGCGGCGGCAAGTCCAGCACTATGCTGTGCGCCATCCCCTGCCAGGGGGTCGGCTCGGCGACGAAGGTCAAACCCACATCATAGTTGCTGCCCCAGTAATGCTCGCTATCGGTGTTGAGCACCACGGCATAGCGACCCGCCGTCGGCACCCCGAGGCGATAGGCAAGGCGCGGCACCGGGGTGAAGTTGGAGGCCACCATCAGCGGATTGGCCCCCTGCTTGTCGGCGCGCAGCCAGGCGAAGATGCTGTTGTCGGCATCATTGTGATCCAGCCAGCGGAAACCACTGCGCTCATAATCCGCCTGATACAAGGCAGCTTCATGACGATAGAGCCGGTTGAGATCGCGGATCAGCCGTTGCTGGCCGCCGTGCTTGGGGAATTGCAGCAGGTGCCAGGGCAACTGGGCATCGTGATTCCACTCGTTGCTCTGGGCGATCTCGGTACCCATGAAGTTGAGCTTCTTGCCCGGATGACCATACATGAAGCCCATGTAGGCCCGCAGGTTCGCGGCCTGCTGCCACTCGTCACCGGGCATCTTGTAGAGCAGGGAGTGCTTGCCGTGCACCACCTCGTCGTGGGACAGGGCCAGGATGAAGTTCTCGTCATAGTGATAGACCATGGAGAAGGTCATCTCGTTGTGGTGATAGCGGCGGTGGATCGGCTCCTTCTGCATGTAGCTCAGGGTGTCGTGCATCCAGCCCATATTCCACTTGAAGCCAAACCCGAGGCCACCGAGGAAGGTGGGTTTGGAGACCCCCGCAAAGGCGGTGGACTCCTCGGCGATGGTCATGGTGTGGGGATACTTGCCGTACACCTCCTCGTTGGTCCACTTGAGCAGGCTGATGGCCTCGTAGTTGTGGTTGCCCCCGTCGACGTTCGGCACCCACTCACCGGCGTTGCGCGAATAGTCCAGATAGAGCATGGAGGCCACCGCATCCACCCGCAGGCCGTCGATGTGGAACTTGTCGAGCCAGAACAGGGCGCTCGCCACCAGGAACTGGCGCACGTTGTTGCGACCGAAATCGTAGATGTAGGAGTTCCAGTCCGGGTGCCAGCCACGGCGCGGATCCTCGTACTCGTAGAGCGGGGTGCCGTCGAAGCGGGCGAGACCGTGGGCATCGGCCGGGAAGTGCGCCGGCACCCAGTCGAGGATGACGCCGATACCAGCCTGGTGGCAGGCGTCGACGAAATACTTGAAGTCATCGGCACTGCCGTAGCGACTGGTGGGGGAGAACATGCCCACCGGCTGATAGCCCCAGGAGCCGCTGAAGGGGTGCTCGGAGACCGGCATCAGCTCGATGTGGGTGTACCCCATCTCGGTGACGTAATTGACCAGTTCCACCGCCAGCTCGCGCCAGTTAAGGCTGTCGCCGTTGGGGTGACGCTTCCAGGAACCCACGTGCAGCTCGTAGATGGAGAGTGGCTGCTCCCGCTTGTCGTTGCGCTGGCTCTCGCACCAGTCGGCATCCTGCCACTGGTACTGCTCGTGGTCGTGGATGACGGAGGCGAACGACGGATACTGCTCGCAGTAGAAGCCAACCGGGTCGCTCTTGTGGGGCAGGCGGTTGCCCATGGGGTCTTTGAGCTCGAACTTGTAGCGATCTCCGGCCTTGAGGCCCGGCACGAACAGCACCCAGTGACCGCACTGGCTGCGCTGCATGGGGTGGCGACGGCCATCCCAGAAGTTGAAATCGCCGATCAGGCTCACCGCCGTGGCGCTCGGCGCATAGACGGCGAAGCGCACCCCTGCCACCCGCTGGCCGAGATGCTCCACGGTGCGCAGTTGGGCGCCCAGGGTGTGGTAGAGGTTTTCCGGCTGGAAGCTCAGCTCCGCCAGACCTTCCCAGGCGGCTGCCTGGAATTGATAGGGGTCGATGGATTCGGCACTGGCATCGGGGTAGCTGGCGATCAGCTGATAGGGAAAGGGATTCTTGCGGCGAGTGAAAACAGTTTCAAAAAAGCCCGCTTCGTCGGCGGAGGTCAGGGTGGCAACTATCTTGCCTGACTTGAGATCCCTGACCCGGACCTCGAGCGCATCGGGCAACCAGGCCGTCAGTTTCAGGCCTGGCCCATCCGGTTTGGCCAGCAGGCCTAAATGGGAGAAGGGATCGGCACAGCGGGCGGCAACCAAACGTTCAACGGGCATCGACATTTCCTTTCATGGCTGAACATCCGCTCCGGCCTGGGCCGAAGCGGATGAAAGTGAGTCACATGTTGACAGCAGAGGCTCAACGACTGGCCTCATCACGGGCCTGGCTCATCTTGCCCGCCAGCGCCTTGAGCGCCTCATCGGCAAAAATATCTTCCAGATCCTTTGAAAGCTTGCGACGCCAGTTCGGGTATTCGTAACTGGTGCCCGGCACGTTGACCGGCTTGTCCATCTCCAACCAGTCTTCCAGCTGGGTGCTGAACAGGGCACAGCTGCCGCGGGACATGTGCAGTTGCAGGCCATGGTTGAGTTCGGTGTTCATCCCGACCCAGTTCACGTCATGGCTGATATTGCCAGAGATGACCCCATGGGCATGCAGGCTGTCAAGGATCCGCTGCTTGGCCTGGTGGCGATCAGCATACAGGGTCTTGAGTACCTCTTCATCCGGGTACAGGCCCAGCTCGCGACCCAGCGCCAGATCGTCACAATGCCAGAAGCCCTTGAGGGTCGGCATGTCGTGGGTGGTCAGGGCCGACATCGCCTGCTCGGTATAGTGCGCCGGAGAGATGAAGCCGCCGTCCCCCTTGGATCGCTCGAAGAAGAACACCTTGTAGGAGTGGACGCCATTTTCTTTGAGGGTGACGTCTATGCCTTCCGGCACGGTACCGAGATCTTCACCGATCAGCAGGCACTGGTTGCGGTGGGACTCGAGGGCAAGTATCCCCAGCAGATCGTTGACCGGATAGTAGATGTAGGCGCCCTTGGCGGCAGACGCTCCGGGCGGTACCCACCACAGGCGCAGCAAGGCCATCACGTGATCGATGCGCAGCGCGCCGCAGGCACGCATGTTGGCGCGGAACAGATCCACCATGGGCTGATAGGCCGCCTCGAACAGCTGGTTCGGATTCATCGGGGGCAGGCCCCAGTTCTGACCGAGGGGGCCCAGGATGTCGGGGGGAGCACCGACCGAGGCTTTCGGACAGTAGAGGTCCCGGTTGGCCCAGATCTCGGTGGAGCCTTCGGAGACGCCCACCGCCAGATCCCGATAGATCCCCATCACCATGCCGGCGGCCTTGGCACGGGCATCGGCCTGGGCCAGCTGCTCATCGGCCAGGAACTGCAGATAGAGGTAGAAATTCACGTCCTGTTGGTGTTCGGCCATCCAGGCAGCCACTTCCGGGTTGTGGTAATCACGGAAGGCATCCGGCCAGACCGGCCAGCCCCAGGCATTCTCACCCTTGCCATAGAAATGGGCCTGCAGGGCATCGAACGCTGCCTGCTGTTGCAGGCTGTCGCCACCGGCGACCACGAAGGCATCGAAGGCGGCCTGACGCTCGGCGCTGAGCCTGGCCTCATCGAACACCTGGCGCAGCATGCCGATCTTGGTCTGGATGACGCCGGTGTAATCCACGTTCTCCTTGGCCCGCAGGGAGGCCAGATGCTGCTGGAAAGCCGGGCTCGCCACATCGGCCTTGAGCCGATCGTTGGCGAGAAACTCCGGCACCGCCTCCACATTGATGTAGGCCACGTTGAGCCAGCGACGGGAAGAGGGGCTGTAGGGGCTGGCACTCTCGGGATTCGCCGGATAGAGGGCATGGATGGGGTTCAGCCCCACGAAATGGGCTCCCCAGGCGGCGGCCTTCTCGACCAGCTGGCCGAGGTCACTGAAATCACCTATGCCCCAGTTGTGGCGGCTGCGCAGGCAGTAGAGCTGCACACTCGGGCCCCACACCTTGCGGCCATTCGCGATGGGTGCCTGCTTGTAGCAGGACTTGGGCGCGACGATGAGGCGCATGGTAGCGAGCGGCTCGTCGTTGCCCTCTTCCAGCAGCACCAGCCGGTGATAGCCGAGCTCCGGCTGCACATCCAGCGCGACCCTGTAGGCCTGACACTCCATCTCTTCGAATTCGGCGACGCCGACCAGTTCCCCTTCGATGGGGGTCAGCTGGCCGGACAACAGGGCACCCTGCTCCAGCTCTATCTGCCAGTGGAGAGCGTCGTTGACGAACTCGATGGGCAGACGAACCTCGAGGCTGAGGGGGTCGCCACTGCGCACTACCATCACGGGATCCAGAGGCCGCAACCAGTGCTGACGGTGCTCCTGTTCCAACTGTTCGGTCAGGGCTGCCTCGTCGTCGACGCGGTAGCCCATGGCGCCCAGCATGGCGGCCTTGCTCTCTTCGGATACCTGGGCCGGGTGGCCCCAGGCATCAACATACTCGCTGGCGATACCTTTGGCGGCAGCCAGCTGTTCAATCAGGGTGGTCATAGTTTGAGAATTCCCGCTGTGGATTCTATCTACACTATTTGTGATTAATTTTTATGGGTGGTACTTAAACAGTGGCTCTTTGGCCATGCTAAACCGCGCACATTTTTACATATCTCCCCGGCCTGATGTGTGACCGGACAGGCACTATTGTTGATCTCTGCGACCGGATCCGCTGATGATGCATTCGACAAAAGTTGGTAGCCAGTTACATAAAACGAAAATAAATTTCACAGTTTTTCATGATATAGCGCAATTTCGCGCAGATTGTTGGTTGACTCACCGGTGAGTTCTAGTAAATTTACAAACGGAATTTTCTTTGACTACTGAACAGTTAGGTAACCAATTATGACTATCAAAGTAGGTATTAACGGTTTTGGCCGTATCGGTCGTTTCGTTTTCCGTCTGGCCGCCGAGCGTGCTGACATCGAAGTGGTTGGTATCAACGATCTGATCGACGTTGACTACATGGCTTACATGCTGAAGTACGACTCCACTCACGGCCGCTTCAAGGGCACCGTTGAAGTCAAAGACGGCAACCTGATCGTCAACGGCAAAACCGTACGTGTTACCGCTGAACGTGACCCGGCAAACCTGAAATGGGATGCCATCGGTGTTGACGTTGTTGCCGAAGCTACCGGTCTGTTCCTGGACGACGCCACTGCTCGCAAGCACATCGCTGCCGGTGCCAAGAAAGTCGTACTGACCGGCCCGTCCAAAGACGCTACCCCTATGTTCGTCATGGGTGTTAACGACTCTACCTACGCTGGCCAGGACATCGTTTCCAACGCTTCCTGCACCACCAACTGCTTGGCCCCGATCGCCAAGGTTCTGAACGATACCTTCGGTATCGAATCCGGCCTGATGACCACTGTCCACGCTACCACCGCTACCCAGAAGACCGTTGATGGTCCGTCTGCCAAAGACTGGCGCGGTGGCCGCGGTGCGGCTCAGAACATCATCCCGTCCTCTACCGGTGCTGCCAAGGCTGTTGGCGTTGTTATCCCGGAACTGAACGGCAAACTGACCGGTATGGCTTTCCGCGTACCGACTCCGGATGTGTCCGTTGTTGACCTGACCGTCAACCTGAAGAAAGCTGCCACCTACGCAGAAATCTGCGCAGCCATGAAAGCAGCCTCCGAAGGCTCCATGAAGGGCGTGCTGGGCTACACCGAAGATCAAGTGGTTTCCACCGACTTCCTGGGTGAGCGTCAGACCTCAGTATTCGATGCCAAGGCTGGTATCGCACTGAACGACAAATTCGTTAAAGTCGTATCCTGGTACGACAACGAAATGGGCTACTCCAGCAAGGTTCTGGACCTGATCGCTCACATCTCCAAGTAATTTGGGATGCGCAATCGCGTAGCTTGAAAAAAGGCGGCCATTGGCCGCCTTTTTGTATTCTGGACCTGCCGACCTCTTTCTTGAATGTGCGCGAGCACAGGAGTCTCCATGCAACCGACACGTACTCTGACAGCCCACTGTACCCTCAGCCACCCCGCGGATGGCCAGCCTCTGCTGACCATCAACAACGAGCATGCCAAGGCCGAGATCAGCCTGTTTGGCGCCCATGTGCTGCGCTACCAGCGCCACGGCGAACCCGCCTCGCTCTGGCTCAGCGACAAGGCCGTGCTGGATGGCAGCAAGCCGATCCGGGGCGGCATCCCTCTGTGCTGGCCCTGGTTCGGCCCGGCCCCCGCTCGCGTCGGCAGCGGCAAGCCCGCCCATGGCTTCGCCCGCACCAGCCTGTGGACCCTGGATGGAGTCTCCGATCACGGGGATGGCACCCTCGTCCATCTGTCTCTGCGTGACACCGACGCCAGTCGAGCCCTCTGGCCCCACGCCTTCGAGCTGGAGCTGGATGTGCTGGTGGGCAAGGAGCTCTCTCTGGTGCTGACCACCCGCAATACCGGCAAGACTCCCCTCACCTGCAACGCGGCCTTGCACACCTATCTGCAGATAAGTGCCCCAGAGGCCGTCAGCGTGACTGGCCTGGGTGAGCCTTATGCCGACAAGCTGACGGGTCAGGATGGGCAGCAACAGGGGGCGCTGACACTCTCTGCCGCCATGGACCGCATCTACCGCCAAGCCGAGGCCATGGTGATGGTCAAGGACGGCGATCGCACCACTAAAGTGGTGAGCGGCAACCATGACAGCGTGGTGGTCTGGAATCCCTGGGCTGAGGGCGCCACCGCCATGACCGACATGAGCGACGACGGCTACCGCACCATGCTGTGTGTCGAGGCAGCCATCACCGCCGATGCTGGCATCACGGTTGCACCAGACGAGGAGCACAGCTTCTCCACCGTGATCATCTGACGATGTAACAGGCTGATAAATAAAGAGGGCTCCCGCAGGAGCCCTCTTTGCATCTTGTCATCAGAGAAGATCAGGCGTTGCCCTGGGTCTTGAGCTTGAGCTCGGCAGCGAAGTTCAGCATCCGATCCAGCGGGATCAGGGCCTTCAGACGCAGCGCCTCATCCACATGGATCTCGTGACGCTCGGCGCCATCGGTCAGTGCCTCCTTGATCGCCACCAGGCCGTTCATCGCCATCCACGGACAGTGGGCACAGCTGCGGCAGGTGGCACCATCGCCACCGGTCGGCGCCTCCACCATCTCCTTGTCCGGGCAGGCCTGCTGCATCTTGTAGAAGATGCCGCGATCGGTTGCCACGATCAGCTTCTGTTGGGGCAGCTCACGGGCCGCCTTGATGAGCTGGCTGGTAGACCCCACCGCATCCGCCAGTTCGATGACGGAAGCCGGGGACTCCGGGTGCACCAGCACGGCCGCATCCGGGTTCTGGGCCTTGAGCTCACGCAGGGCCTTGGCCTTGAACTCGTCGTGGACGATGCAGTGCCCCTGCCAGCGCAGCATCTGGGCTCCCGTCTTCTTCTCGATATAGGCGCCCAGGTGCCTGTCCGGGCCCCAGATGATCTTGTGACCCTGGCTGTCGATATGCTCGACTATCTCCAGCGCAATACTGGAGGTCACCACCCAGTCGGCCCGTGCCTTCACCGCCGCCGAGGTATTGGCATAGACCACGACTATATGGTCGGGGTGGGCATCGCAGAAGGCGGAGAACTGGTCGATGGGGCAGCCCAGATCGAGGGAGCACTCCGCCTCCAGGGTCGGCATCAGCACCCGCTTGTGGGGGCTCAGGATCTTGGAGGTCTCCCCCATGAAGCGCACACCGGCCACGATCAGGGTCTGTGCGGCGTGATCACGACCGAAGCGAGCCATCTCGAGGGAGTCGCCGACGAAACCGCCGGTGGCCTCGGCCAGCGCCTGGATCTCGGGATCCGTGTAGTAGTGGGCAACCAGCACGGCCTGACGCGCCTCGAGCAGTGCCTTGATCTCGGTGATCAGGGAAGCCTTCTGTTCGGCAGTCAGGGGAGCCGGTTTGACCGGAAAGGGATAGTCCATCTCGATGACCGGAGGGACACTGCTCAGTGCATTGCTCATTGCGACTGTTCCATCAACGCTTGGAAAGGCCAAAATTATAACCAGAAGCCGCGCACAAACCCATCAACAAATCGCGCTCACCAGATAAGGTGCCAGATGAAGCTAAAACAAAAAGGCCCGCATTGGAGTGCGGGCCTTCTTGTTTACAAGTCATGGTGGTCGTTACTGGGCTCGAACCAGTGACCCCCTCCTTGTAAGGGAGGTGCTCTCCCAGCTGAGCTAAACGACCTGGGATAAGGCTAAATGATGGTGGGTCG
>NZ_CDBZ01000211.1 GCF_000819985.1 Aeromonas media | reverse complement strand
GTAACCGTTCACCGGGACGGTGTTGACAGCACCAACTCCTCCGGGAACGGGTAGTCGGTTTTCTCGATGCAGGACCTGACAACTGCCCTCAGCCACTCCTGCGGGCAGCGGCCCAATCGCTTGGCCGTCTCCACCAACGATAGGATACGCTGCCTGAACTGCTCGCCTCGATGCGACCAGACGCCATAGCTTCCCTTGCGCCACAGCACATAGCCACGCAGCGCCCGCTCCGCTTCATTGTTGGTCAGCGCTATCTCGTCGTTTTCCATAAAACGCCATAGCATCTCATCGTCCTTGAGCAGTAACTGGCAGCGCCCACGGTAGCGCTTGGAACACAGTACACTGCCCCGCTCCAGCTGCCTTCGCCAGCTTTGCCGACATCGCTGCAACCTTCGCTGGTACTGCTCCCGGCTTAAGCAGCCTTGTTCATAGCCATGCCGGGTTCTGAACACCGTGTCAGCCAGCAGTACCAGCCGGGCTCCGATAGGCTGGTTGACGGCGTCGCTACTCTCGGCAATCGCCGCCACGTTGCGCAGCACATGCGCCCAGCACAGTTGGCGCTGGGCGCTGTCGATGAAGCGGTATCCCGCATACTGGTCGGTCACCAGCACCCCATCAAGCTCACTGCCCAGCAACCGCTTCGCTGCCTCCTGACCGCGGCCAAACGCCGTCATGAAGCAGACCGCGACCTTGCTCAGGGCCAGCCACATCCAGCGTCGCTCACCGCCCCGCTGGTGCCGGGTTTCATCGGCATGGATGATGGCGGCAGACTGCACTTGCTGTTTGATGGCTTGGTGGGTCGGGGTGAGCATGGCGCTGACCCGGCCTTGCGCTTCACTGATGGCGCCTCGGCTAAAGCTCAAACCGAAGTGCTGCTTGAGCTGCTGCTGTATCTTGCTGATGCTCTGGTGGAACTGACCACTCTGCAAAGCGATATAGCTCAGCAGATTAGCCCCCATCTGGCTGTGGCTCACCGTATCGGGCAGGGCTGCTTCACTGGTGGTGACGCACCCACGGCAGGTGCCCCGATACAGCTGATGCTCTGTCACCACATAGCTGACCTCGGGCAGGTCAAACACCTGATGAACCCGGTAGGGCTTGTCATGGGACACCACCTGCTCACCACAGCAGGCGCACTGCCGGGCAGGATAGTGTGGTATTGCCGTCAGTCGGTCGTCCTCAGGATGACGTTCACGCCGCTGCCCCTTGTGGCCAGGCTGGGCACCACGAGCCTTGCCGGAAGCGGGGCGCTTGCGCGCAGGCGGGGTCCCCGAGCCATCAGTGGAGGGGGGCTTGGAGGAGTTATTGCTGTTTTGGTTGAGGCGGTCTTCAAGCTCGGCGATGCGCGCCATCAGCTTGTAAATCAGCTCGTTGGCTTGCTCGAGGGTCAGCGGCAGGCCGGGTGGTGGCGTAATGGGTTTGCTCATGACGTGATGGTGCCAAGCTGGCGGGATCAGGCAAGGGGCAACAGTGGATCAAGGGATGATCGTCTCACTTTTTCCTGTCAATGCCATCTGGGTGAACAGTTAC
>NZ_CDBZ01000210.1:80184-99986 GCF_000819985.1 Aeromonas media | reverse complement strand
TAGGCTGATTCAAGGCATTTACGGGAGAAAAGATCGGCTCAAACTGAAAAAATGAAATGACTGAGTCAGCCGAGAAGAATTTCCCCGCTTATTCGCACCTTCCCTAGAGCCTCATCTAAAACAATTTGTTTTGTACTTCGCTCGGAAGTAGAGGCTCGCTGCACGAGGATATCGACTAGCATATATTCTAATTCATGATCACCAGATTTTGCATATTGTTTCTGAGCTTCATAAAGTGCTGCTTGCATAGCTGGCTGTTTCATTTCGTTAATTGCAGCCTCATTTGTTTCTCTCAATCGCTGTAAAAAACAATCGGTTAATTCTTCTGCCCTATTTCTCGCCAGCTCAGCTGCATCATTAGATAGTTGCAAAAAATTCAACTTGTAAACATCAAGCGCTATATCACGGGCATCTGAATAACTGATACCTTGATTTATGACAATAGATTGACCTTGAAGGTTTGTTGATGAATCTCCACCTTGTTGTTTTTGGACTTGATCATTTATCATCTGTCTTACCTATATTGATATCACCGCCGGCTTGATAATTTTTCGAACTCCTACCAGATTTCTGTGTTTGCTTTAATCGGCCGTTTTATTGAATATTGAAAAAATAAAAACAACAACAGAAACTCCAACGCCACTGAAAATCCACTCTTTATTTTCTAATAGCCAACTCATGACATACCTCATCTCGTATGTTGGGCAAAAATCGTAGGTTGGCGCTGAACGAAGTGAAGCCCAACGTTTACCGCGACAACTTATTTTTAAATTTGGTGGACTGGTCTATTGCACCCACGTTTTATCTGCTCTGGCGGGCACAATGACTATTGTGCTTGTTGGGCTTCGCTGCGCTCAGCGCCAACCTACAAAAACACGCTACCGCCCCTGGATTACAGCTTCCAATATGCTCCATTGACCGGCGAGGCGGGGCCCCCAATGGCTCAATAGGCACCGTATGACCATCATATGCCCAGCCATTGTCCATGAGCCAGCCAAAACAAAATCTATGACACCCACCTTTTGGGGTGAGGCGTAACACTACCGAATCCCCACGCTACCGCCCGTGGATTACAGCTTCCAATAGGCTCCATTGACCAGCGAGGGCAGCAACCCATCACAGTTCAACAGGTTCGATAGTCATGCTAAGCCAAACGAAGCCGCCTGTGCGAGCATTGGAGCTGACATAACCATCAGAAATTTAGTGTTTTTTGAACTGCGTCATCAAAGTACATCACCACATGCAACCAAAAGCAGTCAGGTAGCAGTGGCTTTGCTATCTTGGCGGCTGACGAAAAGGTAGGAGAGACATAACGGCCTCTCTCCTGAATATATTGCAGTGGGTATTCCCGAACAGGAGTGAGCAGATGGCGATAAAAGTCCGTTCCAGAAGAGAGAAGATTGGTAGCGGGCTCGGGTTGGTGATGGGGCTAATAGCCTTTAACCTGATAGCGCCCCTGTTCCTTGAATCAAAAGAGATTTCTGATATGAACCGGATGATAGGGGCCATGGTCAGCGCCCTTATCTGCTCCGAGCTGGGGGCCCGAATCGGCAAGTGGCTCGATACCAGAGAGCAGGCCAAATCCACAAAATAGAGGGCAACATGGGCCGCCCTCGTTTGTCGTTTAGCCGCCCCGTCGCTCGGGTTCGCTACGATGCAAAAAGGTGGTCAGAGTGTCGCGCGGTGGTGTAATGCCGCACTGCACCAGAATGCGCCCGATCGCCCCTCTGTGATAGCCGCCGTGAGTCACCAGATGCAGCAGCATTTCCTCGCGGCTCATCCGCCCCTTGTCACCATCCACGAAGTTGAACGAGAGCACGGCTTCGCCATCTGCCTGGCTCAGGCCGGCAACGTAATCCAGATACCAGGCATCCAGTTCGCCGATGGCGGTGCGCAACGCTGCCAGGGTCGGCGTCTCCGGGGTATTGGTGGCACTGAAGCCATGGGGTTCCCCCATCAGATTGCCCTTGAAGATGGCATCGACCACATGGATATGGTTGAAGATGCGAAGGGCATTGTGGTGCGCCTCGGGATGTAGCTGCGGGTCCAGGGTGGCGAGGGCATCCAGCAGTTCGCCATTGGCCCAGGCCTTGTAGCGAAACAGAGAGTGAAGGGGCGAATGGCTCATGGTCTTCCTTGATGGGGTCAGCGCGGGAAGAGGGCATCTTAGCCAGCCGATGGCAGCAAGAAAACTCCCCACCTGACGGGCTCGGTGACCGGCCAGTGTGCAGGGCATTGGATGTGCCCGGTGCGAGTGAGATGTTACCCTGTGCCATCGCATTCATGACAAGGAGTTCCCATGCGCATTGCCCTGATTGGCCTTGGTGATATCGCCCAGAAGGCCTATCTGCCGCTGCTGGCGAGCGACGAGCGGGTCACTCCGCTGCTCTGTACCCGGAGTCCGTCTGTGCTGGACAAGCTGGCCCGCCAGTACCGGATCGCCGAGTGTTTCACCGAGGTGGACGCGCTGCTAGGGAGTCGCCCGGACGCCGTGATGATCCACGCTGCCACCGCCGTGCATGGCAGGTTGGCGGAGCAGTGCCTGCGTGCTGGCATCCCCACCTTTGTCGACAAGCCGCTCTGTGACAACGCAGCCGAGGTGGAGGCGCTTGCCAATCTGGCCATGGCGCAGGATTGCCCGCTGTTTGTGGGCTTCAACCGCCGCTATCTGCCCGCCATGGCCGCCGCACGGGCGCAGCCGCTTACCGAACTCAACTGGCAAAAACACAGACACGCCCTGCCGGGGTTGTCACGCCAGTTCCTGTTTGACGACTTTATCCATGTGCTCGACAGCCTCTGCTGCTATGGCGGCGCGCCCACCGGGGATCTGCATGCGGTGCTGCGGCGAAGCCCCCGGCAGCTCGAGCTGCTGGCCGGTGTGAGCGTCGCCTGGCAGAGCGGCGACTGCGCCGTGAGCGGCAGCATGAACCGCAGCGCTGGTCTCACCGAGGAGCGCATCGACGCCTATGGCGACAACCTCTCCCTGCATATCGAGAACTGCACCCGGGGCACGATTGCCCGAGACAAGACCCTGCAGACCCTGGCACCGGACGACTGGCAGCCGGTATTGGCCCAACGGGGCTTCGTTGCGATGCTGGATCACTGGTACCAACAGATTGAGGCGGGCAGAGCCGATGGGATGCTTGTCGAGAGCTATCTGCAGAGCCATCGACTGGCTGAGCGGCTGGTCACTCTGGCCGAGGGCAGGCAGTAGCATCCGTCATTCGTGGTTCCCATGCTGAACGCAAGAACTGAAACGGGCGAACGAATGAGCAGACCACTGTACAAGATGGCGTATCCCTGCGCAGTCAGCCGGCGAGGGCGCCGCCGCGCGAGCCAAGCGCTGGCTTGTTTGCTATCTTGGCGCCCATGAAAGATCTGCAGAGCAACAGAGTGTGATGAGCAACGTTTCGCAAATGGTGCCGGGCCTGCCACGTGTCGATGAGCGCCCGATCGCGGCGGCCAAGGTGGCCCGTTCATGAGCATTATTCTGGGCATAGACCCCGGCTCCCGGATCACTGGCTACGGCGTCATCCGCATCGTCGCGGGCAAGGCGGAATACCTGGGCTCGGGCTGCATCCGCACCGACTTGGGCGAGCTGCCGTCCCGCCTCAAGCAGGTGTATGACGGGGTGAGCGAGATCATCACCCAGTTCAAGCCGGACGAGTTCGCCATCGAGCGGGTCTTCATGGCGCGCAATGCGGATTCGGCCCTGAAACTCGGCCAGGCCAGGGGCAGCGCCATCGTCGCGGCGGTCAACGCCTTGCTGCCGGTGAGCGAATACTCGGCGACCCAGATCAAGCAGGCGGTGGTGGGCACGGGCGGCGCCGCCAAGGAGCAGGTGCAGCATATGGTGACCCATCTGCTCAAGCTGTCGGCCACGCCCCAGGCGGATGCGGCGGATGCCCTCGGGGTGGCGCTCTGTCACTTCCACACCCGCCAGAGTCTTATCAGGATGGCGGGACGAGCCACCAGTTCGGTACGTGGTCGCTATCGCTGATCCCTCGTGGGGGCCGAGACGGAGCGCATTGCACCATGCACAGCCCGTGGCCCGGTGCGTTGTTGTCAAAAGCGCTGATTGAGTCACAACCTGTCGCACTTCCCAGGCGGACTCTCATGAGAAATTGGTGCGGTAATGGTGGGGAACCTCCCGTTCAATCAATAACTTGTGATGTTCATCACACATTTCTCGTAAGCTAAGCCGGCTTCGTCTTGCTCCTTCACACTCCCATAATATGGCGCCTGTTGAATAACAGTGTCCGTATGAGCCTTTTTTAGGCTCCTGTTCTAGTCATCATCGGGAGATATGAGAGTGAAACCATTTGCAGCTGAATTTATGGGCACCTTCTGGCTGGTGCTGGGAGGCTGCGGCAGCGCCGTGTTGGCAGCCGCGTTCCCGAATGTGGGGATCGGTCTGCTGGGCGTGGCCCTGGCGTTCGGTCTGACCGTGCTGACCATGGCCTATGCCATCGGCCACATCTCTGGCTGTCACCTGAACCCTGCCGTGACCCTGGGTCTGTGGGCCGGTGGTCGCTTCCCGGCATCGGGCGTCGTGCCTTATATCGTTGCCCAGGTCCTTGGCGGGATCGCGGCGGGCGGCGTGCTCTATGTGATCGCCAGCGGCCAGGCCGGGTTTGACGTGAGCGCCGGCTTTGCCTCCAACGGTTATGGTGAGCACTCACCGGGCGGTTACAGCCTGCTGGCGGCGCTGGTGTGTGAAGTGGTGATGACCGGCTTCTTCCTGTTCGTCATCATGGGAGCCACCGACAGCCGTGCACCGGCGGGCTTCGCTCCGATCGCCATCGGTCTGTGCCTGACCCTGATCCACCTCATCAGCATTCCGGTGACCAACACCTCGGTCAATCCGGCGCGCAGCACGGGGGTGGCGCTGTTTGTCGGTGACTGGGCCGTCAGCCAGCTCTGGTTGTTCTGGGTCGCCCCCATCGTCGGTGCCATTCTGGGTGCATTGGCCTATCGTGTGATCGCCACGAAAGAGTGATGTGTTGCTAAGTAACGTGTGGTATCGGCACGCCCTCGGGCGTGTTTTTTTGTTTCTGATGGGCACGAAAGCCGGCCGCAAGGGCCCGCAGTGTTGTTCAGCCTGCTGAGAGAGGGAAGGGGCTAGAGACCGCGGGCGCTCAGCATCTCTTTATAGCGCTGGTGCAAGAGTTGCACTCGTGCGACATAGGCGCGAGTCTCTGCGTAGGGCGGGATACCACCGTGTTTTTGCACCGCGCCTGCGCCCGCGTTGTAGGCGGCCGTGGCCAGGGCGACGTTGCCGTCATACTGCTTGAGCAGGCCCGCCAGATACTTCACCCCGCCGAAGATGTTTTGCTCCGCCAGCAGGGCATTGCCGACCCCGAGCTCGCGGGCGGTGGCGGGCATCAGCTGGGTCAGCCCCATGGCCCCCTTGCGGGAGACCGCCAGCGGATTGAAGGCGGATTCGGCGTGGATCAGTGCTCGAATGAGGGCAGGGTCGACGCTGTAGGTCTTGGCCGCCGCCTTGATGGTGCTGGCATAGTCATAGAGGAAGAGGCCGGTCGTGCGCCAGTTGACCCTGGAGGCGGGATCGCAGGCGTAGCAATCGTTGAACAGCAGCAGCTCGTAATGACCTTGCTCCGGCATCATGTCGGAATAGCGTACTACCCCGTTCTTTTGCACCGATTTGTAGACCTGGATCTGGCGAGTGGCGGGGACCGATGCGGGCTCTGCCACCTCGGGTGACGGGATCGACTCGGATGACGGGATTGACTCGGATGTCAGGACCACCACCTCGGCCGGTGGCGGCAACTGACTCCAGGCAGTGAGGGGGGACAGTGAAATGGCTCCCAGCAACATCCATGCTTTCAACGGCTTGCTCCTTAAGCCTCGTTAGCCACGTTGAGTAAAGCATCCGTGGCGAGACAGAACAAGGGCCCTGGTGACGAGTCGCAAGAAAAGTCCGGGAAGAAGAGGCCCACTAGCAGCCTGAGCTGGATGTTGCTGCCTCGCAGAGGGCCGTGGAGGGCACCACTGCCTGTCAGCTGGCTATTGGCTTTTTTGTAAGTTAAAGGCGTGTTATCTTGCAGTTGCTCCACTCTGGTCTGATCTCTTCGTGGGGCTGGATGGTGGGTCAAGAGAGGGCCGGGTGGCCAGAGCGAAATGGGTATGATAAGCAGGCGGGCGATGGAGCTCAGATTCGAAGAGTACTGTGACGCGGATCTTTCCCTGATCAGGGACTATTACGAGACGACGTTTTCCCACTATGTGCCGGATCTGGCCGAACGGATCTTCGTGGTACGGGATGCCCATTGGCTGGTGGGCGCCGTGCGCCTGCGCGACGAACAGGACTATTATCACCTGTGCGGATTTCGACTGCTGCCCCACTACCAGTCACTGGGGCTGGGTTCCCGGCTGCTGCAGCACGCCTGCAACGATCTGCTGGACAAGCCCGTGATCTGCCACGCTTTGCCCTTCGAGAAACCCTTCTACCTCAAGGCGGGCTTTGCCCACCTTCCCCTGCATGAACTCGACGGACCGCTGCATACCCTCTATCACCAGCAGCGCGAACAGGGTTACCAGATCGAGCTGCTGGTGCGTCAGGCGATGGTCACTGCCTACAACTGATCCCTCACTGGGGCTTGGTCAGCAGGCGGATCTTGCCCGGTGACAGCTCCAGCCCCAGCAGATTCTCCTTGAGCCAGGCCTGGTTGGGATCCTTGTCGTCGAGCTTGTAGACGGGCTGGGTCTCCAGCCGCTTCTCCATGCTCTGCAGCAGCATTCTCAGCATGAAACCGAACTTCTGCTCGGCCGCCGCCGGCTCCAGCTTGTAGTCAATCAGCTTCATGTTGTCGAGGAAGAGCGCGCTCTTGGCCTTGTCGTAGCGGGGTCTTGCCTCATAGGTCATGTTCAGCAGCGCATCGTACTGGGTCTGATCCGGCAGGGCGATTTTGAGCCGCCCCTTGCCAAAGACTCTTGCGGTATCCGGACTCTGGCGGCCGATCTGGACATCGCTCTGCTCGAGCTGCACATGGGCCTTGATGATGCCGGGCAACTCCAGCTGTTTGTCGACTTGTACCTGGGATTGCAGGTACTGGTTTATCTGCTGCTCATTGATGTCATATGAGCCTTGACCTAGCATGGCCAGACTCAGCAGCATAGATTGCAGGATCATGCTAACGACCTGATAGAATGGGTTTGCCCCACAGCATACCATTCTGGCCCTGTGGGATCTGCCCATGCCCTTTGTTCATTACACCAAGGAGTCGTCTTGCTCGACGGTCTGGAATACGACATTCAGTTGCTGTTCTCCCGCTTTCTCGGCTGGCTGTTGCTGTTGTTTCACACCGTGATCGTGGCGGGGATCTCCCTGCGAGTGGTGATGAAGCGGCGCCCCATCGGGGTATCCCTCGCCTGGCTGGCACTCATTTATGCCATCCCCTTCGCCGGGGTCGGTTTCTATGTGTTGTTTGGGGAGATACGGCTCGGTCGCAAACGGGCAGAACGCGCCCAGGCCATGTACCGCCCTTACGCCATCTGGATCCGCCAGCTCGCCCGCCTCTTTCCCCAGCACTGCTGCGAGGTGGGCAGCAAGGCGCGTCCGCTCCATGATCTGATCCAGGGGCGGCTGGCCATGCCCATGCTCTCGGGCAACCGGATGACGCTGCTGCACAGGCCCGAGACCATCTTGCAGGAGATAGTGCGCGACATCCGCGGCTCTTCCCAGTCCTGCTACCTGGAGTTCTACATCTGGCATCCCGGTGGGGATGTGGATGCGGTGTGCGAGGCCCTTGTCGAGGTGGCGGCGCGCGGCGTGGATTGTCGTGTGTTGCTCGACTCCATCGGCAGCAAGGCCTTTTTCCGCTCCGGCTGGCCAAAATCGCTGCGCGCGGCCGGGGTCAAGGTGGTGGAGGTGCTGCCGGTCGGTGCCTGGCGTATCCCGTTCCAGCGCCAGGACTTGCGCATGCACCGCAAGCTGGTGGTGATCGACGACAGGGTCGGTTACACCGGCTCCATGAACATGGTGGATCCCCGTTTCTTCAAGCAGGATGCCGGGGTTGGTCAGTGGGTCGACATCATGATCCGGGTGCAGGGGCCCGTGGTGCCCCTGATGTGGTCCACCTTCGTCTGGGACTGGGAGATGGAAACCGGCGAGCGGCTGCTCGACAGCCTGCAGCACGAACCAGAGGCCTGGCCGCAAACCAACTATCGGGCCCAGCTCATCCCTTCCGGCCCCTTCGTCGGCGGCGACTGCATCCAGCAGAGCTTGCTGCTGGCCATCTACCAGGCGCGCCATCATCTGGTGCTGACCACCCCCTATTTCGTGCCGGATGACCCGCTGGCGGCGGCGCTCTCCTCGGCGGCGGCGCGGGGGGTGCTGGTGCAGCTGGTGCTGCCGGCGCGCAACGACTCCCTGATGGCCAATCATGCGAGCAACTCTTTCATGGAGGATCTGCTGGCGGCCGGGGTCGAAATTTACCGCTATGATGCCGGTCTGCTGCACACCAAGAGCGTGCTGGTGGACGACGACTTCGCCCTGGTGGGCACGGTCAATCTCGACAGGCGCAGCCTCTGGCTCAATTTCGAGATCACCCTGCTCATCGACAACCCGTTGTTTGTCGCCGAGATGAATCAACTGGTGCAGGGCTACATGCTGGAGGCGACCCCCATGTCGCTGACCAGGTGGCGTGCCCGCCCCTGGTACAAAAAATTGCTGGAGAACATCTTCTACCTGTTCAGCCCCCTGCTGTGACAGCCGAGAATGGGTCATGAGCCGGGATCTGGCTTGCTTGTGTTCCCATCCTCCCCGTAGAGTGCGCCTAGGCACCCGCCATAGAAAAATTAGGAGTAAGAGAGCAGATGAAAAAGACAGTGGCCATGGCTGCCGGAGCAGCATTGGTGGTGGGTGGGCTGGGCGCCTGCTGGTACACGGGCAATGCCTTCGACCGCATCCTGGGGGAGCAGATCGCCAGGGCGAAGCAGGAGAGCGGCGTCGAGATCACCTGGTTGCCCACCAGCGAGAACCTGTTCACCCGTGATGGCGTGCTCAAGGTAGTGGTGCCGCCCCAGACGCTGGCGAGTTTCGATCCCCAGATGACGGGAAGCGACCCCATCGAGCTGCAACTGCTCGTCAACAGCCGCCTGCTGCCGCTCTATATCAAGAGCAACATGCTGCTCGATACCGCGACCGGGACCCTGGCCCCCGTCTTCACCGCCCTCGGCATGCAGCAGTGGCAGCTTGGCCTGGAGTCGGCCAGCAGCCTCTGGACCATGAGCAACAGCTCCCGTTTCTGGGCCAGCGACTTCAAGGTCAGGGAGGGGCTCAACGAGTTCAGCTTCCTGCCCCTGAGCGGGGATTATCGCGGGGATCTCGATGGCAATGGCCACGTGGTCTTCCAGTGGCTGGGCATGACGGTCCACGATGCGCAGAGCAAGATGGATCTGGCCCTGGCGGATCTCAAGGGCAGCGCCGACATGGCAGAGATAAGCGGCATCTGGCTCTCTCCCCACAGCGAGATGACGTTGTCCGCCCTCTCCCTGCAACTGCCGGAGAGCGTCAAGCTCTCGTTGCAGGGGGTCAGCACCAACACCCAACTGGCGGGGGATGATGCCCAGACCCTCTCCAGCCGTTATCAGATGAAGGTGGCGACCCTCAATCTGGAGAACGAGAGCGACAGCCTGGCGCTGACTCAGGGAAGTCTGGATCTGGCGCTCAAGGGGCTGGATCTGGAGGGCTATCAGACCCTGCAGGAGGCCAGCAGCCAGCGGGTGGACGAGGCGGCTATCCAGCAGGCGCTGGACAAGATGCTGCAACGGGGCGCCACCCTTGAGCTGACCGATCTCAGTGCCCAGCTCAACGGCGAGCCCGTCAGCTTGAAAGGGGAGGCCAAGCTTGCCCCCACCACTCTGGAGCAACTGATGGGGAGCGAGGAGGGGATGCAGGCCCTGTCCGGGCTGCTTCATGCCAGCCTCGGCGATCAACTGGGCAAGGCGGTGCCGCAGCTGGCACCCATGCTGGCCCAATTCACGGCCCTGGGTTATCTCAAAGCGGAGCAGGCGCACCTCAATGCCGAGCTCAAGCTCGACAAGGGGCTGGTCACCGTCAACGGTCTGCCCCTGCCTCAATAAGCGCAGACAGACGAAAAAGGCTCCCTCGGGAGCCTTTTTGCTGGGTGTCGAACGACGGACAGGGTTATTTGAACACCACCGTCTTGTTGCCGTAGACGAAGACCCGTTCGTTCAGCACCAGCTCCAGGGCCCGGCTCAGCACGGATTTCTCCACATCCCGTCCCGCCTTGGCCATGTCGTCGGCGCTGAAGGCATGGCCCACGTGGATCACGTCCTGCTCTATGATGGGGCCTTCATCCAGATCGTCGGTGACGAAGTGGGCGGTGGCACCGATCAGCTTGACCCCGCGATCGAAGGCCTGACGGTAGGGGCGGGCACCGATGAAGGCGGGCAGGAAGGAGTGATGGATGTTGATGAGCTTGCGCGGATAGGCTTCCACGAAGCTCGGGGTCAGCACCCGCATGTACTTGGCCAGGATCACGTAATCCGGCTGGTAGCCGTCGATGAGGGTGCGTACCTGCTCTTCATGCTCGGTGCGGCTGAGATCCTCATGGCTCACGGCATGGAAGGGGATGTCGAACTTGCCCGTCAATTCTGCGAGCGTGTCGTAGTTGCCGATCACCGCCACTATGTCCATGTCCAGCGCACCGGCGTAGTTCTTCATCAGGATGTCGCCGAGGCAGTGGGTCTCCTTGGTGACCAGGATGACGATGCGCTTCTTGCCAGCCTTGACCAGTCTGCGCTGGGCACCTGCAGGCAGGGCGTCGTCGAGATCCGCCAGCAGGGTCTCGTCGTTGAAGCGACCCTCCAGTTCGGTACGCATGAAGAAGCGGCCGTTCTCGTGATCCACGAACTCGTCGTTCTTGTTGATGTTGAGCTGGTGCTTGTAGCAGATGTTGGTGATCTTGGCGATGAGCCCCTTGGCGTCGGGGCAATCGGTCAGCAGTATTTTCTTTTCCATCTCTGTCATGATTCCGTTTGTGGTGTTGGCGCCCGAGTCTGCGCGGGCTGCACGTTTTTGCTGGCACTATGCCATAAACAAAATCAGAAAGGACAGCGCGCCGTGCAGCTGAGTGGCAAGTCGCCAGTGGGGGGCGGTGCACTGCGTCCTATTCATCTTTGATGGGTTTTGGGCTGGTATCCTGCGTTTTTTTTCTTTAGGCTGTCTGCGCTTATTCTCAGGGCGGGGTGAAATTCCCCACCGGCGGTATCCCGATCTGACTCGGGGAGCCCGCGAGCGCCCGACCTAGGTCGGGGTCAGCAGATCCGGTGAGATGCCGGAGCCGACGGTCACAGTCCGGATGAAAGAGGATAAGACAGATATTGCAGTCATGGCTCCCTACGGGCCGGCTGCTGCATACCTATCTCTGTCTGCCTTTCCATGCCCTGATTCTGGTCCTTGTCTTATTTAGGAGTCTTACCATGAATCAGTCTCTACTCAGTGAATTTGGTGATCCCATTGCCCGCGTCGAAGCCGCGCTGGCCGCATTGCGTGCCGGTCAAGGCGTGCTGGTGGCCGATGATGAAGATCGGGAGAACGAGGGTGACCTCATCTTCGCCGCCGAGTCCATGACCAACGAACAGATGGCCATGATGATCCGCGAATGCTCCGGCATCGTCTGCCTCTGCCTGACCGACGAGCGGGTACGCCAGCTCGAGCTGCCTATGATGGTGGAGGCCAACTCCAGCCATTATCAGACCGCCTTCACCGTGACCATAGAAGCAGCCCAGGGCGTAACCACCGGCGTCTCCGCAGCCGACCGCATCACCACCATCCAGGCCGCCATCGCCGACGGCGCACGGCCATCGGATCTGCATCGCCCAGGACATGTCTTCCCGCTGCGTGCCCGCACCGGCGGCGTGCTGACCCGACGCGGTCATACCGAAGCCACGGTGGACCTGATGCAGCTGGCCGGTCTCAAGCCTTACGGGGTGTTGTGCGAGCTGACCAAGGCCGATGGCTCCATGGCCAGGTTGCCCGATCTGGTGGCTTTTGGCCGCCTGCACCGGATGCCGGTGCTGACCATCGAAGATCTGGTGCAATATCGTCAAATGCTGTCTGAACGTTCAGCTTAAGCTTCATACGAAATTGTATTAAGGGCATTTTTTGGTTACGCTTGGTGCGAACCTCATCCAGAGCACTCGTTTTTGACTTAAATTTGCACAAAAAGTGTGCGTTTAAAAAAAAATGAGGGTTTTAATGCATTTATCTGTGATGGGGCCTATCCAAACTCGTATTTATTTGTGCCATAATCACGCCGCTTGCTAAACGTCTGGCGAGTTAAAGGGAGCTTTAAAAATGAAGAAAATGTTGTTGGTAGGTGTTGTTGGTCTGTCTGCCCTGCTGGGCGGTTGTGCAAACACCAGCGAACTGGAAACTTCCGTTCAGAATCTGTCTAACAAAGTTGACCAACTGGCTCAAGATGTTAGCGCAGTTCGTGCTGATCAATCCAAGATGGCTGCTGATATCGCAACTGCTAACCAAGAAGCAGCTCGTGCTAACCAGCGCATCGACAACATGGCTACTTCCTACAAGAAGTAATCCATGCGAAAAAATGGCGCATTTCAATGCGCCATTTTTTTTTGCCTGAAATTCGTCATTTCCCTTAATTACTGCTCTTCCTGCCTGAACAAGGCAATGCCGATTGCTCGGCATCCCCTGATTTCTTCATTGATTAATAAAGCAGGCTATAAAGCTTGCGACGATAACTCTGCGCAGCCGGGTGTGCACCCATGGTGGTCAGAATATCGAGATAGATCTTCTTGGCGTCGCCAAACGCCATGTCGCGCTTGAGAATGTTGAACAGCAATGCCAGGGCCTCTTCCTGACGGCCAACCTGACTGTATAGCACCGCCAGCTCCTGAGTGAGGGCGCCGTCGTCCGGTGTCTCGGCATGACGCTGCTCCAGGGCGCGCAGCTCCGGGCTGTCGCTGGCTTGCAGCGCCAGGGCCAGGCGAGAACTCAGGGTCTGATAGTGATCATCCTGCGCCACCATGGGGACGGCTGCGAGCAGGGCCTGCGCCTCGTCCAGCAGCGCCAGATCCAGCGCCGCCTGCACCAGCCAGAGGCTGATGTCGTGACGCTCGGGCGCCAGTCGGTGGGCCTGAGTGAGGTGTGCATAGGCCACATCAGCCTGACAATCTGCCAGCGCCTGCTGCGCCTTCTCGAGCAACAGTTCCTCTTCCTTGGGGGCGAAGGCTGCGAAGTACTGGCGCAGGGTGGCCTCATCTTGCGGGCCTTCCAGGATGGCCTGCTCGTCCGGGCGTCCCTGATGGAACAGCACCAGAGCGGGCAGCGCGCGCAGACCCAGCTGGCTGGCCAGGGGTTGCAGCTGGGGATCGTTCATGTCGACCTTGGCCAGGGTGACTGCGGGATTAGCCGGGCCGACCAGGGTCTCCACCAGCGGGGTCATGCCCTGGCATTCTGGCATCTGCGGGGCATGGAAATAGATGACGACCGGCTTTTTCATGGACGCATCGATCAGTTCGGCGTGGAAGTTCTGGGGATTGATGTCGACGATCATGAGGCTGACTCTCGGAAAATGGTGTGGATCAACATGGGGTCCAGGGGCGTGGATTTCAAGCGCTCATCCAGCAGGTAGCCATTGATCTGGCGAGTCGGGGCGGCGAGGCTCAGCCAGCCGCTGCCAAAACGCCAGTCCAGCACCAGATAGCTTCGGGAATCGAGCCGGTTGTCCAGCCGCCACCCCTCTTCCGGTACAAAGAGCACCTTGTCGAGCCCGGCGGCGATGCCGGCCCCCTGGGCTTTCAGCACTGCCTCCTTGCGTGACCAGAGCCGATAGAAGGCCGAGGTCTGCTCCCGGGGTGGCAGGGCAAGCAGCCACTGATATTCCTCAGGGGCATAGAAACGCTGGGCCAATGGCAGGACGGGGCGCTGGCGCAAGCCCATCTCCACATCCACGCCGAGGGGACCTTGCTGGCAGAGGGCGAGCACCAGCCAGTCCCCGCTGTGGCTGAGGTTGAACTGCCAGTCATGGCTGACCAGCGTGGGTTTGCCGTGCTCGCCGGTGCGAAACACCAGCGCATCGGGCGGACAGCCCAGTCGCTCGGCCAGCAGGCGGCGCAACAGTATCCGGCCGAGCAGGTACTCACGCTGGCGGCCAGGCTGGCGGATCTCATGCCAGTGGCGATATTCGTCCGGCGAGAGCTCTGATTGCAGCCCGATCAACTGCTCGGCGTCGATGAGCGCCGGTTTTAACAAATAGAGATCCGCATAGAGCATAATATTTCACTTTAAAATGAGGTCGAAACAGCGATAACGATCCGTTTTGACAGGGCAAAACCGGTACTTTTGCGATTGTATATTGTTTGGCCATGATCACATTAATCATGCAAAACAGTGCATTTCCTTGCAAAAATGTGAGGTCGATAGGGATTTTCGCTTGCCTCGATAGAATTCTTGGATATAGTCGGGAGCTGTTGCCTTATAAATTGCCCTGTCGGGCTGCATTTTAACAAGTTTCACTCTATTTGCGGGGATAAAGGATTGCGCCACCTGATGCTACTGCTGGTCGCGCTCGGAATGGTGGGTTGTGCTTCTGCACCCCAGCCCGAGGTCGCGAGCAAGATCGAGGTTTCCATGATGGAACCCGTGATTGAACCTGAAGTTTCACCCACACCAGATGTCAACGAAATCCTGACCGTATACAAAGAGTGGCGTGGCGTCCCTTACCGCATGGGGGGCAGCAGCCAGCGAGGCATAGATTGCTCCGCCTTCGCCCGTGAAGTGTTCCGCAATGCCGTCGGCATTGAATTACCCCGCGATACCCGCTCCCAGGTTCATGAAGGCACCCGCGTTTCCAAGCAGGATCTGGTGGAAGGGGATCTGGTTTTCTTCAAGATCAACCGCCGCCTCAATCATGTCGGCATCTATGTCGGCAACGGTGAATTCATCCACGCCTCCACCCGCGCCGGGGTGACTCGCTCCAAGCTCGACAATGCCTATTGGCGCAGCAAGTTCTGGCAGGCACGCCGGATCGATATCTGAGTCAGGCTGGACAAACGGCTCGCAGTACGGACTGTTTTTCCAACCTCACTTGAACCGGGCTCCTCGAAGCCCGGTTTTTTATGGCCCTCGTTTAGACTTTCCGTGGCCGACTCTCTATAGTGTGGCCCCCTTCGATCCTCGGCAGGCCCAGCATGAAGACCCAGCACAAATCCGGATTGCACCCGCGCAATCGCCATCAGACCCCTTACGATTTTGACGCCCTCTGCCAGCGTACCCCCGAGTTGTTGCCCTTCGTGTTCTTCAACGAGCATGGCACCCGGACCCTGGATTTCGCCGATCCGGCCGCCGTCAAGGCGCTCAACCGGGCACTGCTGGCGCTGCATTATGGCATCCAGCACTGGGATCTGCCGCCGGGTTACCTCTGTCCTCCCATCCCGGGTCGAGTCGATTATCTGCACAGAGTGGCGGATCTGCTGGCCGAGAGTGCGGGGGAAGTACCAAGAGGCAAGGGGGTACGGGTGCTGGACATCGGCGTCGGGGCAAACTGCATCTATCCCCTGCTGGGGGCCCGTGAGTATGGTTGGCGCTTCGTGGGATCGGACATCGATCCCGTGTCGGTCAAGGCCGCGGCCCTGCTGGCGGCGAGCAATGGCCTGGGCAGCCAGATAGCGTGCCGCCATCAGGACAACTCCAAGCAGATCTTTCGCGGCGTCCTGGGTCCGAAGGAGCGCTTCGCCCTGACCCTGTGCAACCCGCCGTTCCATGCCTCGCTGGCGGAGGCGAGCAAGGGGACTGAGCGCAAGCTGCGCAACCTCGGCAAGGTGGTGACGGGGGCTCCCGTGCTCAACTTCGGCGGTCAGAAGGCGGAGCTCTGGTGCGAGGGCGGCGAGGCGGCGTTTCTGGCCGGCATGATAGAGCAGAGCAAGGCGTTTGCTGGCCAGTGTCTCTGGTTCAGCTCGCTGGTGTCAAAAAAGGAGAATCTGCCTGCCGCACGAAAGGCGCTGGCTCGGGTGGGGGCTCAGGATGTCAGGGTGATCGACATGGCGCAGGGCAACAAGGTGAGCCGGATCCTGGCCTGGAGCTTTCTGGACGAGGCGAGCCGAACCGCCTGGTGGTCTGCCCCCGGCCGCTGAGGAAAAAAGGGGGGGACCAAAAACCCCCAAACCATGCTCTTTGCCAGTTCCGAGGTTTTCCGTCTCGTTGCCGTCACGGTAATCGTTTTTCCGTTTTATATCTGCCCGTTTTTCCTTGGGTGTTAGTGACCACTTTCATCCTCGGTACAGTTGTACGCCGAGATTTTTTTGTACTTACCTGTGAAACTTTCATAAAATGGGACTGGTTAGACCTCTTTACAGGCTTAGAATCGAATAGGGATCGGTAGATGAAAGTTGTCGATTTTCTGAAGCACAAGCGCGAAATTCTGGCGCAGCACCCCTTTGAGCTCAAGGATTGGCTCTCTCCGGCGATCCGTGACTACTGGCGTGAGTTTCAGCAAAAGGCACACCTTCACCCTTTGCTGGGGCGAGTGCTGGATCTGCAGGCCGACCAGTCGCTGGTGCGGCAGCAGCGCGCATCCCAGGCTCAGGCGGTCAACAGCCAGCCGACCCTGATCGAAGAGAACCCGGTGGAACTGAGTGGCGAGGCTGCCACCCTGTACGTCGAGCTGCTGGCCCGGATCGGGGAAGAGACCCATGTGGGTGAGTGGTTGCAGATAAGCCAGGGGTTGATCGATCAGTTCGCGGCGGTAACCGGGGATCATCAATGGATCCACACCGACCCCGAGCGTGCGGCGGCCGAGTCGCCGTTCAAGACCACCATTGCCCACGGTTTCCTGACCCTGGCGCTGTTGCCCCAGCTGACCGGCTCGGTGGACGAGGCGACGCCGGAATTCCCGAGCGCCCGCATGGTGGTGAACTTCGGTCTGGAGCAGGTCCGCTTCCCCTATCCGATCAAGGTAGACAGCAACATCCGTGCCCGTACCAAGCTATCGAGAGTCACCCCTATCAAGGGTGGAATAGAGCTGCTCAAGGAGATCAAGATAGAGATCGAGGGGATCCGCCGCCCGGGTTGCGTCATCGAGTCGGTCACCCGTATCTATTTCTGACGCCCGTCCCTCACGGCGATACACAGGCCCACTTCGGTGGGCCTGTGTCGTTTCTGGGAGCTAGAAGCTGGCGCCCAGGGTGATGATGTGACGCCACTCCTTCTCGCTCACATCCATGTCCAGGCCGTGGTAGTCGAACCAGATATCGTCCCAATCCAGCTCGCTCGACCAGGAGAGGCGCAGGTGATCGTTGAAGTAGTACCTGAGCCCCAGGCCGCCGCTGACGGACTGTTTTCTGGTTAGATAGGGGGAGGGTTGATCGACGAACTTTTCATAGCTCCCCTTGCTGAACAGCTCAAACTTCTCCTGCCACAAGTCGAGGGGCTGGCGGTAGTCCCACCCGAGGCTGATGAAGGGATAGTTGATGATCCGTTCGTTGAACAGATCAGAGTTGCTCCACACCTCCGGCCTGAAATAGGCCCGCTCCAGACCGAGCTGACTGATCAACTCCAGGCGGCGCCGCTTGTCATTCCAGAAGCGGTAGCCGGGGCCCGAGGCGTAGTCTATTTCCAGATAGCCTGCCTCTATCAGGTTGTAGTCGATGTCGACGGAGGAACGCAGGAACCAGTGATCGTCGAAGAAGAAGTCGAGTTTGGGCTTGAGCTTGTATTCGTGGCTGTCGGTGACGTTGTTCGCCGTCTCGTAGATATATTCGCCATCCAGACTGTAGCGCCAGTCCAGATTGGCCAGCTCGGTGGAGACCTTGAGGTTGACGTTGTTGGTCTTCTTGGTGCTTTCCTTGAGCTTGATGTTGAGATCGCCGGTGCCGGTCAGGAGCCAGGCATTGACTTCGTCAGGGGAGTCCAGCAGCGGGATCCCCGTCTTGGTCAGCGGTTTCGGCTGCTCCTGTTTGTCCAGCCGCCAGCGTTTGATGGCATGGCGCTGGACGGTCAGGACTTCGCTGTAGGATGGCTTGATGCGGATCTGATCGTCCGTGATCTCTTCTATGGTACCGGTCAGGCGATCGCCGTTCTGCATCCACAGGATGTCCGCCATCGCGGCGGAGCCGGGCAGCAGGGTCAGCAGGATCGTCAGCAGCGGAAGGCCGCATTTCGTCATGGTCATCTCCCGGGAGGGCACTTAGCCGCTGACGGGGCGGGGCAGCCCGTTCTTGTCGTCGAGCAGGGCGGTTACCCGGGCCCCGTCTATCTCCGGGGCCGCGATGAACTGCTCGACCTCGGGGGAGAGCACCAGGGGGGCACCTTCGGACATCTCCTCCTCGGTACGGGAGAGGGGGGAATGCACTTCCAGCCAGCGACGGCCATCGGGTTCCACCGCCATCTTGACCGGCTGGTTGATCACCTGCACCCGGGTACCGACAGGCACCAGGCCAAACAACATCTCTATGTCGTCTGGGCGCAGCCGGATGCAGCCCGCGCTGACCCGCAGGCCGACCCCGAACTCCTTGTTGGTGCCGTGAATGAGGTAGTCCTTGTTGCCATAACCCAGGCGCATGGCGAACTTGCCGAGGGGATTGTCCGGGCCCGGGGGCACCACGGCCGGCAGGTCTATGCCCTTTTGCTCCAGCCAGGACTTGCGCACCATGGGGCCGGGCACCCAGGTCGGGTTCGGGTTCTTCGCGATGACGGTGGTGGTCATCTCCGGCGTCTCGCGGCCGATGTCACCGATGCCGATGGGCAACACCATCACCTCCGCCTTGCCCTTGGGGAAGTAATAGAGCCGCAGCTCCGGAAGGTTGATGACGATGCCCTCCCGCGGCACATCGGGCAGCAGCATCTGGGTCGGCAGGGTCAGCCGGGTGCCGGGGGATGGTAAATAGGGATCTACCCCGGGATTTGCCTCGAGCAGCGCTAAAAAGCCAATCTGGGTATGTTTGCCGACCAGTTCCAGGTGATCGCCAGGTTGGACTATGTAGTCTTCCAGCTCACCGATGAGACGGCTGTCCGCCGGCGGAAGAGGATAGGTTTTCGACCAGGCCGGTGTGGTCCAGAGGCTGACAGCCGCCAGCAGCAGTGAGACGATACGGAGATTGCGCATGGTTATTCCTATCGGCAGTTCTCGAGGGAAGCGCTTCCCTCCCAAAAAATGAGCAGAGATTGTCAACCAATCGACAGGGGATTACCAGCGCCAGACCGCGTCTCTCACGGGCCGGATGGAGGCATGTTGAGAGGCATTTTCGGCCCTCAGCCCCCTGTTTTTCAGGAAAAGGCGGATAATCCCGCGTCGGCGCCGAGGGAATAGGCCAAGAGACCACTCCTGACACTGAGGGAGCCGCTAGCTGTCTCAGCCAGCCTGGGCGTAGCAAGGGAAGGGGGGTGCGATTCGCCACAGGTTGACGGTTTAATAGCCAGTTGTCTGATCTGCAACGAGATTTACGTTGATTTCCCGCCTACGGTTGGGTCAATATGAGGGCCCGTGGAGAGATGCCGGAGTGGCCGAACGGGATTGACTCGAAATCAATTGTGGCAGCAATGCCACCCAGGGTTCGAATCCCTGTCTCTCCGCCACATATCAAACCCAACCTGTTGATTAGGTTGGGTTTTTTATTTTATCTATTTTTTTGGTATGCAATCCTGATGGATTACCTTGGACACCGACCCTGCCAGGCATCCACGGATTGTTGATACTTCTCTCTAGCAATCATATCAACCAAGGCAACGTAGCCTTGGCGCTATCCGAGATGGCTCCCGCCAGCTCCGGCCTAAATAACTGATCCCAATA
>NZ_CDBZ01000210.1:0-79988 GCF_000819985.1 Aeromonas media | reverse complement strand
TTTGGCTCGTCGGTAGTGGCGACGCAGCTTTTCCAGCATGGCGATAAACAGCGATGAGTTTTTCTTTATCCCGCTGACGTAAAGTACTCTTCCATTGCCTGCATGGAGAACGCCTGCCAGGTAATGTTTGGCGTTCTTTCCAGGTGTGACAACCCGCTTTTGCTGCGCTCTGAACATCCAGTCGGCCCCTAATTTGGGATTAAGGTCTATATCGACTTCATCCTCATAAAACACCGGATTATCTGCATCACAGCGGGCCAGTACCGCGTCGATATTAGCCATTTTCTCCTGATAGGCCGGGTCTTTTATCCGCAAGGTCGGCACGGGCCTTCGCCAGACAATGCCCATACGCGGTAACCATCGGCGGAGCGTGGAGGCTGCCATATTGAGCCCCATTAACCGATTGATTTTGATAGCCAATAGTTCGGTACACCAACGGCTGCGCTGATAACCAAAATCTTGCGGAGAAAACTGCATGAGCAGCACCAGTAAGGTGACAATCTTGGCGACAGGTAAGATCGGGGCACGGCCAGCCGGTAAGGCTTCTAACGCCCCCACACCTTCATCCCGATACCATCGAAGCCAACGGCCGATGGTTGAGCGAGCAGCGCCGGTAAGGTGATGAACATCAGTGATCGTGCGTCCTTCATGTAACAGCAAGATGGCCATCAAGCGACGAGCATGCCCTTTATCACGCGTGGCATGGATGATTTTGTGAATGCGGCGCCGTTGTGGTCGTGGCAGGGGTGGTAGGATAGGCATCAACTCAGTCCTTTGGGTGTGGCTTGTTTTGTTTGGCGACTAATGAGATCGCACAAACTGGACTGAGTTCCCTTCCCCCAGTGATCTACTATTCGAAACAGCTATTTAGTTTCCAATAGTTGTTGGCTCAACAGCTCGATCACCAGCATGGCGCTTATCTTTGAGTGAAATGAACCCGCTGTCAGCGGTCCTGCCGGTTTTGCCGCTACCAGCAACTGATCTGCGAGGGTGGCGAGCGGGCTGCGACGGGTATTGCTGAGCACTATGATGCTTGCTCCGTGTTCTTTGCCCAGTTGCACCGCATGCAGCAGATCTTTGGTCGAGCCAGAGCTGGAAACAGCTATTACCCCCAGTTTCAGACAGGTGGCATTCATCACAGCTCGATGCATATCGCTGAACTGTTGGGCTGATATTCCCATACGCAGTAAGCGATAGGCTAGGTACTCCCCGATAATGGCACTCGCGGCAACACCATAGATCTGGTGGGCTTTCTCCAACAGCTCGGCACTTTGCACGAGAGCGTCCTTGCTTATCAGGGGGCCAGTATCACGCAGCGCCGCCACACTCTCCTCAATCTGTCGTGGTCAACTAAATCCGGGCACCGGGTTAGGCTGGTTTTCGGCTTTTGCTGGCGGTATCCCGTCATCGTCGATATGGGGGCGGATCGGACATAAGTGTGATGGCGATTTAAAATGGGTAATTCATTTGACTATTTAGGTTGACCTGCACTGACCATGAGATTTAAATGGTCACCATTGGCTGTCAACCTGCACTCAGCGGAGCGATTAGGGATGCCATGCCAGGTGGTGTTCCACTCATATTATTGCGGGAAGCAGGCATATGAAGTCGATGATGCGGTCAGAACCTTATCCATTGCTCTTGTCACACCGATTCTGGGGATTGCTGTCGATGGTCTTGCTGCTGAGCTTCTTCAGCATGGGCCTGCTAGCGAAAACCTATCCCGTTGAGCAGACTCGCATCGAGCAGTTTTTTCCGGGCGTCGTTATTTCCAAGGCCACCGGTCCCTATCAGGTTCGCACCCTGAGCAAAGAGGGCAAGCCGATAGGCTATGCGTTCCAGACCATCGATGTTGTGAATATTCCCGCCTACTCGGGCAAGCCCATCAACATGCAGATATTGCTCGACCCCAAGGGGGTGATTGTCGATGCCTATGTGCTCGAGCACCATGAGCCCATCCTGCTGATTGGTATTCCGGAAGCGAAGCTGCATGGTTTTAATGCCAGATATGCAGGCGTTGGAGTGAATCAACGAGTGGTGGTCGGCCACTCTAGCGATCCGGATGCGGTCACGATTGATGCCATCACCGGGGCGACAGTCACCGCCATGGTGGTCAACGAAATCGTCATGCACGCTGCGCACAAGGTGGCGCTGTCACTGAGTCTGGTCGAAGAGAAGAGCGGTGCGAAACCCAAGCCTGCCATGGTGCGCACCGATCGCTATGAGCCCGGAAACTGGGCGACGCTCACCGGCAACGGCGCCATCCGCCGGTTGCATCTGACCCGTGGCCAGGTCGATGCGGCGTTCAAAGGGACCGAGGCGCAAGACGTCGGCACTGCCACGGCCGAGCAGGTTGACGATACCTTCATCGATCTCTACGTCGCGCACCTGAATCCCCCCTCCATCGGCCGCAATCTGCTGGGGGACAAACAGTTCCAGGTGCTGATGCAAACGCTCCAACCCGGCGAGCAGGCCGTCGCCGTGCTGGGCAGGGGGGAATACTCCTTCAAGGGGTCGGGTTATGTGCGTGGCGGCATCTTCGACCGGGTGCAACTGCGCCAGTTTGGCGACACTATCAGTTTCCGTGACTCGGATTTCCAGCGTCTCGACGATGTCTATGCAGAGGGAATGCCTGAGTTTGACGAGATGGCGATCTTTACCATTCGTGCCCATGCGGCATTTGATCCCGGCTCGCCCTGGAGCCTGGAATTGCTGGTGCGCCGCCAGACCGGGCCGGTCAAGGGGGTCTTCAGCAGTTTTGAGCTTGCTTACCAGTTGCCCGAATCCTATCTGACACGCCCCCTGCCGAGTGCCGAGGAGCTGGCCGCGGCCGAAGAGGCTGCGCGACCGCTGTGGGTGAAGATCTGGTACCAGAAGAGCGTGCAGATCGGCATCATCGGGCTTGCGCTGCTGCTGCTCACCACCATCCTGTTCTTCCAGGACAGGTTCACCCGGCGACCCCATTTTCTGCACTGGCTGCGCCGTGGATACCTGTTGTTCACCGTGACCTACATCGGCTGGTATGCGCTGGGACAGCTCTCGGTGGTCAATGTGCTGACCTTTGTCCATGCGCTGTTCCAAGATTTTCGCTGGGAGTTGTTCCTCACCGATCCCGTCCTCTTCATCCTCTGGACCTTCACAGCCGCCACCATTCTGCTCTGGGGCCGTGGCGTGTTCTGTGGCTGGCTCTGCCCGTTTGGCGCGTTGCAGGAGCTGATCAATGAGGCGGCGCGAAAACTGAAGGTCCGCCAGTTCGAACTTCCCTTTGCGGTGCACGAACGGCTTTGGGCCATCAAGTACATCATCCTGCTGGTACTTTTCGGCATCTCGCTGGAGTCGATGCAGATGGCCGAACAGGCCGCCGAAGTGGAACCCTTCAAGACGGCCATCATCCTCGGGTTCGATCGTCAATGGTGGTTCGTGTTGTACGCCGCGCTCCTGCTGGTGATCAACCTCTTCACCCGCAAGGTCTACTGTCGTTACATCTGCCCGCTGGGGGCTGCGCTGGCGATCCCCACCAAGCTACGCCAGTTCGACTGGCTCAAGCGGCGCAAGGAGTGCGGCAGCCCCTGCCAGCTCTGTGCCAAGGAATGCGAGATCCAGGCCATCCATCCGGATGGGCGGATCAACGCCAACGAATGCCACTATTGCCTCGATTGTCAGATGACCTATCACAATGAGCGCAAGTGCTTGCCGTTAGTGATGAAAAACAAACAGGCCAAACGTGGCGGCCAAGGACAGGTTGGTATTGAACGGATACCTGTCACCTCAATTGAAACCTGAACAATCAATAACCCTCGTGAGGCGAGTCCGTTCGCCCCGTCAAAAACGATAAAGGAGTCGGTTTATGAGTGATAAGTATCCTGAGAATGCCGAGCAGGAGTTGAGTCAAGGCGGCCTCAGCCGTCGCAGCTTCTTCAAGGGGGCTGGTGCCCTGACGGGGGCCGCGCTGGCCACCACGGCCTTTGGTGGCGCGGTGATGAGCCGGGAGAGCTGGGCTGCGGCCGTTTCCGAGGCCAAGCAGAACATTCATGTCGCGCCAGGGGATCTCGATGACTACTACGGCTTCTGGAGTGGTGGTCATCAGGGCGAGGTGCGGGTCCTGGGCATCCCCTCCATGCGTGAATTGATGCGTATTCCTGTGTTCAACGTCGATTCCGCCACCGGCTGGGGGCTGACCAATGAAAGCCGCCACATCATGGGCGAGAGCGTCAAGTTCCTGAACGGTGATTGTCACCACCCCCACATCTCCATGACCGACGGCAAATACGACGGCAAGTACCTGTTCATCAACGACAAGGCCAATAGCCGGGTGGCCCGCATCCGGCTGGACATCATGAAGTGCGACAAGATGCTGACGGTGCCCAACGTCCAGGCCATTCACGGCCTGCGCCTGCAGAAGGTGCCGTACACCAAGTACGTGTTTGCCAACGCCGAGTTCGTCATTCCCCATCCCAACGACGGCACCACCTTCGATCTGCAGGATAAAAACAGCTACACCCTGTTCAACGTCATCGACGCGGAGAAGATGGAGATGGCCTTCCAGGTGATTGTCGATGGCAACCTGGATAACACAGATGCGGACTACACCGGCACCTATGCGGCGTCTACCTGCTACAACTCGGAGAAGGCCTACGATCTGGGCGGCATGATGCGCAACGAGCGTGACTGGGTGGTGGTATTCAACATCCCGCGTATCGAGGCAGCCATCAAGGCCGGCAAGTTCGTGACGCTGGGTGACTCCAAGGTGCCGGTGGTTGACGGGCGGGAAGGCTCCGAACTGACTCGCTATATCCCGGTGCCAAAAAATCCTCACGGTTGCAACACCTCGTCCGACGGCAAGTACTTCATCGCCAACGGCAAGTTGTCACCGACCGTGAGCATGATCGAGATCGCCAAGCTCGACGATCTGTTCGCGGGCAAGCTCAAGGATCCGCGCGAGGTGATCGCGGCCGAGCCTGAGTTGGGTCTGGGTCCGTTACACACTACCTTCGATGGTCGCGGCAATGCCTATACCACGCTGTTCATCGACAGCCAGGTGGTGAAGTGGAACATGGCCGACGCGGTGCGTGCCTATCAGGGCGAGAAGGTCGACTACATCAGACAGAAACTCGATGTGCAGTATCAACCCGGCCACTTGCATGCGTCCCTGACGGAAACCAGCGAAGCCGATGGCAAATGGTTGGTGGCGCTGTGCAAGTTCTCCAAGGACCGTTTCCTGCCTACCGGCCCGCTCCACCCGGAAAACGATCAGCTGATCGACATCTCCGGTGAGGAGATGAAGCTGGTGCATGATGGTCCCACTTTCGCCGAGCCCCACGACTGCATCCTGGCTCGCCGGGATCAGATCAAGACCCGCAAGCTGTGGGATCGCAAGGATCCTTTCTTCGCACCCACCGTAGAGATGGCGGCAAAAGACGGCGTCAAGCTGGAGACCGATAACAAGGTGATCCGCGATGGCAACAAGGTGCGGGTCTACATGACCTCGATGGCCCCGGCCTATGGGATCACCGAGTTCAAGGTCAAGCAGGGGGATGAAGTCACGGTGGTGATTACCAACATCGATCAGATCGAGGATGTCAGCCACGGCTTCGTCATGGTCAACCATGGCGCCAGCATGGAGATCAGCCCGCAGCAGACGTCCTCCATTACCTTCACCGCCGATAAGCCGGGCCTGCATTGGTACTATTGCAGTTGGTTCTGTCATGCACTCCACATGGAAATGGTTGGTCGCATGCTGGTCGAGCCAGCCTAACCATAGTGTCGGGTGGTGCCGATGGCATCGACACCACCCGAATATCCAGGATCCAGGACATGAACCCTCTATCGGTATTACCGACCTTGCCAAGGCAGGCCCGGAGCACTGTTGCGCTGTTGGTGCTGGGATGTTCCTGCATTGGTGCGGCCTTTGCGGCACCTCAATCCATTCGTTCCCTGCCCCTGCAACCCGATGGAGAGGCGCGTTGGCGTCTGCCTGCCGGAGAGTACCGGGGGCAGTTTCGTATTGAAGAATCCCTGATGCTCCGTTGCGAGGCGGGGGCGGTGATCAATGCCGAAGGGGAGGGCAATGCCCTCACCATCGCGGCGCCGAACGTGACGGTGCAGGGCTGTACTCTGACCAACTGGGGTAGCAACCTCACCAAGCTCAATGCCGCTGTCTTCATCCAGCGGGAAGCCAGTCACGCCAAGGTGCAGGCCAATCGGATGCAAGGACCGGCCAGCGGGATCTGGGTGGATGGCACGAGCAACGTCAGCCTGCTGGATAACGTGATCGAGGGAGAGCTGCGACTGCGTTCGCAGGATCGTGGCAATGGCATTCATCTCTATGCCGTGCACGGGGCGCGGGTCATCGGTAATCGGGTACGCCACGCCCGTGATGGTATCTATATCGATACCTCCAACGGCAACAGCCTCGAAGGCAATCAGCTGGAAGATCTGCGCTACGGCATTCATTACATGTTTTCCAACGACAACCGGGTGATCGGCAACCTGACTCGCCGCACCCGCACCGGTTATGCACTCATGCAGAGTCGCAAGTTGACCGTGATCGGCAACCGTTCCGAGCAGGATCAGAACTACGGGATCCTGATGAACTACATCACCTATTCCACCCTCAGGGGCAATCTGGTCACGGAGGTTCGTGACGGGGGCGCGGGCGAAGGCATGATCTCCGGTTCCGAGGGCAAGGCGTTGTTTATCTACAACTCGCTCTTCAACCGCATCGAGCACAACCGTTTCGAGCGCAGCGCGCTGGGAATCCATCTCACTGCGGGATCGGAAGACAACCTCATCAGCGACAATGCCTTTATTAACAATCGGCAACAGGTCAAATATGTCGCCTCCCGGCGGCAGGAGTGGTCGGTGGCGGGCCGCGGCAACTACTGGAGCGATTATCTGGGCTGGGACCGTAACAACGACGGGTTGGGAGAGGTGGCCTACGAACCGAACGACAACGTGGACAGGCTGCTCTGGCGCTATCCGCAGGTCCGACTGCTAATGAACAGCCCCGGCATCGAGGTGTTGCGCTGGGCCCAGCGCGCCTTCCCCATCATCAAATCTCCCGGCGTGCAGGATAGCTACCCGCTGATGCAGCCTCCGGCCATCGCCCCTCATCCACAGGAGAACCCCTCATGAACGCGGTCGACATTCAGGGCGTACACCAGCGCATCGGTGGCATGACCATATTGCAGGACGTGAACCTGAGCCTGCAGGAAGGTGAGGTGCTGGGGCTGTTCGGCCATAACGGTGCGGGCAAGACTACCAGCATGAAGCTGATCCTCGGCCTGTTGAGCCCGAGTGAAGGGCGGGTGCAGGTACTCGGCGGTCAGCCACAGGATCTCAACGTGCGCCGTCAGCTCGGTTATCTGCCGGAAAACGTAACCTTTTATCCACAGCTCACTGGGCGGGAGACCCTCGCCCATTTTGCCCGTCTGCGGGGTGCGGCCCCCCAGCAGGTGGTGGAGTTGCTGGACCAGGTCGGGCTCAGCCATGCGGCGGCGCGTCGGGTGAAGACTTATTCCAAGGGGATGCGTCAGCGGCTCGGTCTGGCCCAGGCACTGCTTGGCGAGCCGCGTCTGCTGTTGCTCGATGAACCCACGGTGGGGCTGGATCCCATCGCCACCCAAGAGCTCTATCAGCTGATCGATCGCCTGCGCCAGGGGGGCACCAGCATCATCCTCTGCTCCCACGCGCTTGCCGGGGTGGAGGCCCACCTCAATCGCGTCGCCATACTGGCCGGTGGCCGCTTGCAAGCCGTGGGTGATCTCGCCCAGTTGCGCGCCGACACTGGCTTGCCGGTGCGGATGCGCATCCATGGATTGGAGGATGGCAACCATTGGATTGGGCGCTGGCGGGAGGCGGGCCATCAGGCTCGCTTGCTCGATGCACAGAGCGTGGAAGTGGTGGTGCACAACGGCCACAAGCTGGCATTGCTGCGCGAGTTACTGGGGGAATGCGAGCCCGGTGACATAGAGGTGCATCAACCTTCGCTGGAAGATCTCTATTGCCACTACATGGCGCGAGCCGATCAGGCGAACCGGAAGGAGGTACGGCCATGAATCAGGTCTGGAACATTGCCCGCAAGGAGTTCAGCGATGGTCTGCGCAACCGCTGGCTACTGGCCATCAGCCTGCTGTTTGCGGTGCTGGCGGTCGGCATTGCCTGGCTCGGCGCTGCCGCCTCCGGCCAGCTGGGATTTACCTCCATTCCCGCCACCATCGCCAGTCTGGCGAGCCTTGCGACCTTCCTGATGCCCCTCATCGCCTTGCTGCTGGCCTATGACGCCATTGTTGGCGAGGAGGAGAGCGGCACTCTGATGCTGCTGCTGACCTATCCCCTCGGCCACGGCCAGATCCTGATGGGCAAGTTTGTCGGTCACGGCCTGATCCTGGCACTGGCGACCCTGCTCGGTTTTGGCTGCGCCGCCCTGGCCATTGCCGTGCTGGTGGAGGATATCTCCCTCTCCACCCTGGTCTGGGCGTTCGGCCGTTTCATGGTGTCATCCACCCTGCTGGGCTGGGTCTTCCTCGCCATGGCCTATGTACTGAGCAGCAAGGTCAGCGAGAAGTCCCGTGCCGCCGGGTTGGCGCTGGGCGTCTGGTTCCTGTTCGTACTGGTGTTTGATCTGCTGTTGCTGGCACTGCTGGTGCTGAGCGAGGGCCATTTCAGCGCCACCCTCTTGCCCTGGCTGCTATTGCTCAATCCGGCCGATATCTATCGGCTGATCAACCTCTCCGGCTTCGAAGGGGAGAGTGGCGGGTTGGGGGTGCTCTCCCTCGGGAGTGAATTGCCCTTTTCTACCGACATGCTTGGGTTCTGCCTGTTGTTGTGGGTCGGCGTGTCGCTTTGGCTGGCTTATGCCGTGTTTCGTCGTCGCTCGGTCTGAGCCGGGTATAACAAGGATAGTAATATGCTGAATTCAAATAATTTTTATCTTAAAGGCAGCCTGATGGCCCTGCTGCTGGCGCTGGCCGGTTGCAACGATGTCGACTCGAACCCGCACGTTTATGATCCCGTTGCCTTTCACTCCGGCGACGAGTGCCACATCTGCGGCATGGCGATCACCGGCTTTCCCGGCCCCAAGGGCGAGGCGGTGGCTAAACAGGGTGCGATGAAATTCTGCTCTACGGCCGAGATGTTTGGCTGGTGGCTGCAACCGGAGAACCGGGAACAAGATGTCACCCTGTATGTGCATGACATGGCACGCTCGACCTGGGAAAAACCGGATGATGATGCCCTCATCGATGCCCGACAGGCCTTTTATGTCGTCGGCGCCAACCTGAAGGGGGCCATGGGGGCTGCACTGGCCTCGTTCGCCCGCGAGGAGGATGCCGAAAGGTTTGCAACCAGCCAGGGCGGCAGGCTGGTGCGGTTCGAGCAGATAGATCTTGCCTTGCTGCAACCTGATCCCCAGTCCCATCCAGCTGAACCGCACGGCAGCCCGGCGGCCCATTGATAGGTTTTTTCACCCCTTATCACTCATTACATCGCAGGAGGATGCTCCCATGATGGGGATCAGCGTTTGGAAGCTCTTGATTATTCTCGCCATTGTCATCGTGTTGTTTGGTACTGGACGCCTGAGTGGCATCGGTTCGGATTTGGGCAAGGCCGTGCGGGGATTTCGTAACATGCTGGGCGAAAAAGAGAGCCAGTAAGAAAACACCATCCGGTTACCCCCAATCTCTGCAGCCCTTGGTCGCGTCGGGCCGTCAGCATGACGGAGTGCGGGATGCGAGTAGCCGGATACCAAGCGGGGCATTGCTGCCTCCATCAACATAAGGAAATACCAATATGAAAAGAAACGTGTTTTCACTGCTTGTCCTGGGGGCTGTTGTTTGTCTGCAACCGGCCATGGCAACTGACGGCGAGACGTTATTCAAGAGCAAGCCTTGCGTGGGTTGCCACATGGTGGATGCCAAGCTGGTCGGCCCCTCATTCAAGGAGGTCGCGGCCAAGTATGACGGGCAGGCAGACGCGGCCACCCTGTTGGCAGGCCGCATCAAGAACGGTACCCAGGGCACCTGGGGGGCAGTGCCCATGCCTGCCAACGCCGTCACGGAAGAGGAGGCCAAGACCTTGGCCGAATGGGTGCTTAGCCATAAAAAATAACAAGTCGCTTGCACTGAAGCTCGGTGTGAATGCTGATGGTGGTATCGGGCACGTTGTGGTGGCGGTGTAGCTTGGCCAGTGGTTCCGGGAGGCCGGTCGGGTTCGCTTGCCGACCCCGATAGCGCCGGGCGTGCTTGATGCAGTCGCGGGGCTCACGGTGATGCATCACTTGAGACTCTGTCGGGCCAGTGGCCAAACAGCCGGCCTGACCCTACTTGATGGGCGCGATGCGGTGCGCAGGCAACACGTGCCGTTTGCACAGATGCAGCCTGTTTAGTTCAGGAGCATAGCGATGTACCTCGAGCCTGGTGATAAGACGGCTCCTCCTTTGATGCCAAGGGCCGGCGCTGAGCGCGCTGGCCCCTTATGCTGCTTGTAAATGAGCGTTCCAGGTGTAGGGAGTTGCGCTGCAACGAGCAGAGTCGGTTATCTGATTGATAACGGGCATGGCATGGAGTCGCACCGGCAGCGAACCGTATTCTGCCACCCGCCGAACGGCGTGATGCGGTAGCCACTTGGGATGTGGGTGAGCGAGGTACCCATGCCCCTCCCGTGAATGAGAAAGGGCATTGCCAGTTCGTCGATATCGATGCGTTGGCCTTTGAACTCATCGGCGCCGTACTCACCGGTTTGCTGGTGCTTGCCTGGCACCTTGATGGCGATGTTCTCCGCCATCCGCACCTCCGGTTTGGCTTCAACCTGGTGAGTCACGACGCCTGCTTCAGGGCCGATGTGCCTTGGTCAACGACATCCAGACATCCGGTTGGGCCGACTCTCGGTGGTATCCCGTCATGGTGTTGAGGTGGACGCCGCCAGTGGTAGTCAACCATCAGGTAATAACTGCTATTCCGCTTCACCTCCCGCAGGTTTATGTATCCCGTTGTCGGGAGCCACTCTGACTTGAGGCTCCTGAACAACCGTGCCATGCCATCGAGGCGTTCCCAGCCGTTGCCACGCCGGCCCATGCTCTGGGTCATGGGACAGCGGGCTGCCGTCGATACGGTCGGGGCGCCATAGGTGTGAGTCACAGTTGCGCCGTAGTGCCCTCTTTGCACGCCTCGCCATGACCGCAGGCGTCCACCATGCAGCCGACCCCGCCCCGGTCGCCAGCTTTGAATCTGTTGACCTGACAGCTGACGACAACCATCCAACCGATGATTTCATGGCCCGGCACTATGGGATAGCGGGTTCAGCCCCCGTGATTGTGGGCGGCGTACAGATCCGAATGGCAGACGCCGCAGCAGAGAGTGTCGATCTCCACATCATCGGGGCGTGGCCGTCGGCGAGTGATGGGATGGCATGCCAGTGGTGCCGTGGCCGGTGTGGCAGCATGAGCGTTGACTGATTTAATCATGATGTTCTCCCCGATGAGCTGGCCTCAGTTGCCGGGGAATCTCGGTGCAACACATGGGCGGCGCAGTGTCTTGGGCGGTTGAGTCATGAGATCGGATCATCATGCGTTCACCCGGGCGGGTTGCAGCCGCTTGCCGTTGCCCACCACCAGGGTGGCCACCATCAACAGCGCGGCACTGCCAGCCAGGGTGGCGCCTATGGTGTAGTGATCGAGCAGCCAGCCTCCGATGCCGGCTCCCAGCATGATGGCGAGCTGGATGGCGGCCACGATGAGGCCGCCGCCACTCTCGGGGGCATCTTGGATCCCCCGGGCTATCCAGGCGGACCAGGCAACCGGAATGGCGGCATTGATGGCGCCCCACAGGGTCAGCATCAGCGCGACGCCCCAGAAGTGGTGCTGCATGGCTAGCAGGCCAAGGGTGATGAGCGCAAGGATCAGGGGCAACCATCGCAGCAGCCGATAGAGGTGGCGATGCAGGGTGGCGCTGGCCACAGTGGTGCCCACGAATCCGGCCATGCCCAGCGCCAGCAGCAGGGATGAGAGCTCCGGCAGGCTGGTGTGGGTACGGGTCTCCAGAAACGGCCGGAAGTAGGTAAACGCACAGAAGGCGCCTGCAAAGGTGAACATGACGCCGAGCATGGCCATCGCCACATTGGGCCGCTTCAGCAGTCCCAACGCTTGTGTCACGGGGCGTTCGCTTCGCATCGAGGGCAGGCTGACTGCCATCCACACCAGGTTCAGCACCACCAGCGGGGCCAACAGCCAGAACACGCCCCGCCAGCCGATGATGCCACCCAGATAACTGCCGAGCGGAGCGGCAAAGGCGGTCGCGACGGCATTGCCGGTGTACATCAGGCCGAGGGCTCTGGGCACCGAGTCGGGGGCCACCAGCCTCATGAGGGTGGCGGTAGCCAGAGCCCAGAATCCGCCGACCACCACCCCCAGCAGGGCCCGGGCCAGCATCAGCAGCGCAAAGTTGGGGCTCAGTGCGATCAGGACGAGAGAGAGCAACATCATCAGTGCCAATCCCATCAGCACATGGCGCCGCTCATGGTGGGCACAGACCCGGGTGACCAGCAGGCTGGCGATGACGGCAAAGAGACCCGAGATGGAGATGGCAAGGCCCGCCTGACCATCGCTGGCACCGAGATCGCGGGCGATCGGGGTCAGCAGGCTGACCGGCATAAACTCGGCGGCGATCAGCAGGGCCACGCAGAGGGACATGGCTCCCACGGCCCCCCAATGTTCTTGTACCACGGGAAGGGGTTCGACAGCGGCATGGTGAGTCTTCATTTCACGACCTGATATTGAAAGGGGGCTGAGTCATTTGACGGCTTCAATGGTGAGAGTGCCCGAGGGTTGGGCGGTCAAGGCATCCAGACCCGATGTAATGCGCCCCAGGCGGATGAGGCCGCTCGAGTAACCGAAGTCCCTGTAGTAGATAGCCAGGTTGCCCCAGGGGGCGTAGTAGGCGATGTCTCCGACTTGCGGGTCTATCCCCTCTGGCGCCGTCTGGGTGGTCAATTTACGCGGCAGATAGGCAATCTTCTCGGTCTCGGCATAGTCTTCGAGCGGCAATGTCAGGGGGAGCATGGCGAAAAAGTCCCGGGCGCTGTCACTCTCTTCCAGGCTGGCTGTGATGATCTGGCCGGCCATTGTCATCCTGATGTTCATGGTCTCTCTCCTGCTATGACTGACCTCGTCTGTGGCTGCGACCGCGCTGGTTGCCACCAGCAACAGGACCATAGCGCGGGTCAACATGCCTCTGGTCATCATTTTTTCCCCGACATGGCGCCATTGCACAGACTTGCTATCTCGCGTGGCCACCGATGAGAAAGACGCGGCGGGATGGCCCGCCGCGTTACTGGTTTTTACTTCAAGTTGGTCTTGAAGAACTGCTCGAACTGGTCGAACGGGATCTTGCCTGCCTCGTTATCGTAGAGATCCACATGGTTGGCGCCCGGCACCACGACCAGTTCTTTTTGCTGGCTGCCTACCGCCTTGAAGGCATCTTCGGCAAAGTAGCGCGAGTGGGCATTCTCGCCGGTGACGATCAGCGCAGGAATGTTGATCTCGCTGGCATAGCTAAGCAGCGGCATATTCATAAATGACAGCGGCATGGTGGTGGTCCAGGCACCATTGGAGTTCACCGAACGCGCATGGAAACCGCGCGGGACACGGTAGTAGTCGAAGAACTCCTTGAGTACTGGATGTGGATTGTCCGGCAGTGCCTCTGGCAGGGTCCGGTTGGCTGCCGTGACGTTACCCTTCTGGTCGACATAGAGATCGTGATTGCTATGGGCAAAAGAGCCACTTTCTGCGTCTTGCCAGCGTTGTTCGTTCAGGTGTTTCAATATGGCGCGGCGATCGGCAGTGGTGTAACGATCCTTGCCATCGCCCACGCCATGCCCCATGGCTCGACTCATGTCATACATCACGCTGGTCGCCACGGCTTTGACGCGAGTATCGGCAGCAGCGGCATTGAGGGCCATGCCACCCCAGCCACAGATGCCCAACAGGCCGATACGATTGCGGTCGACCTCTTGTTGCAGGCCGAGAAAATCGACGGCGGCACTGAAGTCTTCGGTGTTGATGTCGGGGGAGGCCACGTCGCGCGGTTGGCCGCCACTTTCGCCGGTGTAGGAGGGGTCAAATGCCAGGGTGACGAACCCGCGCTCGGCCAGGATCTGGGCATAGAGACCGCTCGACTGTTCCTTCACCGCGCCAAAGGGGCCGCTCACGGCAATGGCTGCCAGCCTGGCGTTTCCCCGGTTCTTCGGCAGGTAGAGGTCGGCGACCAGGGTCAGGCCGTAGCGGTTCTTGAAGCTCACCTTGCGATGCTCGACCTTGTCGCTCTGGGCGAAGGTCTTGTCCCACAGTGTCACCATGGAGACAGGTTCAGTGGGATGGGTGTTTTGGGCATGGCTCATCGTGGAGACTCCGGTTAATGCGGCGCCCAGCAGCAGGGCAGACGCGATAGCGGTCAGCTTCTTGGGAATGACATTCATGGCAACGCTCCTTGAGATCGGATGTGTGATGCGTGGTCCTGAGGGTGGCTTGATGGTTTTGTGAACCATGGGCTGCATTCTAGTTAGAACCATTGGTGATGATTAGATCGGTTTTTTTGATAACATTAATGTGTATGGGTTCTTAATCTGGGCGTCCAAAGGGCGTTGAACAAACCATGGCTGGCTGAAAAAAATCTGGGTGGAACAAGATGACAAGCCGCGAGAATTACAACGATCTCCACGTCTTCATGCTGGTCGCCCGGGAAGGCAGCTTTACCCGGGCGGCTGCCAGGCTGGGGCTGGCCCAGTCCGGGATCAGCCGCACCATCCGGGATCTCGAAGCCCGGCTCGGGGTGCAACTGCTGGTGCGTACCACCCGCAGCCTGTCACTGACCCAGGCTGGCGAACAGCTGTACCGCACGGCACTGAGCAGCTTTCAGTCCCTGGATGCGGGGCTGGCCACCCTCGCCCACTTTCGCGACATCCCTTCCGGCACGGTGAGGATCAATGCCAGCCAGCACGCCATCGACAAGGTGTTGCTGCCCAAGCTGGCCATCTTCAGGCAGCACTATCCTGATATCCGGCTGGAACTCATCAGTGAAAGCCGCTTCGTGAACATCATCGATGAGCGCTTCGATGCCGGCGTGCGGCTGGGTGGCGAGGTGGACGAGGGGATGGTTGCCGTGCGCATTACCCCGGATATGGAGATGGTGATGGTGGCCACGCCGGATCATTTTCTGCAATACGGCTTTCCGCAGACGCCGGCCGAGCTGGCGGTACACCCCTGCATTGCCTACCAGTTTGCCGATGGCGGCCTCTATCAGTGGGAGCTGTGGCAGGAGGGCAAACTCGTCAAGCATCGGCCGCAGGGGCAGTGGGTCTTCTCTGACAGCTACATGGAAGCGGCGGCAGCAAGAATGGGGTTGGGGTTGGCCTATGTCCCGGAGGAGCTGGTCACCGATGAACTGGCGCGTGGAACCCTGATCCGGGTGTTACCGCGGTTCAGCCACCGCCTGGAGGGCCTGTATCTCTACTACCCCCATCGCAACGTATCGCCCGCCCTGAGAGCCCTCATCGACACGTTGAGACTGTGAAGCTGAAGCCAGATGCCTTTGCATATGGCGCCGACAGCGGGAAGCACCATGATGAGCCGCCCCCGGGGGCATGGGGCGCAGGAAAGCGACCATCGAGGGCGAAACGGGCAAATACCAGAGGAAACAAGCGTCTGAACGCGGTCAATGCCCCTGGATAGTCCAAGGATTCAGGCCAAGTTCAGCGCTGCCCCGGTATGGTGCTCCGGTGTTGATGCGGAGCTGCGAATGGCAACCAGAGGTGGCTGCCGGCGCAGTCATGCCTGTCCATCTTCGATCCCGCCGAGACGCAGAGGGACAGCGACATGGGGTGACACCCTGGTCAGGGCTCGCTCTCACGGACGATATCAATTTCCTGCCGTATGAGCTGCCGGCCCCGATGCCGGTCCATGATCTCTTTCTGCCGCATCGGCGCCCCCATTCTCATGCCGTCCTGGAGGACATGATGACCGAATGCCATCTGAGCAAGTGCAATCCCTCTTCTCTCATTCGCCAGATAGCCATTGGTCTGGCCGCCGGCGCCCTCTGCTTGCTGATATTGAGCTATGTGAGCCCCACGGCTCGGCAGGACGAACCCGAGGTGGGGGAGGCCGCTCCGGGTCAGGTCAGTGGCGCCGCAGCGACGTTGATCCCGCCGGCTGAGACCGGGTTCCTGCCTTCTTCTCCCGAGTCGATCGAACGGCAGGCCGACGGTACGGCCGGCAAGCTGACCCCCATGCTGGATGTGCCGGTCAGCGGCGCCCTGCCGATCGTGGCCGAAGACGTCGTGCAGACTGAGCCGCCAATACCTGCCCCCTCGGCGCCTCTGGTTGCGATTGAGCCTGCCGCAATCCCCGAGCCCGTGTCCACGCCTGCCCCGGAGCCTGTGTCCAAGCCGGCAGCGAAATCGCTGTCTAAACCAGCCATCGTGCCCGAGCCGCAGGGCAAGGCGTCCGGCAAGGTCAACCTGACGCCCGCCAGCGTCCTGCACCAGAAGAACATCAACCACCTCAGCATCCAGCTGATGGGAGCGAGCAGTCTGGATGCCGTAGCGCAGTTCGTGCGCGTCAATCGGCTCGCCGACCAGGTATGGATATATCGCACCAACTACCATGGCAGTCCCTGGTATGTGGTGCTGAAAGGGGATTATGTCGGCCTGAGCCAGGCGCAGGCAGCCATTCGCCAGTTGTCGCCAGCCCTGCAGAAGGCGGATCCCTGGCCCAAGTCCTTCGCCCAGGTGAATAGAGAATTAAAGCCATAAGCCGGGTGACAAGGGATAAGCCTGAGTGAACAGGCCTGATCCCATGGGCCTTGGGCTACCAGCGCCCTTGGGGGGAGGTGAGCGTTGGCTGACATGGGGTAGGCTGTATGCGCGCCGGGCCGCTTGCTGAGTCGCACCGCCGGAGCAGCCCCTTCGCCCCAATGGCACAACCTCTAAAACACCACACCCGCGTCATTCGCGGGTGTGGTGTTTTTGGCATGTCATCTGCTCGATGTCTCAGGCTCATTTCGTCAACGGAAGAGAGGCCACCCGAGATCGCAGCGGAACCTCAGCCTTTGCGGCTGGCGAGCTGGCGCAGCAGCTGGGTGCTCTGGTGCAGGCTCTGCTGCTGCACTTCGCTCAAGGGGCACTGCTTGAGCACGTATTCGGCGCTGGCCACCACCGTCTTCCAGCGCGGCGCCTTGGGTAGGGTGTCCAGGCTCAGGTATTTGTCGAGGGTGCGGGTCTGGGGGCTGGATCTGTCCATGTAGACCCGCCACAGCTTGCTCTTCTCCGCCAGCACTATCTTGCCCTTGCCGGTGCTCTGCTGCCAGGTCTCCAGGGTGAGGCGCATGGTGTCCACCAGAGCACGGCGCAGGGGCTCGTCATCCTGCTGGCGAATGAGGTTGTCCGCGAGCGAGCGGAACTCCCCTCCCAGCCGGCTCAGTTCCCCCAGCAATTGCCCATCCTCGATGATGGCCTGGCGTGACAGGCTCTTGAGGGCTTTCTCCAGCGCCATCACCCGGTTGTCGTCCTGACGCTGCTCCGTGCTGAGGGTGAGGGCGAAGGCGTGCTGGCCCCCCAGGCTGATGGGCAGGGCCCGGGCATTGAGCCCGTCCTTCTGACCCGCCACCAGGAAACTCAGATCCTGCTCCGGTCGCGCTACCATGTCGGGCCACTGGCTCGCCAGCGGGGCCGCCAGCCACTCGTCCAGCGGTTGTCCTTCCATGGCTTCCGGCTCCTGGCCCAGCAGGCGGGCCAGGGCGCGGGAGGCAAACAGCACCACCCCCTGCTCGTCGATGAAGACCATGGGATCGGCCCCTTCCCCGAGCAGCGCCAGCAGCCGCTCCTGATCCTGATGCAGCTGGGTCTGCAGGCGCAGGCGGTGCTCTATCTCCTGCTTGAGCAGGTGATTTTCCACCAGGGAGGCGCGGCCGGCGCAGGCCTCCAGCAGGGCCCTGACCCGGGCAAACAGCTCCTCCTTGCAGAAGGGTTTCACCAGGTAGTCGTTGGCCCCGGCGTTGAAGCCCTCTTCGATGTCCTTGGGCTGGTTGAGGGCGGTGAGCAGCAGCACCGGCAGCTTGTCCTTGGGATGTTGTTCCCGCAGGCGGCGACAGACGTCGAAGCCGGACAGGGTCGGCATCATCACATCCAGCAGGATGAGATCCACCGGCTCCTGGGCCAGCTTGGCCAGCGCGTCGTGGCCGTCGCTGCTTGGCAGGATGCGATAGCCGCAGGGCTGCAGCAGGTGGCGCAAGATGTGCAAGTTGATGGGCTCGTCATCCACCACCAGGATGAGGGGCGCATCCTCGGGGGGAGGGGGGAGGTCATCGCTCTCCCAGTCCGGCAGGATGAGCGGCTGCTGGCGCACCAGCTGGTGCTCGATCTGGCGGCTGTCCAGCGTCAGGCTGCCCGCCTTGCCGCTGGCGAGCGGCAGGGTGAAGGCGAAGGTGGAGCCGACGCTTGGCTCGCTCTCCACAAACAGCTCGCCCCCCATCAGGTGCACCAGCTGGCGGGTGATGGAGAGGCCGAGGCCGGCCCCCTGCTTGCTCACCTCCGGGCTTATTTGTACCAGTGGTTCGAAGATGTGCTCCAGATGGTCCTTGCCGATGCCGATGCCGGTGTCGGTCACCTTGATGCGCAGGAAGTTGCCCTCCACCAGGGCGCTCAGCACCACCTTGCCCTGGGGCGTGTATTTGATGGCGTTGCCCACCAGGTTGTAGAGCACCTGTTCGAGTCGCTGCTCGTCCGCCAGCACCGGCGGCAGCTCCGTCGGGCTGATGTCCACCAGGGTGAGGGGCTTGGCTTGCACCAAGTGCTGGCAGAGATCCAGCACCAGCCGGATGACCCCCTTGGAAGAGACTGGCTGGGGGTGGATCTCCAGCTGGCCGTAACGCATCTGGTGGTAGTCGAGCAGATCGTCCACCAGCCGCGCCAGGCCGTCGGCGCTCTTGATGATGAGGCCGAGCTGCTTCTGCTGCCCTTCGGTCAAGTCCTGCTGGCTGGCGAGCATGGACTCGGCCATCCCCTTGATGCCGTGGATGGGGGTGCGCAGCTCATGGGAGGTGTTGGCCAGCAGTTCGTCTTTGAGCTTGTCAGCCTGCTGCAGGCTGAGGTTCTGCTTGTGGGTCAGCTTGACCTGCTGTTGCAGCTCCTGGGTCTGGCGCTCGATGAGTTCTATCTTGTCTTTCACCGAGCGCTGCATGTGGCGGAACGCCTGGGCCAGCCGGTCGATGTCGTCATCGGTGCGCGGTATGGTGATGGGGTGTTCCAGGGCGCCGTCGGCCACCTGCTCGGCGGCGGCGGTGAGGGAGCGCAGCGGCGCCGTGATGGAGTGGGAGAGCCAGCGGGAGAACAGGATCAGCAGCAGCAATGAGCCCGCCCCCAGCAGGATCACCAGGGTTTCCAGCTGACGGATAGGAGCATAGGCCTCGCGGGTGGAGATCTCGGCGATGAAGGCCCACTCGGTGTCGAACACCTTGACCTGGGTGTAGGCAGCCAGCACCTCGTCATCGTGATAGGAGAGGAAGGGACCGACCCCCTGCTCGCCGGAGAGCACCTTGATGACCAGCGGCGTCTGCAGTGGCCGGAAGTCGGGGCTGAAGCTGTTCTCGACGCTGAATTCGGGGGCGAGGGAGGCGTTGGCGCGCATCCGCTTGTCAGGGCCGATGAGGATGGTCTCGCCGGTCTCGCCGAGCCCCTCCCGCTCCGCCATGATCTGGTTGAGCTTGTCCGGCAGCAGCTCGAAGATCACCACACCGCGCACATAGTCGTATTACATCACCGGGGCGGCCAGATAGGCGACCACCTGGCCGGTCAGTTCGTTGCGGCCAAGGTCGGTGAACTCGAAGATCTGCTGGGGCTTCTGGCCGCCGTCGAGGCGCCGCTTGATCTTGGCGAAGGTGTTGCCAAGGCCGCTCGACTGGTAGGGGCCGGAGAGCAGGTTGGTGGCGAAGTTGGCGTGCTTGGTGACCGAGTAGACAACGTCGCCGTTGAGGTCCACCAGGAAGATGTCGCTGTAGTTGGACTTGCGCACCATGTCGGCATAGCCACGGTGAAAACGCTGGTGCACCCGGCCATACATCTCGTCGGCGAGGATGAGGGCGCTGATGGAGGGCTCTATTTCCACCTGGCTGTCGGGTTGTTGCAGCTTGTCCCAGGAGCCGGGCACATAGCGGGCCTGGGCGCGGGCGCGGGCCTCCTGCGGTGTGGTGCCGAGTTTCTCGAAGGCACCGGTAAAGCCGTAGAAGCGACCGATACTGTTGCCGGCAAAGTCCTGCTGGGAGAAGTTGATGATCTGCTCTTTGAGGTTGCCGAAGTAGTCTTCCAGCTGGCTCTTCTTGATGTTGCGCACCGACACCAGATGGTTGGAGGTCTGGGTGGTGAGATCCTTGCCGTGGCTATAGAGGAAAAACAGGGTGACGACCAGGAAGGGCACCAGGCCCAACATGAAGAAAGCCAGCATCAGCTGCGGTCTGAGCCCACGAGGCCTGAAGATCCATTTCATGGTGTGAATTTCAATTGAGAATCCAGTTACTAAGCGGCATGAGTTTCTGATTAAAGACTAACTATTTCAATGGCTTTATCTTGAATTCGCTCGTCGGGTCACAGGGAGTGGCAGGAATTTTGACCAAGGCGTTTAAAGCCTGAGCAAACGCGCCTAAAAAGCGCGTAAAGTCATAAAAAAGGGTTGTGCCCGAGCTCGGGGTACGTATAATGCGCCTCGTTGTCGGGTAACTGACATCATGCAGTCAGGCGGGAATAGCTCAGTTGGTAGAGCACGACCTTGCCAAGGTCGGGGTCGCGAGTTCGAGTCTCGTTTCCCGCTCCAATTTTCCATGGCACCAATCATGGATATCACTTTCAAGACAATCAGTCTTGTCAGCATGGCGCGTTAGCAAAGCGGTTATGCAGCGGATTGCAAATCCGTTTAGTCCGGTTCGACTCCGGAACGTGCCTCCATCTTCTTCCTCGTTTTCATCCTTGTTCCATGCCAGGTTTCATTCCAAGAACCTCTTTCGGCATATCCCCTTGCGTTCAATATCCTTGCTGGGCCAATAACAGCTCGCAGCCCTGATGGCGCCACTCTCTTTGCAGATAATGACTTATGTCGTCGAGAGATTGTCCCCGGTACTGAAGTTGCAATTCGGCGGCGTGGTCGGTCAGATCGGCCATCTTCTGCTTCAGTTGACCGCATTGCCACAGACTGACGACAGGCACTCCCTGGTACGCCAGCGTGATGGCGTCATTCCGATTGAGCTGCCACTCCTGCCACTGTGTCCAGGCGAGCAGACCGAGCACGCTCAGAACCGCGATTTCTGCCAGTTTCATTCCCTTCTCCCTCCATTTACCTGCCCATGTTCTAACTCTTGTCCAGGGAGTGGTTTTTGCCAGTCTTGTTGCTCTTTGGTTAAATAATGTAACCCGGTTTCACTTTCTTGTTTTTAGGCGGTTTTTTTATAAAAAAACGGGCTTATTGGTGTAGTAATCCTACAGATTGTGGAGTAATCTTTGCTCAGTGGTCTTACCAGTGAGGCGTTAAATCATGTTTCATCCCTTCTCTCTGACTCAGATAATCCTTCGCCGCATCTTCGTATTGATGGTGGGTCTGCTCGCCTTCCCGGTGATGCTGTTTCGCCGCGATCGCGCCCGCTTCTACAGCTACCTGCACCGGATCTGGAGCAAGACCAGCACCAAGCCGGTGTGGCTCAAGATGAGCGAACGGGGTGAGCGGATCTTCTACTGATCCCTTGCCCACAGTGAAAAAAGACAGCCAAGGCTGTCTTTTTTTATGGCTGGCAACCCGGCATGGGCGTCTTGCCTGCATGGCTGAGGAGCCAGCCCTCGCGATCTTGTCACAGGGTTGACCTCCTCGTTCAAGAGATCCCCCTTCCCGCCATTCCCGTCCGTTCAAACCCGCGACTCTCTTTTGTTCCGCCCCGTCATGCTTCCCGGTTCAGATCGGCCAGCGCCGCGCGCAGGCGGGCGAGACCGATGGGTTTGAACAGGCAGTCGTTCATGCCGGCGGCCAGGCAGAGCTCCCGCTCCCGGGGCAAGGCGTGGGCGGTAAAGCCCCAGACTGGCAGCTCATGGCCACGGGCACGCAGGTTGCGCGCCAGGTCGAAACCATCCATCACCGGCATCTGGCAGTCGGTGATGACGAGATCGAAGGGGTGGCTGCCGACGGCGCGCAGGGCCTCCAACCCGTTGCTGCGCACGCTGACGTCGTGTCCCAGGTGCTTGAGCTGCTGGCGCAGCAGGATCTGGTTGGCATGATTGTCATCCACCACCAGTATCCGCAGCCGGGGCCCCGGCTCCCGGGGGGGAGGGGAGCCATCACCAGCGGGAGACCCGGCGCCGCCAGCGTCAGGGGCAGCCTTATCTCGAGGCGGGTCCCCCGTCCCGGCTCGCTGTCGACACCTATCTCTCCCCCCATCATCTGGCACAGGATCCGGGCGATGTTCAGACCAAGGCCGCTGCCCGGGTACTGCTCGGGGGAGTGCGCCCGGTAGAAGGGGGTGAACAGCCGGGGCAGCTTGTCCGCCGCAATGCCGACCCCGGTATCTGCGATGACGAGGTGTAGCACGGGGCCGGGCAGGGGGTCTCCCGCCAGGGTAGCGCTGATGCTCACCTCGCCCTGCTCCGTGAACTTGATGGCGTTGCCGATCAGGTTGAAAAGGATCTGGCGCAGCCGAAGGGCATCGATCATCACGGTCGGCAGGGGGGCGTCGGGCAACTCGACGCGATAGCGCACTCCTTTCTGCCCGGCCATGCCCCGGAATACCCGGGTGACCGATTCCAGCAGCGGCGTGAGTTCGCAGGGGGTCGGGGTCAGGGTCATCTGGCCCACCTCTATGCTGGCGATATCCAGGCTATCCCCCAGCAGATCCAGCAGACCGTGGGCCGAGTCCGCGGCGATGCGCAGCAGCTCGGCGCTGTGACGACTGAGGGCGGGATCCTCGGTGGCCAGCTCCAGCATGCCGAGGATGGCGTTCATGGGGGTACGGATCTCGTGGCTCATGGTGGCGAGGAAGTCGCTCTTGGCCCGGCTGGCGCTGTCGGCCTGCAGCTTCGCCTGGCGCAGGGCTTCTTCCAACTGCTTGCGGCCCGTGATGTCGATCCAGCCGTCGATCACCCCGCTGATGGCGCCCTCGGCATCGAAGTAGGGCACCATCCAGTGATAGATGTCGATCTGCCTCCCTTCGCGCTGGAAAATCCGATCGGCGAAGATGGGCTGGCCTTGCTGCAGCACCTTGGCGAAGTCCCGCTCCAGGGCGGCGATGCTCCGGGGGGCGATCCGCCCTTCCAGTCCCTGGACGAAGGGGTGCCCCATGACGTCTTCCGGACGGGCACCGAGCTGGGCCAGGTATTTGCTGTTGCACAGCAATACCTTGCCGCCCTTGTCCCGCACCACTATGGGGTGGGGCTGGCTCTCCCCCAGCGCCCGGATGAATCTCACCTGGGCCTCCAACTGCTGGCGGGAGGCCTGCTCGGCGCGGGCCAGCCGCTTGAGCATGAGGTTGCGATAGAACAGCACCAGCGCCAGGGCGAAGAGCACCGCAAACAACAGGTAGAAGGCGTGGGCGTGGCGCTCCATGAAGCCGGGCTTCGGCAGTTTGCGGTTGCGCCACTCGTAGCTCGTCATGGCCAGCTCGTTGGGCGGGATGGCGAGCAGAGTCTTGTCGAGGATCCCCATCAGCATCTCGTTGCCGGGCAGGCTGGCAAAGCCCATCAGGATGGATTCCTCATCGGCGGGGCCGGCGATGCGCAGCCGGGTTTGCGGATCGTTGTCCAGGGCATGGCGGGCAAAATAGAGCGGAACTATGGCGGCGTCCAGTCTGCCTCCCTCGACGGCCTGCATTGCCTCCTCGGCGCTCTCCATGGTGATGAGCCTGCTGCCCTCGAGCTCATCGGCGAGTGGATTGTAGCGGGTCATCCCCACGCGCTTGCCCGCCAGACCCTGCAGCGAGTCCATGCTCTCCTCGCCCTGATGGGTGAGGATCACGTAGATGTCGTCCGTGGCATAGGGGACCGAGGGGCGCAGGCCATAGCGCTCGGCCACGGGCCGGGAGATGGCACCGATGAGATCGAGGCGCCCCGAGCGGATGGCCTCGTCCCGCTGCCGGTCGGAGTCGAAGCGGATGAACTCGAAGGAGAGGCCGGTGCGCTTGCTCACCTTGGCCAGCATGTCGACCGTCATGCCGGTGAGCTGGCCGTCGTGATCCAGGGCGCCATAGGGGTAGAGGTTGTCCATCAGCCACACCCTGATGGGGGGCGACTGGCGCATCCAGGCAAGCTCCACGGCGTCATAGCGCTCGCTAGCGCCGTCATTCATGTCACGAATGGGCCCGTTCCACTGGCTGAAGATGGCATTGCGGGTTCCCTCGTCGATGGCGTCCAGGCCGTGGTTGATGAGGCCGAGCAGCGCCGGGGAGCGGGTGGAGAGCGCGAAGCGAAAGTCGGCTGGAGCCAGGCTGGGCGGTGCCTCGCCACGTTGCCTGAGGTGGTCGAAGCGCTCGCTGTTGAGGTAGTGCATGGCGTGGGCATCGCTGAGCAGTATCTCCTGGCGGCCGAAGAAGACGGCGTCGAAAGCCTCCGCATTGGAGGGATGGGTTACCAGGGTGAGAGTGGGGTAGTAGAGCCTGAATCGCTGCGCGTCTATCTGGCCCTTTACGGTGGCGACGCGCTGGCCCGGTGTCAGCAGGGGGCCCTGGTGTGGCTTGGGGGCCGAGAAGACCAGGGGGCTGCTGAAGTAGGGCCTGCTGAGCCGGATCCCGGGGGCCTCCGTGTCCGCCAGGGTCAGGTTGCCGAGGTTGACCAGATCGATCTCTCCCCGGCGCAGGGCGAGCAGGGCGCTCTCCTTGTCGGCAAAGGGGCACAGCGCCAGTGGCTTGTGCAGGATCTTGGCGAGGATGCCGAGGTAATCGGCGGAGATCCCCTCGAATCGACTCTGGGAAACGATCATGCTGAAGGGGCGATAGTCCTGCTCGAGGAGGCCGACTCGCAGCAACTTGGCTTGCCGCAGCCAGTCTTGCTCGGCCTTGGACCAGCGGGGAGGGGCTATCTCGGAGTCGTGACGGCTGTGCAGCGTCAACGCCAGCGCAGGCTGGATGATCAGCAGACAGAGCAGGATCAGTGATCGATAGAGATTCATCATGCCACCAGGAACGGGGCAGCCATCCTTGCCGCATTTCACCCAAAGGCGGTCATTCTACCGGAAAATGGCTATAACGAGTCCCCTGTTTGGACACGGCAGGCATGAAAGGCACAAAAATGGCGGCCTGATCCGCCATCTGTGCCCAGGATCTGCCGCCCTGGGCGGTGCCGGGATCAGCCGAACCGATAGGCACCCATGTAGAGGCTGCCATAGTCCCAGCTCTGGTGCAGTCGAGTTGGCCTGTCGCTTCCCGCCGCCCCGAGCGCCACGAACAGCGGACGCAGGTGATCGTCGTGGGGATGGGATTCCACCGCGCCCGGGGCCCGGGCCCGATAATCTTCCAGCGCCGCCCTGTCCCCCTCATCCATGCTCTGCTCCAGCCAGCTGACGAAGGTGCGGGCCCAGCCCGGCACCGGGCTGTCGTCCGGCCCGAGAGCCCGCAGGTTGTGGGTGATGGCGCCGGAGGCGAGGATGCCTATGCCCTGTGCGCGCAGGCCCTGCAACGCCTCTCCCAGTTGCCACAGCTGGGCCGGGGTGAAGTTGGCCGGGATGGAGAGCTGCACCAGGGGGATCTCGCCCTGGGGATCCATCAGGGAGAGGGGTGACCAGACTCCATGATCCAGCTCGCGATGCACCGGGGTGGCGGGCAGGCCGGCCAGCAGCAACTGATCGCCCACCGCCTCCTGCAGCCACTGGGGGCTCCTCGCTGGCCAGCGGATCTGGTAGAGGGGCTCGGGGAAGCCATAGAAGTCGTACATCAATGCCGGGCTCGGCTCGACGTTGATCTGCAGCTCGCTTCGGCTGAACCAGTGAGCCGAGATCACCACCAGTCCCTTGATGCCGCCAAGGCGCAATGTCGCCAGAAATTGGGTAGCAGGCTGATCCCGCAGGACCAGATCCGGGGCGCCGTGGGAGATGAACCAGACGGGGGCGATAGCCATAGCGAGACTCCTATCAATGATGCCGGCACGCAGCGCATGGCCGGGTCAGGGCAAGGGGCCACTGACGATGGGGTCATTATCTGCCTCGGCTAGGAAGTTAACAATGTGGCTATATGTATAAGCACTGTTCACTATGAGTTGATAGATGAAGGCGGGAGATGACACTAAAACAGCAGGGCCAGCATCGCCATGCTGGCCCTGTTTTCTTCATGTGCCGGGTATTGCAGGATGCCCGACGGGAGCTCGTCTGCTGGTGCTCGAGCCAGAAACCTTACTGGATACCCAGCAGCTCCACGTCGAAGATCAGCACCGAGCCAGGTGGGATTTTACCGGCCGCCCTGTCGCCATAGGCGAGATTGGCGGGAATATAGAAGCGGGTCTTCTCCCCTTCCACCATCAGCTGCACCCCTTCGGTCCAGCCCTTGATCACCTGATTGAGGCCAAACTCGATGGGCTCGCCGCGGGCGACGGAGCTGTCGAACACGGTGCCGTCCAGCAGCTTGCCCTCGTAGTGTACCTTCACCTTGCTGGTGGCGGTGGGGTGAACCGTGCCGCTGCCCGGGGTCAGCACTTCGTACTGCAGGCCGGAGGCCGTGGTGGTCACCAGCGGTTTCTCCTTGTTGCTGGCGAGGAACTCGGCGCCCTTGCGCACGTTCTCTTCGGCCAGTTTTTTGTTATTGCTGCTGGAGTAGAAGTAGTAGGCGGCGCCGGCGATCAGCAGGGCGATCAGAATGAACTTCATCGGGTTTTCCTTAAATGCAATGAAGACGGCATCTTATCCCAGTCGGGGAGGGAGGGCGAGTCGGGACGCAGGAGGATGTGACAGGGCAGACAGACGACGAGGGGCCAGGATCTGCCCCCTCGTCTCATGAGGGCGGATTACTTCACCGCCACCATCATCAGGGCGGGCAGGGCGAAGAAGAGCCCGCCCACGTAACCCAGCGCCAGCAGCTTGTTCTCGCTGCCGACCCGGGCCAGGGTCTCGGCGGCCTTGATGGGCAGCTCGCGCAGGAAGGGGACCCCGTAGATGAGCACCACTGCAAACAGGTTGAACAGCACGTGGACCAGGGCGATGGTCAGTGCCAGCTGGGCACCGGCACCGCTGATGGCGGTGGCGGCCAGCAGGGCGGTAATGGTGGTGCCGATGTTGGCCCCCAGGGTGAAGGGGTAGAGCTGACGGGTGTTGAATACACCGCCGCCGGCCAGGGGGATCATCAGGCTGGTGGTGGTGGAGGAGGACTGCACCATGACGGTCACCAGGGTGCCGGAGGCGATACCGGTCAGCGGACCACGGCCCAGAGCCTTGTGCAGCAGCTCCTTGGCGCGGCCCACCATGACCCGCTGCAGTACCTTGCCGAGGGTGGTGACGCAACCCAGGATCAGCAGGATGCCGATGCAGATGGTGGCGATGGCGGCGCCCTTGCCCGGCAGGAAGGCGACGGCTCCATCGATGAGATCCAGTGCCGGCGAGATGATGGGCTTCATGAAGTCCATGCCTTTCATCGACATGTCGGCGGAGCCCATCAGCAGGCCGGAGACCCACTCAGCGCTCTGCTGCAGCAGGCCGAACATCAACTCCAGCGGCAGGAAGATGAAGACCGCCAGCAGGTTGAAGAAGTCGTGCACGGTGGCGGCGGCGAAGGCGCGGCGAAACTCCTCTCTGTCCCGGATGTGACCGAGGGAGACGATGGTGTTGGTGATGGTGGTGCCGAGGTTGGCTCCCATCACCATGGGGATGGCCATCTCCATGGGCAGGCCCCCCGCCACCAGGCCGACGATGACCGAGGTGACCGTGCTGGAGGACTGCACCAGGGCGGTGGCCAGGATGCCGAGCAGCAGGGCGACGAAGGGGTTGTTCGCGAAGGCGAAGATCTGGGCCGCGCCCTCGGCGCCGCCGGAGAAGCCCTTGAAGCCGTGGGAGACGGCACCAACGGCGACCAGGATCAGGTAGATCAGCGTGATCACCGCGAGCCAGTTGAACAGGGGGCCGGGACGGCGGGTCTGCTGGGGTGCGGAAGATACGGTGCTGTGCATATGGCCTCTTGGGGTCGTTCTGCGTTGAAATGGACGGGCGCATTACAGCAGCGCTCCATGACAGAAATATGACAACGTGACACTTTTATGATGTTTTGGTGACAGGGCGGCAGGGGGTGCCGCAGACAAAAAGTGTCGGAGCAAACGCCGATATGGCGTCATCCGGCTCATAACCGGCTTCCCGTCTTGCACTGGGATCCCAGGGTTATATGCTGCCTCGCTTTCCTGTCTTCAAAATGAGGAAGCGATGATGCGTGCATGGGTTTTGTGTCTCTCCCTGGGGTTGTTGTCTGCTGGTGCGCAGGCCAGCGTGTTCAAGTCCGAGTGCAACCTCGACAAGGCGGCCAGAAACGAGGCGATGAATGCGACCCTGGGGGTCAAGGGCAACTGCGATGCCGACAAGCTGGTGCGCCAGCAGAAGGAGAAGGCCAGGGCCGAGGTGAAGAAGAACACCACGGACGTGCTGGACAAGAAGACGGCGGGTCTGAAAGAGGCAAAGCAGAACACCAATGCGACCCTGGGCAAGCAGAGTGCCGAGCTGAAACAGGCGCAAGACAAGGTCAATCAGACCCGCAAGGATGTCAACGCCGTGGCCAGGGACCCGGTCAAGGCGGCCGCCACCGCGGTGATCAACCAGGGCTGAGGGATAGCCCGCCACAGGTCTGCATGCAAGAAGGGGAGCCCATGGCTCCCCTTCTGTTTGGTTGTCGTCCGGCCGTGCTTACTGACCGTCGGCCGCTTCCTCGTACTGACGGAAGGGAATGCGGAACACCGCCAGGCGCAGGAAGAGGTAGGTGACCCCGATCCCCGCCCAGATGAGACCGAGCTCCAGGGAACTCTGCTCCAGGTTGATCCAGAGCGCCCCTATGGTGGCGGCGCCCAGCAGCGGCAACACCAGGAACAGCAGGTGCTCCTTGAGGCTCTTGTTGCGCTTCTCACGTACCCAGAACTGGCCGATGACCGACAGGTTGACGAAGGTGAAGGCCACCAGGGCGCCGAAGTTCACCAGCGCCAGCGCCATGTCCAGATCGAACGACACGGCGGAGAGGGCCAGGGCCCCCACCAGCAGCACGTTGATGGCCGGGGTGCGCCAGGTGGGGTGGATGTAGCCGAACACCCGCTCCGGGATCATGCGATCGCGCCCCATCACATAGAGGATGCGCGACACGCCGGCGTGGGCCGCCATGCCGGAGGCGAGCACGGCCGCGGTGGTGCACACCAGTACCACGCTCTGGAACAGGGTGCCACCGACGTAGAGGGCTATCTCCGGCAGCACGGCGTCCGGCTCCTTGAAGCGGGCCAGATCCGGGAAGAAGAGCTGCAGGCTGTAGGAGACGGTGACGAAGATGATGCCGCCGATCAGGGCCGTCAGCACGATGGCGCGGGGGATCACCTTGCCGGCGTTCGGGGTCTCCTCGGAGAGCGAACTCAGGCCGTCGAAGCCGAGGAAGGAGAAGCAGAGGATGGTGGCGCCGGTGAACAGCGGCAGCATGCTGGCGGACTCCACGTGGAATGGCCGGCTGCTCATCAGGGTGCCAGCCCCTTCACCGTGACTCAGGCCCCAGGCGATGAGGCCGAGGAAGGTGAGGATGATGGCGATCTGGATGAACACGATGAAGCCGTTGAGGTTCGCCACCAGCTTGATGCCACGCAGGTTCAGGAAGGTCATCACGGTCACCAGGCCGAAGATGAAGATCCAGGGATCGACGCCGGGGAACATGGCGGTCAGGTAGATCTTGGCCAGGAGGATGTTGATCATCGGCATGAACATGTAGTCGAGCAGGGAGGACCAGCCCACCATGAAGCCCACATAGGGGTGGAACACCTTCTGGGCATAGGTGTAGGCAGAACCCGCCGAGGGGAAGCGGCGCACCAGATGGCCGTAGCTGAAGGCGGTCAGCAGGATGCCGCCAAGGGCCAGCAGGTAGGCGGTGGCGACGCGGCCGTCGGTGATGTCGCCGACGATGGCGAAGGTATCGAATACCGCCATGGGGGTGAGGTAGGCCAGACCCATCACCACCACCTGGAACAGGGTGAGCGTCTTGAGCAGCTTGGCACCGGCCATCACGCTTTCTCCTCTGCACGGGCCCCATGGGCGAAATGGGACGGGCTCAGGGACGCGGCAGCGCGTCGCTGGACACAGGGGACGCCACTCTGTTGCACAGAGGGATGGCGTACGCCGGCGGGGACCGGCAGAAAAGCAGTGAAATGCCCCATGTTTTTCCTCACAACGTCGGGAGATTGTTTGGCAATCTCGGTATCAATTCCGGCACAAGGTCCGGCCTCTTGGTGAATGGTGGTTTGCCCCACAAAAGCAAAGAACCGATGCTGTAAAAACATCGGCTCTCAAGGGGCGCGATATTGTGCCCTCAGGGGGGGAGGGAGACAAGCTAAAAAGGCCTCCAACGGGGATTTTGTTGCCCGGGTAAGGAGTCATGTCGGCCGCGCCCTGCGGGCCTCGATGACAAGCTTGTCATTGGGGCCCGCAGGGCTTGAAAAGGGGGGCGACATCAAGACAGAGCCCGCACGGGGCGGGCTTGGGGGAGAGGTGTCAGGAGGCGTCACCCTCGGGGCGGCGCAGCTGGACCCGGAAGACGGTCAGGCGCAGCAGCAGGTAGATGGCGCCGAGGGCGGCCCAGATCAGTCCCAGCTCGAAGGAGGCCGGCTCCAGATTGAGCCAGAGCACGCCGATGCAGGCGGCTCCGCACAGGGGGAGTACCAGGAACACCAGGTGCTCCCGCAGGGTCTTGTTGTGACCGAGCCTGACATAGAAGTGGGCAATCACCGCCAGGTTGACGAAGGTAAAGGCCACCAGGGCTCCAAAGTTGATGAGCGCCAGCGCCATCTCCAGATCGAATGACACGGCGGAGAGGGCCAGGGCCCCCACCAGCAGCACGTTCAGGGCCGGGGTCTGCCAGGTCGGGTGGATGTAGCCGAAGAAGCGGCTCGGCAGGGCGCGATCCCGCCCCATCACGTAGAGCAGGCGCGACACGCCGGCGTGGGAGGCGAGCCCGGAGGCCAGCACCGCCACCGTGGTGCAGACCAGCACGACGGCCTGGAACAGCTTGCCCCCCACGTAGAGGGCGATCTCCGGCAACACCGCATCCGGCTGCTGGAAGCGGGAGATGTCCGGGAAGAACAGCTGCAGGAAGTAGGAGACGCTGATGAAGAGCACGCCACCGATGAGGGCGGTGAGCAGGATGGCGCGGGGGATCACCCGATCCGCGTTGGGGGTCTCCTCGCACAGGGTGCTGATGGCGTCAAACCCCAGGAATGACAGGCAGAGGATGGAGGCGCCGGTCAGCAGCGGCGTCAGGGCCATCTGATCGGAGAAGAAGGGGCGGCTGCTGGTGACGGTGCCGAGCCCTTCCCCCTGGTGGACGCCCCAGGCGATGAGACCGATGAAGACGGCGATGATGCTGAACTGCATGATGACGATCAGGCTGTTGAAGTTCGCCACCAGCTTGATGCCGCGCAGGTTCAGGAAGGTCATGATGGCGGCCAGCCCCAGGATGTAGATCCAGGGATCAACCCCGGGCAGCAATACCTCCAGATAGATCTTGGCCAGCAGCATGTTGATCATCGGCATGAACATGTAGTCGAGCAGGGAGACCCAGCCCACCATGAAGCCCACATAGGGGTGGAACACCTTCTGGGCATAGGTGTAGGCAGATCCTGCCGAGGGGAACTTGCGCACCAGGTGGCCGTAGCTCATGGCGGTAAACAGCATGCCGATGAGGGCGAACAGGTAGGCGGTCGGCACATGGCCTTCGGTGATCTCGGTGACGATGCCGAAGGTGTCAAACACGGCCATGGGGGTCAGGTAAGCCAGCCCCATGATGACCACGTGCCACAGCTTGAGGCTCTTTTTCAAACCGGCGGGATGAGCATGCATCATGCTGTCTTCTCCATCCGGGCCGAGGGTATCAGGGTGACGGTGATGTCAGCCTGGGCATTGGGGGCGCCAATGTGTAGCACAGACGGCTGGCGCAGACCGGCGCGGGCCGGCAGGAAAGCGGTGATATACCCCATGGTGTTCCTCACTAAGAAGCGGGTGTCGTGAGATGGCTGTCCATCTCGTTATCATTTCCGGTCTGTTCCGGCCTCGTTATGGATTTATTTGACGCAAAAAAAGAACCGGGCTGCGATGAGCGGACGGTCCTTGAATACGGCGGCGCATTGTGCATTCGTGCTGTCCCCTTGACAAGCATATCAAGGGGACAAAAACGCATTTTTTTGCACTTGATAGGCGAACGCTTTCTTCCGGATCAGGTCAATGAGGCCACCAGGGATTGCTCGAGCAAGAGCAGCCCTTCATCGATGATGGCCGCCGGGGCGGTCAGGGGGGCGAGGAAACGGATCACGTTCCCGCGTACGCCGCAGGCCAGCAGCACCAGGCCGCGCTTGCCCGCCTCGGCCACCAGCCGCTTGGTGAGGTCCGGGGCTGGCTGGCTGGCATCGCGCCCCTTGACCAGCTCCATGGCCACCATGGCCCCGGGGCCGCGGATGTCGCCGATGCAGTCAAACCGCTCCGCCAACTGGTGCAGGCGCGCCTTGATCTGCTCGCCCTGGGCCAGGGCTTGCTGATTGAGCCGCTCCTCCTCGATCACCGTCAGCACCGCCAGGGCGGCGGCGCAGGCGATGGGGGATCCCGCATAGGTGCCACCGAGACCGCCTGGCTTGGCGGCGTTCATGATGGCCGCCTTGCCCACCACGGCGGAGAGGGGGAAACCACCCGCCAGGCTCTTCGCCAGCGTCATGATGTCCGGCTCGACGCCGCTGTATTCGATGGCGAAGGTCTTGCCGGTGCGACAGAAACCGCTCTGGATCTCGTCACAGATGAGCAGGATGCCGTGCTGGTCGCAGATCTTGCGCAGCGCTTGCAGGAAGCTCGGGGAGGCGACATAGAAACCCCCTTCCCCCTGCACCGGCTCGATGATGATGGCGGCCACCCGGGCCGGTTCGATGTCCGAGCTGAAGCAGAGATCCAGCGCCGCCAGGGCATCCGCCTCGCTCACACCCAGGTAGTCGGCCGGGAAGGGCAGGTGATAGACCTCTCCCGGGAAGGGGCCGAAGCCGGTCTTGTAGGGCACCACCTTGCCGGTGAGCGCCATCCCCATCATGGTGCGGCCGTGAAAGCCCCCCTTGAAGGCGATGGTGCCGCTGCGACCGGTGTGGGCGCGGGCGATCTTGATGGCGTTCTCCACCGCCTCGGCGCCGGTGGAGAGGAACAGGGTACGTTTGGGGGTGGGGCCCGGCATCAGGGCGTTGAGCTTCTCGGCCAGCTCGATATAGCCGGGATAAGGGGTGACCTGGAAGCAGGTGTGACTGAACTTCTCGAGCTGTTCGCGCACGGCGGCGACCACCTTGGGGTGGTTGTGGCCGGTGTTGAGCACGGCGATGCCGGAGGCAAAGTCGATGTAGCGGTTGCCCTCCACGTCCCACAGCTCGGCGTTCTGGGCCCGGTCGATGAAGACCGGCAGCAGGGTGCCGACGCCCTGTACCACGGCCGCTTCACGGCGGGCCTGCCAGGATTGGTTACTCATCTCTATTCTCCCTCTGGGGCAAGCCCCTCAATTCACTGTGATGGGCCGGCAGCCTGGCTGCTGACCCTCTCCTTGTGGTGGTGCCATGGGATGGACGACGCGAGACATCCCAGTCACTGAAGATTTTATATTTACAATAAATGAATATTTAGACAATGGAGCCGAAGCAGAGATACTTGGTCTCCAGATACTCTTCCAGGCCCTCGCTGGCCCCTTCCCGACCGAGCCCCGACTCCTTGATGCCGCCAAAGGGCGCCAATTCGGTCGAGATGATCCCCTCGTTGATTCCGACCATGCCGTATTCCAGCTGCTCGGCCACCCGCCAGACGCGGGCGATGTCGCGGCCATAGAAGTAGGCGGCGAGGCCGTAGGGGGTGTCGTTGGCGATGGCGATGGCCTCGGCCTCGGTCTCGAAGCGCACCAGAGGGGCCACGGGGCCGAAGATCTCCTCCTGCAGTATGGGGTTGTCCGGGGCCACGCCGGTCAGGATGGTGGGGTGGTAGAAGAGCGGACCGGCGGGATGGGCTTGCCCCCCCACCAGGACCCTGGCACCGGCGGCCTCGGCCTGGTTGACCAGGGAGGCAACCTTGTCGGCGGCGGCGGCATTGATGAGGGGGCCAATCTGGGTACCCTCACCCATGCCATCCCCCACCTTGAAGTTGCGCACCGCGGCGGCCAGCTTCTCGGCGAAGGCGTCATGGACACTGGCCTGCACCAGGATGCGGTTGGCACAGACGCAGGTCTGGCCGGCGTTGCGGTATTTGGAGGCGAGCGCCCCGGCTACGGCGGCGTCCAGATCCGCATCGTCAAACACGATGAAGGGGGCGTTGCCGCCGAGTTCCAGAGAGAGCCGCTTCATGGTGTCGGCGCACTGGCGCATCAAGAGCTTGCCGATGCGGGTGGAGCCGGTGAAGGAGAGCTTGCGCACCGTCTTGTTGCTGCACAGCTCGTTGCCCACGGCGGCCGCCTGATGGGAGGTGACGATGTTGATGACCCCGGCGGGGATGCCGGCCTGCTCGGCCAGGGCCGCCAGCGCCAGCGCGCACAGGGGCGTCTCGGCGGCGGGCTTGATGACGATGGTGCAACCGGCAGCCAGCGCCGGCCCCGCCTTGCGGGTGATCATGGCGATGGGGAAGTTCCAGGGGGTGATGGCGGCCACGACCCCAACCGGCTGCTTGATGGTGGCCAGACGCCTGTCACCGCTGAAACCCGGGATGGTGCGGCCATAGGCGCGCTTGCCCTCTTCCGAGAACCACTGGATGAAGCTGGCGCCGTACGCCACTTCCCCCCTGGCTTCGGCCAGTGGCTTGCCCTGCTCGCAGGTCATGATGCGGGCCAGTTCATCCTGGTTGGTCATGATGAGCTCGAACCAGGCGTAAAGCTTGTTGCTGCGCTCCTTGGCGGTGAGGGCCGCCCAGGCGGGCTGGGCCCGGTGAGCCGCCGCGATGGCGAGCCGGGTATCCGCCTCGTCCATGTCGGGTACCTGGGTGATGAGCTGGCCGGTCGCCGGGTTCAGGACCTCGAACCGGCGTCCGCCCCGGGCCTCGCACCAGCGGCCATCCATATAGGCAAGGGATTTGATCAGGGAGAGTGCGGGTTGTGATGCTGACATAGATAGGAAGCCTCGATTGTGGGTCTGGGTGGCCAACTCATCCCGTGGTGCCACCGTATAGAATAATAAGCACGTAACGACCATAAAGTGAGCCGAAATGTTTTTCAAGTGTTAAATATATTTGAGTGAACGGTACGCTGCATGCTAGAAATGGGGCTGTCAGGACGATTCTTGCGTTCCTCATCGTGTGGGGTGTGCAAAATAATGAACGCTCTCAGCTGTGCAGGATAACGAACAGAGGGCCGAGGTTGACGTATTATTTTAACCAGTCGTCACAAGGTATTCGAATGGCCATACAAGGAGGTGGGGATGCAGCAACCACAAGGCGAGGTCCAGTGGCAGACCATGACGGATAACCCCTTGTCTGACAAAGGGATGGATAAAACCATGGGAGAGCGGCTCGCCCTCCTTCGCCGTAGTCTCGGGCTCTCCCAGCGCCGGGCCGCCGAGTTGAGCGGCCTGACCCACGGTGCCATCTGCATGATAGAGCAGAACAAGGTGAGCCCCTCGGTCGCCTCGCTGCAAAAATTGCTCTGCGTCTACGAGCTGCCGCTCTCCCGCTTCTTCGCCGAAGAGGAGGCGCGGGCGCCGAGCGTGGTGATCAAGGCCGATCAACTCATCGAGCTGGGCAGCCAGGGGGTCTCCATGAAGCTGGTGCACAACGGCAACAATCGTCGTCAGCTCGGCTTCATGCTGGAGACCTATGCCCCCGGCACGGACACCGGGGGACAGGTCAAGCATCTGGGTGAGGAGGTGGGCACCGTGCTGGAGGGCTCGGTCGTGCTGAGTCTGGCCGGGCAGACCTATCAGCTCAGCGCCGGAGACAGCTATGTGATCGATACCGGCGAGCCCCACAGCTTCAGCAACCCGTCGGGGCAGGTCTGTCGCATCGTCAGCGCCCACACCCCCGCCAGCTTTTGAGATTGAACAGCACGAATATTGGAAACGAACCGGTAAGGAAACAGGGATCATGACCGAACATGTAAAGAGTTACTACGCAGCCAGCGCCAATCAGCACGCGCCCTACCCGACACTGACCGAGCAACTGGAGTGCGATGTCTGTGTCATCGGGGCGGGCTATACCGGCCTCTCCAGTGCGCTGCATCTGGTGGAGAAGGGCTACAAGGTGGTGGTGCTGGAGGCGGCCCGGGTCGGCTTCGGGGCCAGCGGTCGCAACGGCGGCCAGATCGTCAACTCCTACAGCCGCGACATCGACACCATAGAAGCGAATTGCCCGCCGGATCAGGCCAGGCTGCTCGGTTCCATGCTGTTTGAAGGGGGCCAGATCATCCGCGAGCGGATCAAACGCTACAACATCCAGTGCGATCTGCAGGAGGGGGGGGTCTTTGCCGCCGAGACCGAGAAGCAGCTTCACGAACTCAAGGCGCAATATGAGCGCTGGCAGAAGTGGGGCAACGACAAGCTGGAGCTGCTCGATGCCGACGGGGTGCGCGAGGTGGTGGCAAGCGATCGCTACGTCGGCGCCCTGCTCGACAAGAGTGGCGGCCATATCCATCCCCTCAATCTGGCACTGGGGGAGGCCGAAGCCATTCGTATGCAGGGTGGGCAGATCTTCGAACAGTCCGCCGTCACCAGCATCACTCCCGGTCAACCGGCTCTGGTCAAAACCGCCAAAGGGGCGGTCAAGGCCCGCTTCGTGGTGGTGGCGGGCAATGCCTACCTCGGCAACCTGGTGCCCGAGCTCGCCGGCAAGAGCATGCCTTGCGGCACGCAAGTCATCGCCACCGAGGTGCTGGGGGAGGAGCGGGCCCGCGCCCTGCTGCCGCAGAACTACTGCCTGGAAGATTGCAACTACCTGCTCGACTACTACCGCACCTCCGGCGATCACCGGCTGATCTACGGCGGCGGCGTGGTCTACGGCGCGCGGGATCCGGCGGACATCGAACGGCTGATCATCCCCAAGATGCTGAAGACCTTCCCGCAGTTGGCGGGGGTCAAGGTGGAATACACCTGGACCGGCAACTTCCTGCTCACCCTGTCGCGCCTGCCGCAGTTTGGTCGCATCGGCCCCAACATCTACTACATGCAGGGTTACAGCGGTCACGGCGTTACCTGTACCCATCTGGCGGGCAAGCTGCTCTCCGAGGTGCTGAGCGGTCAGGCGGAGCGCTTCGATGCGTTTGCCAAGCTGCCGCACTACCCCTTCCCGGGTGGCCGCCTGCTGCGTATCCCCTTCACCGCCGCCGGCGCCGCCTGGTATTCCTTGCGAGATCGGCTGGGGGTATAAAGTCACTCCGTTATCAATAACGGGACAAGCAGGGGCTGCTGTCACCTGGCGGTCATCAAGATGAGTGAGCATGGGAGCATGCTGGGGATAGAGGGGGTCCTCTTCCCAGTCAGGATCCACACTCTCTTGGAGTCTCCCATGCGCTGCTATCTGGCCAGCCTGTTTGTTCTGTTGCTGACGCTGCCTTGGTGGACGCCGCCCGACTGGTCAGTGACGCCTGCCAGCAAGATGGAAGTGCAGGCCGCACGGCTGGAACAGATTGAACGCCAACATTGGCGGTTGGCTCGCCCGGCAGTGCAATCTCATCCCTGAGAGTTACTGCCAGTCGCAATCAATGAGGCCGCCCACGGGCGGCCTCATTGATTGGGCAAGCATGGCGCCTGCCTGCGGGCTGAGGTGTTTGTCCTTACTCAGTCACCTCTGGCAACCCCTTCCCGGCGCGGATCGGCGGCGCCAAACCAGCCGCCGGCATTGCGCTGCACCCCTTGCAAGCCCGAGGTTTGCTCGCTGAGCACGATTTCGTGACCCCTGGCCTTGAGCCCCTGGATAACGACCTCGGGCGTGCGCCCCTGCTCCAGCTCGGTGGGGCCGTTGCGGCTGCCAAAGTTCGGCAGGTTGATGGCCTGCTGCAGGTTCAGCCCCCAGTCCTGGGTGCCGAGCAGCGCCTTGCCCACGTAGTTGATGATGGCCGAGCCACCCGGGGAGCCGAGGCTCATCTCCAGCTGCTTGCTCTGCTTGTCGAACACCAGCAGGGGCGACATGGAGGAGCGCGGGCGCTTGCCGGGCTCCACCCGGTTGGCCACCGGCAGGCCGGCGGCATCCACCGAGGTGAAGGAGAAGTCCGTGAGCTGGTTGTTGAGCAGGTAGCCGTTGACCATCAGCCGGGAGCCGAAGCCGTCCTCGATGGAGCTGGTCATGGAGACCGCCATGCCGTCTCCATCTACGATGGAGACGTGGCTGGTGGAGGGCAGCTCGGGGGTGGCATCCTGGCCACGGGCCTGTGCTCGTGGCGGCGTGCCCGGTTGGGCGACGCCCATGGATGTCTCCCCGATGAGGCGACCCCGCTCGGCGAGATAGCCCTTGTCCAGCATGCCGCGCACCGGCACCGAGACGAAGTCGCCGTCGGCCACATACTGGTTGCGGTCGGCGAAGGCGAGCCGCGCCGCCTCGCTGTAAAGGTGGATGGCATCGCTCGACGCCGCCAGCCGTCCGTCCACCCCCTGTACCGGCCTGAGGGCCGCCATGTCGCGGCTCTCCAGCATGCCGAAGATCTGGCCGAGGGCCAGGGTGCCGGAGGAGGGCGTCGGGAAGCCGCACACCTCGCTCTGGCGATAGTCAAAGCAGAGACCGTCCCGCAGCCTGGCGCTGTAGCTGGCCAGATCCGCGGCGCTCAGCACCCCCGGATTGGTGGGATGGGTGTGTACCTTGGCCACCATGGCCTCGGCGATGGGCCCTCGATAGAAGGCATCGGCACCGTCCCGTGCCAGCGTCCTGAGTACCCCGGCCAGTGCGGGGTTGGTGAGGCGGGTGCCCGCCGCCCTGGGGCTGCCGTCCGCCTGATAGAAGTAGGCCCTGGCCTCGGGGTCTTTGGCCAGATAGGGATCCTTGGCCAGCAGGGTGGCCAGGCGAGGGCTTATCACAAAGCCCTGCTCTGCCAGGGTGATGGCGGGCTCGAACAGGCTGGCCCAGGGCAGCTTGCCATAGCGCTCATGAGCCAGGGCCAGGGCGCGCACCGTGCCGGGGGCGCCGACCGAGCGGCCGCCCACCACGCCGTCGTAGAACGCCATCGGTTTGCCATCCTTCATGAACAGTTGATCCGTGGCCGCTGCTGGTGCCGTCTCACGGCCATCCACGGCCGCCACCTGCTTGCCATCCCACACCAGCATGAGGGAGCCGCCGCCGATCCCGGAGGATTGCGGCTCCACCAGAGTCAGTACCAGCTGGACGGCGATGGCCGCATCAACGGCGCTGCCTCCCGCCTTGACGATCTGGTAGCCCGCATCCACCGCCAGCGGGTTGGCCGCGGCCACCATGAAGTCGCGCCCCTGCCAGCCCGGCTTGTCGGTCCAGCCGCTGGCCGCCTCCGGGGCGATCAGTGTCTGGGGAGGGGGGACATAATGAAAGGCACTCTGGGGGGCGCAGCCGGTGAGCAGGCCGAAGGCGACCAGCAGGGCGAGGGGTTTGAGGGACATGACAGGCTCCTTGTCGGTTTCTTGTACAATCATCGAAATGTGGCACAGTTGGAGCCCGATTGAAAGATTGTCTTTATACTCATATGGTTACAAAAATATCAAGGAGGGGGCCAGGATGCACAAGGAGGGGCTGGTGAGGCGTTGCGTGACGGGGCTGCTCTGCCTGCTGCTGGCCGCCTGCGGGGAGCCAGGGTTCAGACCCCTGGCGGCGGGGGAGACCATATTGGCATTTGGAGACAGCCTGACCGAGGGGCGCGGGGTCAACCCGGCCCAGAGCTACCCCAGCGTACTGGCGAGCCTGAGCGGTCACCCCGTCATCAATGGCGGGGTCTCGGGGGAGTTGAGCCGGGCCGGGCGGGCCCGTCTGCCCGGCTTGCTGGCCGAGCACAGGCCCGCCCTGGTCATCTTGCTGGAGGGGGGGAATGACATACTGCACGGCAGCGGGGAAGGGGCGCTCAAGGCCAATCTCGCCGCCATGATAGAGGCGGTACAGGGCAGCGGTGCCCAGGTGCTGCTGGTGGCCGTGCCCCGCAAGTCCCTGTTTGCCGATGGTGCGCCCCTTTACGGGGAGCTGGCAGAGTAGTACGGACTGGTGCTGGACAACGACAGCCTTGGCGAGTTGCTGCGCACTCCCGGGCTCAAGTCCGACGCCGTGCACTTGAACGCGCAGGGATATGGCGCCTTGGCCGAGCGGCTGCTGCAGGCCCGCGGCGCGCTCTGAGGCACTGGCTCTCACCGTGTCGGCGCCGCCCGGGATCAAAAAAACCGCCATCAGGCGGTTTTTTTACAGGCAGGGGACAACTCAGAGGGACTGCTCTTCGCCACCCAGGGCGGCAAACAGCGCCGGGATGAACTGGGCCAGCTCGGCGGTCACCAGGGCGAAGTCCGCATCCAGGCGGGCGGCGGGATCCTCGCTGGTGACGTCATCGTTCTGCTCGCGCAGCTCCTCGCTGAACTTGAGGCGCTTGATGGAGAGATCGTCCCCCAGCACGAAGCTCAGGGTCTCGCCCCAGTTCAGGGCCAGCTTGGTCACCAGCTTGTCGTTGGCCAGGTGATTCTTGATCTCGTCGCTCATCAGATCCTGCTGCTTGCAGCGGATGATGCCGCCGTGCTCCATGGCACTGCGCAGCTCGGCCTCGTCTTCCAGGGTGAAGCTGGCGGGCAGATTACCCTCGTTCAGCCACTCGGTCATGGTGATCTCGGGCGGGTTCTTGAGGGCCACCGGCACCACCGGCAGGGTGCCTATGCTCTTGCGCAGCAGCGCCAGCAGATCGTCCGCCTTCTTGGCGGAGCCTGCGTCCACCACCATCAGGTTGTCGGCGGGACTTATCCAGGCGAAGGTCTGGCTGGTGCGGCTGAAGGCGCGGGGCAGCAGGGTGTGCATGATCTCCTCCTTCAGCGCCTCCTTCTCCTTCTTCTTGAGGGCGCGGCCCTGCTCGAATTCGATCGCTTCCACCTTCTCCGCCAGCATCTCCTTGACCACGGTGCCCGGCAGCATCTTCTCTTCCTTGCGGGCGCAGAGCAGGATGTGGCCAGAGGCTGAATGGGTCAGAGTGGAGCCGAATTTACCGAGGGGCTTGACCCACCCGAATCGGGAGATGTCCTGACTGCCGCACGGGGTGAAGGCACAGGCCTCGAGCTGGGTTTCCAGCTGATCCACGGTCAGGTCAAAGGGGCGGGTAAAGCGATAAATCTGCAGGTTTTTAAACCACATGGCGTCCTCGGTCTCATAGATTGTCCGGCGGGCATTGTACTAGAGAGGCGCTTTGTGATCAGCCAATCATTCTCGCTAAATAAAGGGCGATCGACTTCACATGGCCTCATCTTGACCGCCCGTCTCGTCATCGAACTCCCCTAGACTGCGAGTGTTCAGATTGTTAACAAGGATGCGAATATGTTGAGAGCGAGCCGGCCGGAAGACATGGAAGAGATCGTCGAGATCTGGCTGCTGGCATCCTTGCAGGCCCATGATTTCGTTGACGCTTCCTGCTGGTGGCAGGCTCAGGAGGAACTGCGTACCCGCTACCTCGATCACGCCCGCATCTGGGTGTTCGAGGAGCGCGGCGAGCTGCTCGGTTTCATGGCGCTGGTGGATGACTATCTGGCCGCTCTGTTCGTGCGACCCGACCGCCAGGGGCGCGGGGTCGGCCATGCCCTGCTGCAGGAGGCCAAGCAGCAGGGGGGGGCGCTCCATACCCGGGTCTTCGTGGAAAACGAGCCGGCGGTGCGCTTCTATCGCCGCCACGGATTCAGGGTCGGTAATGAAGTCTCGGATCCCCTGACCGGCCATCCCCAGTATGAGATGCATTCCCAGCCCGCCTGAATCTGACGTCAGCGGCCTGTTTTGCTTGAAAAAAGAGGGGCATATCCTCATCTTGTCCTCATCGGGTACCACTGGCACCTCCCCTCTTATCTTTCGAGCCGTTTTTCATGAAGATCCTGCACACAGCCGACTGGCACCTTGGCCATCAACTCCATGGCCATGAGCGCCGCTTCGAACACGATGCCTTTCTCGACTGGCTGACCGACACCATCAAGACGCGGCAGATCGACGCCCTGCTGGTAGCAGGGGATCTGTTTGATACCGCCAATCCGCCAGCCAGCGCCTGGCAGCAGCTCTATCGCTTCCTGGCCAGGCTGCGCGCCGAGATGCCTCACCTCAACATGGTGCTGATCGGCGGCAACCACGATTCCCCCTCCAAGCTGGACGCCCCCCACGAGCTGCTGCGGGCCTTCGACCTGCATCTGGTGGGCAGCATCAGCCGGGACGGGGAGGGCAAGCTCGAGACCGATCGCCTGCTGGTGCCGTTGCAAGACAAGGAGGGCAAGGTCGCCGCCTGGTGCGCTGCCGTGCCTTTTCTTCGCAGCAGCGATCTGCGGGTGGAGCCGCTCGAAGAGGGGCAGGATCGGCTGATCGAGGGGGTTCGCCAGATCTATCAGGACGTGCTGGCGCAAGGCCGCACGCGCTGCGAGCCCGGCCAGGCCCTTATCGCCATGGGCCACGCCTACCTGGCGGCGGGCCAGCTATCCGAGCTTTCCGAGCGGCGGGTGCTGGGGGGCAATCAGCACGCCCTGCCTGCCGACATCTTCGCCGCCGCCGACTACACGGCCCTTGGCCACCTCCATCTGGCCCAGAGCCCGGCCGAGGGGGTGCACTACAGCGGCTCGCCGCTGCCGCTCTCCCTCGCCGAGGTCAACTACAACCATCAGGTGCTGGAGGTCAGGTTTGAGGGGGGCAAGCTGGCGGGGCTGGAGCGGATCCCCGTGCCCCGAGCGGTGGAAATGATCCGCCTGCCCCAGGGCACACTCGAGGAGGCGCTGAAAGCCATAGAGGCGCTCTCCCTGCCTGACTGCCCCCAGCAGGCACAGCCCTTCCTCGAGGTGCGGCTGCTGCTGCCCAAACCCGAGGCGCGCATCCGCGAGCGCATTCTGGCGGCCATGGTGGGCAAACCGGTGCGCCTCGCCCGCATCAGCACCCAGTATCAGGGCTCGGGGGAGGGGCTGGCCGATGGCCGCGAACGGCGCAGGCTGGATGAACTCGCTCCCACAGAGGTGTTTCGCCTCTGCTATCAGCGGCAGTTCGACGGGGAGCCGGCGGCCGAGTTGGTGGCGTTGTTTGAAGAGATCCTGGAGCAGGTGAAGGAATCCAACCCATGAAAATCTTGTCTCTTGCAGGGGAAAACCTGGCCAGCCTGACCGGGGCTTTCACCATCGACTTCGCCGGTGGCGCTTTGGGGGCTGCCGGGCTCTTTGCCATCACCGGCAATACAGGCGCGGGCAAGAGCACATTGCTCGACGCCATCTGCCTCGCCCTCTATGACGAGATGCCGCGCTTCATCGCCAATCGCAAGCACGTGGCCGAAGTGGGCAGGGCGGATGACGAGGAGAAGCTCAAGGCCAACGACGTGCGCGGCATCTTGAGCCGCGGCCACGCCAGCGGCTGTGCCGAGGTGAAGTTCCGCGGCTGCGACGGCCGCATCTGGCTGGCGCGTTGGGCGGTGCGTCGTGCCCGCAATCGCTCGGAGGGGCGCTTCCAGGCTCAGGAGCGCAGCCTGACCGACGTCGAGTCGGGGCAGGTCTTCTCTGGCAGCAAGCGGGAGCTGCAGGATCGCATCGACGAGCTGGTGGGCCTCTCCTGGGAGCAGTTCCGCCGCGCCGTCATCCTGCCGCAAGGGGAGTTCGCCGCCTTCCTCAAGTCGAGCGCCGATGAGCGCTCCGCCCTGCTCGAGCGGATGACGGGCACCGAGCTCTACTCCGCCATCTCCATCCAGACCCATGAGCGGGCACGGGCCGAGCAGCAGGCGCTGGCGACCATACAGCAGCGGCTCGGCGATGTGGCCCTGATGGACGACGAAACGCGTGAGCACTGGGTCGCCCAGCAGCTGAGTCTCTCCACCAGCCTCAAGCACGAGCAGCAGCAGCGTCAGCTGTTGCAGGACTTGCGGGATCTCAACGGACGAATTGCCGCCCAGTTGCAGGCTTGCAGGGAGGGGCAGGAGGCGCTGGCCGCCGCCGAGGCAGCCCATGGCGAGGCGGCGCCCGGGCGGGAAGAGTTTGCCCGCGCCGAGCAGGCCCAGGTGGCCCGCGCCGATCACGACGAACTTGCCCGCCTCACCCTGGAGGTGCAGCAGCAGGAGCAGCAGATAGGCCAGCTTGCGTCCCAGCTGGAGCAGGTTGAACCCGTGTTGCAGCAGGCCGCGCTGCGCGAGCAGCAGCTGCTGGCCGACAAGATTGCCGCAGAGCGGGAGTGGGGTGCCCTGCAACCCGAGCTCAAGCGGGCGCAGGAGCTCGATACCCGGCTCAAGGAGAAGAGCCAGCAGTTGCAGGAGACCCGGCAGCAGGGGACCCAGGCACGCGCCCTGCAACTGGAACTGCAGCAGGAGTGGCAGCAGCAGGCGAGCCGGGTCGAGGCCCTGACGGTGCGCCGTCAGCAGTGGGCTCTGTGGCTCGAGGAGCGCAAGGCCCTGGCCCCACTGGCGCGCCAGTGGCAGCCTTTGCTGGCAGCCATCCAGGACTGGGCGGCGGACAGGGAGCTGCTACAGCGCGTGTTGCAAAGCCGCGAGCACAAGGGCCATGCCCTGCGGGATCTCGCCAGCCGGCTGGCGCAGGGACAGCAGGAGCGCGACGACTGGCAGCAGGAGCAGGCGCGATTGCAGCAACAGCAGCACGAGTTGCAGGAGCAGCAGTGGGAGATCCGCCTTGCCAAGGCGCAGGAACAGTGGCAGCAGCAGACCGAACAGCTGGGCCAGCTGCATCAGTTGTTGGAGCTGGCTGATTATGGTCGCAATCACGGCGAGCAGCATGGCCGTTTGCAGCAGGAGATCGCCCAGCTGGAGCAGGCCCTGAGCCGGCTGACCACGCTCGGCGGCGAGCTGGCGCCGGCCCGCGAGCGGCTCGCCCTGCAGCGAGACGAGGCGCGCCACGCGCTGGAGCAGTCTCGCGCCATCGCCAGTTTCGAGCAATATCGCCACATCCTGAACGATGGTGAACCTTGTCCCCTCTGCGGCGCCGAGGAGCACCCCTACAGTCAGAGCCAACCGCAGGTGGCGGGCATTCTGGGTCAGCTGGCGGATCGATCCCGCAGCCTCGAGCTCGAGTGGGAGCGACTCAATCATCAATACATCCAGTGCGAGAGCGAACGCCAGGAGCTGGCACGCCAGCTGGCGGCGCGCCGCCAGCATCTGCCGGAGCTGGATGCCCGCGCCGAACAACTGACCTTGCGTTGGCAGCAGCTCGGCGGTGCCAAGTTGCTGGGCCACCCGTTGCCACTGAATCAGAATCAAGCCGATTCCCTGACCAAGTGGAGCGAGCTGATGAGTACCCTGCTTAGCCGTGGCCAGACTCTGGAGCATGGGCTGGCCCAGAGCCAGCAGCAACTGCGTGAGGCCCAGTTCGGCCAGCAGCAGTTGCAGGCCGTGCGCCAGCAGCTGAGCCAGCTGACCGCCCGCCATCAGCAGTTTGAGCAGCAATGGCAGGAGGCGGAGCGGCAGAAGGTTGAGTGGGAGGCCGAGCTGAAGGCACTGGCCGAACAGGAGGCATCCTTGCGTCAGCGCCTGGCACAGGGTGAGGCCCGTCTCGATCAACAAATGGGGGCCGAGCCCTGGCGCCAGTGGCTTGGTAGCCAGCAATGGCTGGCGTGGCAGCAGACCTGCGAGGAGTATCTGCACGGACAGAATGAGTGGGAGCAGCTTGGCGGCGAGCTGGCCACTCTGACCCCGGTCTTGAGTGCCCAGGAGGCGCGGCTGCAAAGCCAGAACGAGCTGCTGCACAAGCTGGAGCGCGACTACAAGGAGGCGGAGCAGCAGCGTCAGGGGTTGCTCGCCAGCCGGGAGGCCTGCCTCGGGGGCCGCGCCATCACCCTGATCGAGCAGGAGTGGCAGCAGCGATTGCAACTGGCGGCCAGTCAGCTCGAGGAGGCGGTGACGGCACTGCGGGTCGCCCGGGAGAAGCAGACCGAGCTCAAGGCGAGGCTAGCCCATCTCGAGCAGGACAGGCAGGTGAGCAGCCGTCGTCGCCGCGAGGCGCTGGGGCGCTGGGCGGCCCATGCTGGCACTCTCGGCATCGCCGAATATGATCTGCGTCGGCTGCTGGCCATCACGCCGGATGAGCTCAGGGCTCGCCGTACCGCCTTGCAGCGCCTGGATGATGCCCTGGCCGAGGCCCGCACCCGGTTGGCCGAGCGTCAGCGGGCGCTGGCCCAGGAGGAGGCCAAGCTGGCGCGCTATCGGGAGCATCATGGGGAGCTGACCGCCCTCACGGCCGAGGCCCTTGCCGAGTGTCTGGGCGCCTGCGAGGCTCGCTGCCGCGAGCTGGAAGAGCAGCTGTTCCAGTGCAAGAGCACGCTGGCCCAGGCCGAGGCGGCGGCGCTGAAGGCGGGGAGCCTGCAGGAGGACTTGGCGGCCCAGCAGGCGGTGGCGGATCACTGGCTGCAACTGTCCGAGCTTATCGGCTCCGCCAGCGGCGCCAAGCTGCGCACCTTCGCCCAGAGCCTCACGCTCGAACGTCTATTGTTGGAGGCCAACGCCCAGCTTGGCGAGCTGTCGCCGCGCTATCGACTGGAGCGGGTGCCCGGCACGGATCTGGCGCTGCAGGTGGTGGATCTGGACATGGGGGACGAGGTGCGCTCCGTGGACTCTCTCTCCGGCGGCGAGAGCTTCCTGGTGTCGCTGGCGTTGGCGCTGGCGCTCTCCAGCCTGTCGTCGCGCCAGACCCAGGTCGAGTCGCTCTTCATCGACGAGGGGTTCGGCACCCTGGATCCGGACAGCCTGGATCTGGCGCTCTCCAGCCTGGACTCCCTGCAGGCGGCGGGCCGCCAGATCGGGGTCATCTCCCACGTTCAGACCCTGGTGGAGCGGATCGGCGTGCAAATAAGGGTCGAGGCCCTCGGTGGGGGAGAGAGCCGGGTGGTGTTGCCCTGAGGATGATGTGCGTCCATGACAAAAGGCCCCTGTCAAAGGGGCCTTTTTGCTGGTGTGCAACCCGTCGCCGGTTATTTGCGCTCGGGCAGCATATTGGTGAGGGTATTGTCCTTGAGCACGTGGTGGTGGTAGATGGCTGCTGCAGCGTGCAGGGCAATCAGGGCATAACCCAGGTTGGCCAGCGTTTCGTGCAGATCCTTGATGATCCCTTTCAGGCCATCATCCGGTCCTATCAGCGCGGGCAACTCAAATCCGAAGAAGGGGATGGGCTTGCCACCCGCACTCAGCAGCAGCCAGCCCAGCAGCGGGGTGAGTATCAGGAAGCCATAGAGGGCCAGATGGGCGAGGTGGCCGAGCTTGAGCATCAGAGGTGAGGGGGCGGGCAGGATGCGCGGTGAGGGGCTGCCAAAGCGCACCAGCAGCCGCACCACTACCAGCGCCAGGATCAGCAAGCCCACCATGAAGTGAAACTCCTTCATCAGGTCGCGTCCGGCCGAGCCCTTGGGAAAAATATCCCTGAACTCCATCAGCCCATAAACGGCCACTATCAGCAGCAGGGTTAGCCAGTGCAACCCTATGCTCAGGCTGCCATAACGTTGTTCCGTATTCTTCAGCATCTTTATCTCCTTCCGGAGGGCGCATTCCATCGCCCTGATCCATCCCGTCACGCACGGCGCCGGGATCCCGTGGTTTCCACTCCCATGCTACAAGGCTTGTCGGGCAATGCCTTGATCTCGACCGCGCTTTTGCATCGGATTCCCCTTGTCCGGTCAGGGAACTAGTTAGCCCCTGATGGTTGAGAACAGGCGGACCTAAGGTGTTGCCCATAAAAAAACCGAAGCACATGGCTTCGGTTTTTTGTTGCAGCAGCTGGCACCAGCCAGCAGCGCATTATTTCTTGATGCGGATAACCGGGGTCTCGCCCACGGTCACGGCGCCAGTCATCTTGATCAGCTCTTTAATCTCGTCCATGTTGGAGATGACGACCGGAGTCAGGGTAGACTTCGCCTTCGCTTCCAGTACAGCCAGATCGAACTCGATGATGGTATCACCGCGCTTGACCTTCTGACCTTCCTGGGCGATACGGGTGAAGCCTTCGCCTTTCAGCTCGACGGTGTCGATACCGAAGTGAACGAACAGCTCGATACCAGAGTCGGATTCCAGAGAGAACGCGTGGTTGGTCTCGAAGATCTTGCCGATGGTGCCGTCGCACGGGGCAACCATCTTGTTGCCAGCCGGCTTGATGGCGATGCCGTCACCGACGATCTTCTCGGCGAAGACAACGTCAGGCACATCTTCGATCGGCACGATTTCGCCAGACAGCGGTGCAAAAATTTCGATGCCGCCGGTGTCAGAACTGTCATCGGAAACCAGTTTCTTCAGTTTATCAAACAGACCCATAGTAAAAGCTCCTAGAGATGATTGTCGCTGTTTGCAGCCGATCTTAGCAGACTGCCTTCTGCTTAATAAAGTTATCTACACAGGCTTCGATTTCGGCGGCGGTCGCATAGCTCAGTGCCTGGTCTGCCATTGCCTTCACATCTTCGAAGTTGGTGTTGCGGATAAGCTTCTTGATACGCGGTACAGAGATGGCGCTCATGGAGAACTCATCCAGACCCATACCCAGCAGCAGCAGGGTGGCGCGTTCGTCACCAGCCAGTTCACCGCACATACCGGTCCACTTGCCATTGTCATGGGAAGCGTCGATTACCATCTTGATCAGGGTCAGGACGGAGGGTGACAGCGGGTTGTACATGGCGGAAATCATCTCGTTACCACGATCGACGGCCAGGGTGTACTGGGTCAGGTCGTTGGTACCGATACTGAAGAAATCCACTTCCTTGGCAAGATGATGAGCCATCACGGCAGCGGCCGGGGTCTCGATCATGATACCCACTTCGATGGATTCATCAAAGGCTTTGCCGTCGGCACGCAGTTCAGCCTTCAGCTGCTCTACGGTGGCCTTGAGGCTGCGGAACTCTTCGACGGAGATGATCATCGGGAACATGATGCGCAGCTTGCCGAAGGCAGAGGCGCGCAGGATGGCCTTCAGCTGGGCGTGCATGATGTCTTCACGATCGAAGAAAATACGCACGGCACGCCAGCCCAGGAAGGGGTTCATCTCTTTCGGGAAATTCATGTAGGGCAGTTCTTTGTCGCCGCCGATGTCCATGGTACGGACGATGATCGGCTGATCCGGCATGGCCTCTGCCACTTCTTTATAGGCCTTGAACTGCTCGTCTTCGGTCGGCAGCGCATCGCGGTCCATGAACAGGAACTCGGTGCGGTACAGACCCACGCCTTCGGCGCCATTGCGGATGGCGCCCTCGGTATCCTTGACGGTACCTATGTTGGCGCAGACTTCGACCTGATGACCATCCAGGGTGATGGCGGGCAGATCTTTCAGCTTGGCCAGTTCGTCCTTCTCGGCCTGGAACTGGGCCTGGAATTTCTTGGCTTCAGCCAGCTGTTCGGCGGTCGGGTTGATGATGATCTGGTTGTTGATGCCATCCAGTATCAGCATCTCGCCATTGTTGACGCGTGCGGTGATGTCGTTGGTGCCCACGATGGCCGGCAGCTCCAGGGAGCGGGCCATGATGGAAGTGTGAGAGGTGCGGCCACCGATGTCGGTAACGAAGCCCAGCACATATTTCAGGTTGATCTGAGCGGTTTCGGACGGGGTCAGGTCTTTGGCGACCAGAATGACCTCTTCGTCTATGGTGCTCAGGTTGACAACGGCGATGCCCAGCACGTTCTTCACCAGACGGGTTCCGATGTCACGGAAGTCGGTGGCGCGCTCACGCAGATAGGGGTCGTCCAGCTCGGCCATCATCTTGGCGTACTGTTCGATCACTTCATAGATGGCTTTGTCGGCGGACGCCTTGTTGTCTTTGATGAAGGATCTGATATCCCCTTCCAGCTCCTCATCTTCGAGCAGCATGATGTGGCCTTCGAAGATGGCCTCTTTTTCTTCACCGAAGGTACGACCGGCCATCTCTTTGATGGCTTCCAGCTGTGCGGCTGACTTGGTGCGGGCTTCGAGGAAGCGGTTGATCTCGGCGTCAATCTGGTCGGCAGAAATCTTGCCCTGATTGATAACGATTTCATCTTCTTTCAGAAGAAGCGCCTTACCGAATGCGATACCGGGGGACGCAAGAATGCCAGATATCATAATCCTTCCTATTAAAACGACTGTGGGGGAGGAATAAAGCTGGATTACTCCAGCTCGTCCATCAGGGCAACCAGCTTCTCAACGGCTTTCTGAGCGTCCGGGCCGTCGGCCTGGATGGTCACGTTGGTGCCTTTGGTCAGGCCCAGGGTCTGCAGCTTGAACAGGCTCTTGGCGCTGGCGGATTTGCCACCGGAGACCACAGTGATCTCGCTTTGGAATTCTTTGGCTTCTTTCACGAACTGAGCTGCGGGACGGGTGTGCAGGCCGTTTTCAGCAGTAATAACAACAGACTTCTCGTACATGGTTTCACCCCATATTATTGATATTGTGTGGAGAGATGGTCGCTAATGAGGCTTCCTGTCTCACCGTGTCAGTATGGATATGTTGTAAAGTAACGAAATCAGACCTGCAATGGTTTAATCCAGGTCAATTTTCTGTGCAGTATTCGGCGCCCTGGCTAAGTCTTTTTCGTCATCGGGCTACAAGCCGCGTCAGGTCTGGCCTGAAATTAATTTATAACGAAAAATAACACTTTGTTACCTTGTGATACCTAGCCGGTAAACACCTCGTGACGCCGCACAGGATATGAGATTTATCACAGAATGTCTGCTTTTTTTGTCACACCCAAGTTTGTTATTTTACCCCAAAAAATAAGGGGTCGACTGACACTGATGGCTACTGAGTTTAGCGCATAATGAAAACGGCGCCCCCAGAGGCGCCGTTGTTTTGGTGTAATGCGATCAATTACTGTTGCAGTTCCTGTTCGCTGAACACGCCGGCGAAGAGGGCACTGGAGAGATAACGCTCGGCAGCACTCGGCAGGATGACGACAATCGTTTTCCCTTCGAACTCCGGCAGCTCGGCCAGACGGGCGGCAGCGACCACGGCGGCGCCGGAGCTGATCCCCGCCAGAATGCCTTCCTCTTCCATCAGGCGGCGAGCCATCTCGATGGACTCCTCGCTGCTCACCTGCTCGACGCGGTCCAGCAGGGTCAGGTCCAGGTTGCCTGGAATGAAGCCGGCGCCTATGCCCTGGATCTTGTGGGGACCGGGCTTTATCTCTTCGCCCGCCAGTTTCTGGCTGATGACGGGAGATTCGCTGGGTTCGACCGCCACGGAGACGATGGCCTTGCCCTTGGTCTGCTTGATGTAGCGGGAGACACCAGTGATGGTGCCGCCGGTGCCGACGCCTGCCACAAACACATCCACGTCACCGTCGGTGGCATCCCAGATCTCGGGGCCTGTGGTCTGCTCGTGGATCTCGGGGTTGGCGGGGTTTTCGAACTGCTGCAGCAGCACATACTTGCCCGGCTCGGATTCGAGGATCTCGTTGGCCTTGGCAATGGCGCCTTTCATGCCCAGCGGCCCTTCGGTCAGCACCAGGTTGGCGCCAAGCGCCTTGAGCAGCTTGCGGCGCTCAAGGCTCATGGTGGCCGGCATGGTCAGGGTGATGGGATAGCCACGGGCCGCAGCCACGAACGCCAGGGCAATGCCCGTGTTACCGCTGGTAGGCTCGATGATCTCCTTGCCCTTGGTCAGCACGCCGCGTTTCTCGGCATCCCAGATGAGATTGGCGCCGATCCGGCACTTGACGCTGAAGCTCGGGTTGCGGCTCTCGATCTTGGCCAGCACGCGGCCCTTGGTAACACGGTTGAGACGAACCAGCGGGGTGTTGCCTATGGTCTGGCTGTTGTCCTCAAAAATTTTGCTCATGGTGCTATCCCTGTGTTTGTTAAGGCGATGAAACAAGATTACCCTGTGGTTTCTGAATGAGAAGTGACGAATCGTTATAACAATATGTTATTACAACATATAGAACTTATTCTCTCTCGCCGAAGGGCCCCTGGGTTCTCCTGCGACCAAAGGAATGGATCTCATGGGATTTGCAGGAAGCGATCGCTATCTCGCATCAAAGTCACTGAGTATGGCCGTCAATGCCGCCATCGTGCTGGAGAAGCCGCTGCTGATCAAAGGTGAACCGGGCACCGGCAAGACGGTGCTGGCCGAGGCGGTTGCCGAGTCGCTCGGTGCCGACCTCATCAGCTGGCACATCAAGTCCACCACCAAGGCCCAGCAGGGGCTCTATGAATACGATGCGGTGGCCCGGCTGCGGGACTCCCAGCTCGGGGAGCCGCGGGTAGGGGACATCAACCATTACATCCGCCGCGGCAAGCTGTGGCAGGCCTTCGCTGCCTCGCAGAGGCCGGTACTGCTCATCGATGAAATCGACAAGGCGGACATCGAGTTTCCCAACGATCTGTTGCTGGAGCTGGATCGGATGGAGTTCGATGTCTACGAAACCGGCGAGCGCATCAAGGCGCGCCAGCGTCCGGTGGTCATCATCACCTCCAACAACGAGAAAGAGCTGCCGGACGCCTTCCTGCGCCGCTGTTTTTTCCATTACATCCGCTTCCCCGACAAGGCCGAGATGCAGGCCATCGTCCAGCTGCACCATCCCAACCTCAAGGAGGGCCTGCTCGGCGAGGCGATGGATCTCTTCTTCGAGCTGCGTAATGTGGAGGGGCTGCGCAAGAAGCCCTCCACCTCGGAGCTGCTGGACTGGATCCGCCTGCTGCTGGCCGATGACATCGCCCCCGAGGCGCTGCGCAGCCGGGAGCCTGGCAAGCTGGTGCCCGCTCTCTATGGCGCCCTGCTCAAGACGGAGCAGGACTTGCACCTCTTCGAGAAGCTCGCCTTCCTGGCGCGTCGTGGCGGCTGAATGCTCATCGACTTCTTCCTTCACCTGCGCCGTCACAAGCTGCCCTGCAGCCTGCGCGAGTTGCTGGATCTCCATGGGGCCCTGGCGGCCGGACTCGCCAGCGTGGACATGGACGACTTCTATCGCTTGTCCCGCAGCCTGCTGGTGAAGGACGAGGCTCACTATGATCGCTTCGATCGCGCCTTCGCTGAGTACTACCAGGGGCTGGAGGCCATCCCCTTGCTGCCCGAGACGCTGCCGGACGACTGGTTGCGCCAGGAGTTCGAGCGGTTATTGAGCCCTGAGGAGAAAGCCTTGCTCAGATCCCTCGGCGGGCTCGACAAGCTGCTGGAGACCCTCAACCAGCGCCTGCGCGAACAGAACGCGCGCCACGCCGGCGGCAACAAGTGGGTGGGCACCGGGGGCAGCAGTCCGTTCGGCCATGGCGGCTTCCACCCCGAAGGGATCCGCATGGGGGGAGAAGGCCAGCATGGCAAGGCAACCAAGGTGTGGGAGGCGCGCCATTATCGCAACTTCAGCGACGACTCGCCGCTCGGCCAGCGGGCCATCCAGCTGGCGCTGCGCAAGCTCAGGCGCTGGGTGCGCAAGGGCAATCCCTCGGAGCTGGATCTCGACGACACCATCAGCAGCACGGCCCGCCAGGGCTGGCTCGATGTGAAGCTCAGACCCGAGCGCCACAACGGGGTCAAGCTGCTGGTGTTCTTCGATGTTGGGGGGTCCATGGATGCCCACGTGGCCGAGGTGCAGCGGCTCTTCTCGGCGCTGCGCCACGAGTTCAAGCATCTGGAGTACTTCTATTTTCACAACTGTCTCTACGACTTCGTCTGGCAGGACAACGCCCGCCGGGCCGAGGAGCGTTTTGATACCTTGCGGCTGCTGCGCACCTACGGCAGCGACTATCGGGTGATCCTGGTGGGGGACGCCAAGATGGGTCCCTACGAGATCACCTGGCCCGGTGGCAGCGTAGAGTACTGGAATGAGGAGCCCGGCCAGGTGTGGCTCGGGCGCCTGCAACAACATTTCCCCAAGATGGTGTGGATCAATCCGCTGCCGAGGCAGGAGTGGCTCTGGCACCCCTCCATCAAGTTGATGAATGACGTGATTGGCGGGCGCATGCACCCGCTGACCCTGGCTGGTCTCGCCGGAGCGATCGATCAGCTATGAATCTCTGAACCCTAAAAAACAGACAAGCCGGGATTGCACCCGGCCAGGAGCAAAGATGACCTCTATCGTAATCAGTGGCTCAGGCCTCTATACCCCCCCCTTTGCCGTCAGCAATGAAGAGCTGGTGGCTGCCTTCAACCAGTATGTGGATCTCTACAACGAGGAGAACGCCTCCGCCATCGACGCTGGCCAGCTGGATGCCAAGCAGCATTCGAGCTGCGAGTTCATCGAGAAGGCGTCCGGCATCAAGAGTCGCTATCTGGTGAGCAGGGAAGGGGTGCTGGATCCGGACATCATGCAGCCCCTGCTGGCGGAGCGCCCCGATGACCAGCCCTCCATCATGGTGGAGATGGCGGTGGCCGCCGCCGAACAGGCGCTGATCGCCGCCGGTCGCGAGCCGGGGGAGATAGATCTGGTCATAGTGGCGGCCTCCAACATGCCGCGCCCCTATCCGGCGCTGGCCATCGAGCTGCAGCACTATCTGGGGGCGAGTGGCATGGCCTTTGACATGAACGTGGCCTGTTCCTCCGCCACCTTCGGCATCAAGACGGCGGCGGATCTGCTGGCGGCCGGCACCGCCAGACTGGCCCTGGTGGTGAATCCCGAGATCTGCTCGGGGCATCTCAATTTCCGGGACAGGGACAGCCACTTCATCTTTGGCGACGCCTGCACCGCCGTGCTGCTGGAGCGGGAGGCCGATTGCAAGGTGGCCAACCCCTGGCAACTGGTGGCGAGCAAGCTGGTGACCCAGTACTCCAACAACATCCGCAACAACTTCGGCTTCCTGAACCGATTCAGTCCGCGCACCCGCTACGGGGATGACAAGCTGTTCCGCCAGCAGGGGCGCAAGGTGTTCAAGGAGGTGCTGCCTCTGGTGTGCACACAGATAGAGGAACAGCTGGGGGATCAGGGCTGGCAGGCGGGGGAGCTGAACCGCCTCTGGCTCCATCAGGCCAACCTCACCATGAACCAGTTCATCGGCCGCAAGCTGCTGGGCCACGACGCCAGCCAGCAGGAGGCGCCGGTGATCCTCGACAGCTATGGCAACACCAGCTCGGCGGGCTCCATCATCGCCTTCCACCTGTTCAACCAGGACCTGCCTAGCGGGGCCCGTGGTGTGCTCTGCTCCTTCGGCGCCGGTTACTCCATCGGCAGCCTGCTGTTGCAACGGCGCTAAGCGCCCTGTTCTGCGCACAAACAAGCCACCCTAGGGGTGGCTTTTTTCATGCAGATCAAGCGGCTTTTTCAAGCGGGTTCGATGGCCAATACCAGGCATTCAGGTTCTTTTATCTGAAATCGCACGTTCATATCGAACAATCTGACGCCGTACTCCTTGTCGTCCGGCTTGCCCTTCTTGTAGGCGGGACGGGGATCCTGGGCCAGCACCTCGCTCACCAGCTGGCGCAGCTCGGGGTGGGCCTTGAGCCAGGGCATGAGCTGCAGCTCCGCCTCGGGGGTGAAGCTCACCATCAATGGCGGGGTTGGAGCCTCGGGGGCGAAGCCGCCCCGGGCGTGGGGCAGGCTGTCGGCATAGGGAATATAGGGCTTGATGTCGACCACAGGGGTGCCGTCCAGCAGATCCACGGCGCCGAGGTCGAGCCACAGCTTGCCACGCTCACGGCCCACCCCGTGCAGCTCGACCACGGAGAGGCCGAGCGGGTTGGGGCGGAAGGTAGATCGGGTGGCAAAGACCCCGACCCGCTCGTTGCCGCCAAGGCGCGGCGGACGGACCGTCGGGTGCCAGCCCTGGGCCATGGTCTGGTGAAACACGAAGCTGAGCCAGAGGTGGGAAAACTGCTCTATGCCGCGCAGCACGTCCGGCTGATCGTAGGGAGGCAGCAGCTCCAGGCGGGCGCGAGCCGATTTGACCAGGCCGGGCTGGCGGGGGATGGCGAACTTCTCCTTGTAGGGAGAGCGGATGATCCCGAGTGTGTCTATATCGAACTTCATGGCGGATCCTGGCTGAAAACCCCGGCAATGTAGCACAGGCGGACCGAAAACGCAGGCGTCGCCACAGTCGTGGCCCCCTGTGATCCCGGTCGCAGAGCGCGGCATCCGAGGCTGTGCCCTGGCGTCAACTTGCGTAGGGTGGGGGAAGAACAGGGATTGGCCGGGGTCATGGCACCGCGGCGCACAGGAGAGACAGGGATGAAACTGCTGATTATCGGCGGCACCGGTTTTTTGGGCCGCCACCTCACCTCGCTGGCCCTGGATTGGGGTCATGAGGTGACGCTGTACAATCGGGGTCACCGCCAGCACCCTGACTGGCGCGAGCTGACCCAACTGCAGGGGGACAGGGATCAGAGCCTGGATCCCTTGCTGGGGGAGGGACTGCACTGGGATCTGGCCATAGACACCTGTTGCTATGACCCAGCGCAGGCGGCCAGCCTATCGACGGCCCTGCTCGGGCGTTGTGAGCGCCTCATCTTCATCTCCACCATCAGCGTCTATCGGGACTTCGCCCGGCCCGAGATGGACGAGTCGGCGCCGCTGCACCAGGTGGCTCCCGGCGAGTCAGCCAGCGGCTACGGTCCGCTCAAGGTCTTGTGCGAGGCAGAGTATCGGACCCGCTGGGGGGAGCGGCTCTGCATACTGCGCCCCGGCGTGCTGTGCGGCCCCTTCGACCCGACCGGCCGCCTGGCCTGGTGGGTGCAACGAGTGCAGCAAGGCGGATCCTGGCTGCTGCCGGGGGAGGGGCAGGACAGGCTGCAATACCTGGACGTGCGCGACTGCGCCGAGTTCGTGCTGCGGGCCGCCGAGCAGCGACTGGAGGGCTGCTTCAACCTCGTCAAGCCCGGCATCGCCCTGGTGGACTGGGTTGAGCGTCTGGCGGCCCGCCTGATGCCGGCCTCCCCCCTGCAACCGGAGTGGATCCCCTGGCCAGCCCTGATCGCGGCCGGGGTCGAACCCTGGCAGAGCTATCCCACGCTGCTGCCCAACACCCAGGCCGAGTTTGCCGGCTATGGCAGCATCAGCGCCGAGGCCGCCATCGTCCACGGCCTGAACTTCCGACCGCTGGAGGAGACGGTGGCCGATCTGGTGGCGTGGCTGGCCAGCAACGAGCAGGCGACTACGACGGGCATGACTCTGGCCGAGGAGGCGGCGCTGCGACGGCGGGTACGGGAGCATTCACCGTCATAGGTCGGCAGGGGGAAGCGTAGAGGCAAACGAGAGGGGGCAGGGTGCCCTCTCTCGTTTTGCCCGTCAGCGCAGCAGCGCGCCGCCGTCTGCCAGCAGTGCCTTGAGCACGGCTCTATGGCAGCGGGACTCCTGCTCGCAGTAGCAGCCCACTGACAGGTTGGTGGTGTGGGAGAGGGCTGCCAGCAGCGCCAGATCGTTGCGGGCAGCGGGGCTCGCCATCTCGGCCTTGTACTGCTTGCAGAAGGCAGCCCACTGGGCCGGGGTCTCGGCGGCCTGACCGAGCTTCATGGTCTCGGCGCTGGGGGCCAGGTTGGGGAACCAGACGTCGTACCAATCCTGGCTGGCAAAATCGCTCTTGGGCACGCCGCGGGGCGGGCGGCGCACTGTGCCGATGCGCAGTCCCTCATCGGGGAGACGGGGGCTGCCGAGGCGGACGATGGCGAGGGCCATGTCGAGACCTTACTTCTCTTCGGCCACTTTCAGCGCCTGACCGTAGCAGATCACCTGCTTCAGGCAGCCCGGCACATCGCTGAACTCGGCGCACTTGTCGAAGCTGACGCCGTTGCCGCCCATGTCAGCCACGCGGCGGCGGGCCAGGGTGCGGGCTTCGCCGGCATTGGGCACCGCCTGATTGGCATCGGCCTGGCATGACTCACCCTCGACGGTGCCGAGGTAGAGGTAATTGAGGTCGGCGAGCTGGTTCTGCTCATAGATCCGGACGCCGCCCGGCTTGAAATACTCGTCGAAGTTTTCCTTGTCCAGATTGCTGTTGAAGGCGAAGTCGGCACAACCGGAGGCAATCAGGGGCATCATCAGGATCAGGCGTTTCATGTCGAGGTCTTGTTGAACAGTGAGGGGGCCATTATAGGGGTCAGTCGCTGCCTGCGACCAGCCCCATTTTTCGCCCGGGAGGCGAGCTGTGACGGGGATCTTGGCACTATCAACAAGACAAGGGGCAGATCCCTGCCCCTTTTTCATTGGCTTTCATCAGGCGGGAGCCAGCCGCTGGTGCAGGCTGCGGTAGTAGTCATCTTCCAGCAACTCCTGGTGCGGTGCGCAGAGGCGGATCTTGCCCTCTTCCATCAGGGCTACCCTGTCCATCTGCTCCAGCCCCAGCAGGCGGTGGGAGATGAGCAGCAGGGAGCGCCTTGCCCCCAGCTTGAGCAGCAGGGCCATGATCTCCCGCTCGGTCTGGCTGTCGAGGCCTTCGGTCGGCTCATCCAGCAGCCAGAGCGGGGCGTCGTGCAGCAGGGCGCGGGCGATGCCGATGCGGCGGCGCTCGCCGCCGGAGAGGGGGCGACCGCCATCCCCGAGCCAGGCGTCCAGTCCGCTCTCGGCCTCTTCATCTTCGTCTGCCAGCAGGGTGGCGAGACCCACCTGGGTGAGAACCTCGGTCAGCCGCTCATCACTGGCGTCGGGGGCGGCCAGCTTGAGGTTGCCGCGCAAGGTATCGGCAAACAGATGCACCCGCTGGCTCACCACTGAGCAGGAGGCGCGCAGTGCCCCTTCGCCGTACGCGGTCAACGGCTTGCCATCCAGCAGTATCTCGCCGGTCTGCGCCGTCCACTCCCGGGTCAGCAGCCCCATCAGGGTGGACTTGCCACAACCAGTCTGCCCCAGCAGCGCCAGCTTCTCGCCGGGGTTCAGTTGCAGGGTGCAGCCTCGCAGCACAGGGGTATCCTGGCCGGGATAGGCAAAATGGAGGTCCCGTATCTGCAAGGCGCCTTGAGTCGCAGGCGCTTGCTCCTCTCCCCACTCTGGCGCCTTGGCCTCCTGCAGTATCTCGTTGAGACGACGGGCCGAGGTGAGGCTGGTGGAGAGGTGCTGGAAGGCGCCCGCCAGAGGCAGCAGCGCCTCGAAGCTTGCCAGGGTGGCGAACACCATGAGCGCCGTGATGGGATCCGGGGTGCCACCGCCGACGCCGTGACCAGCCAGCCACAGCATCAGGGTAAGGGTCCAGCCGCTGAGCAGCTGGACCGAGAAGCTGGCGAGGCCGCTCACCCTGGCCATGCGGGCTTGGGCCTGGATCAGGGCCTGCTCGGCCTGTTGCAGCTCGGCCAGCGCCTTGGGGGCGGCGGCGAACATCTGCAGCTCGGCATGGCCGTCCAGATAATCCACCATGCGGGTGCGCATGGTGGATTTCTCGGCGATGAGTCGACGACCGGGGGCCCGGCCGGCGAAATAGAACACCAGCGGCAGGGCCAGCATGCCAAAGAGCAGTATGGCCCCCAGAGTCAGCGCCAGGCGGCTGTCGAAGAAGGAGAGGAAGAATACCAGCCCGGCACAGCTGAGCAGAGCCGCTCCTATGGGAGTGACGAGGCGCAGGTAGACGTGATCCATGGCGTCGATGTCGGCCACCAGACGGTTGAGCAGATCCGCCTGACGAAAACCGGCCAGGGTGCCGGGGGAGAGGGGGGAGAGTCTTTGCCAGAACCAGACCCGCAACCGGGTGAGCACCCGGAAGGTGGCGTCGTGGCTCACCACCCGCTCACCCCAGCGGCTGGCGGTACGCACTATGGAGAAGAAGCGCACGCCGCCGGCCGGGGTCATGTAGTTGAAGGTATCCCGGCTGGCGACCGCCAGCCCCGCCACGGCGGCGGCGGAGAGGAACCAGCCTGAGAGGGAGAGCAGCCCCATCCCGGCCACCAGGGTGACCAGGGCCAGCAGCAGGCCGAGGGAGAGGCTGAGCCAGTGCTGGCGGTAGAGACGCAGGAACGGCAGTAGATCAGTCATCGAGAGAATCCCCTGAACGTTGGGACAGCAGACGGGCGAAGGGCCCCTGTGCCTGGCAGAGTTGCGCGAAGTGGCCTTGCTCCACCAGCTGGCCGCGCTCCAGCACCAGTATGTTGTCCATCTGGCTGAGCTGATCGAGGCGGTGGGTGATCATCAGCAGAGTCTTGCCTTTCGCAGCGTCTTCGAGCGTGCTCATGATGGCGCGTTCGGAGTGGCGATCCAGGCTGGCAGTGGGTTCATCCAGCACTATCAACTGGGTGGACTTGAGCAGGGTGCGGGCCAGGGCGAGGCGTTGGGCCTGACCGACGGAGAGGCCACCGGCCTGATCTCCGACCGGATAGTCGAATCCCTTCTCCCTGGCAAATTCCCAGGCCTGGGCCCGCACCAGGGCGGTTTCCAGCTCGGCGTCGCTGGCCGTGGGCCTGGCCAGCAGCAGGTTGTCTCTCAGGGAGGCGTGGAACAGCTGGGGGTTCTGGGAGAGCCAGCCCAGTTGCAGCCGCCACTGGCTCATGTCCAGCTCGGCGAGCTCCTGGCCGTTGACACGGAGCGAACCGCGATAGGGGGCAAAGCCGAGCAGGGCGTTGACCAGGGAGCTCTTGCCGGCCCCGCTGATCCCGACCAGGGCTGTGCGCGTGCCTGCCTCAAGGGTGAAATCGATGGGGCCGACCAGCACCTTGCCCTCGGCGCTCAGCACCTCCAGGGCACGGGCCTCCACCCTGATGGGGCCATCGGCCTGGAAGGGGGCACTCCCTGAAGCTGGCTCGCTGACTTCGGCCTCGAGAAACTCCAGCAGCTGCTCGGCGGCGCCTATGGCCTGTGCCTTGGCGTGGTAGTGGGCGCCGAGTTCCCGCAGCGGCGCGTAAAACTCGGGAGCGAGAAATAGCACGAACAAGCCGGTAAAGAGCGTTACCTTGGCGCCATAGTTACCGAAATTGAGGTGATCTATGTAAGAGAAGCCGAAGTAGACCGCCACCAGGGCCACCGCGATGGCGGCGAAGAACTCCAGCACGGCCGTGCTCAGGAAGGCGAGCCGCAGCACCTCCATGGTGCGCTCCCGAAAATCTTCCGAGGCGTCGCGAATGGCTTCACCCTCCGCCTGGGTACGCATGAAGAGCTGCAGGGTACGCAAGCCCTTGAGTCTGTCGAGGAAGTGGCCGGAGAGCCTCGCCAGGGACTGGAAGTTGCGGCGGTTGGCATCGGCAGCGCCGACGCCCACCAGGATCATGAAGAGCGGGATGAGGGGCGCTGTGCCGAGCAAGATGATGCCAGCGGCCCAGTTGACCGGGAACACGGCCACCAGGATCACCAGGGGGATGAAGACGGCTATGGCCATCTGGGGCAGATAGCGGGAGAAGAACTCCTGCATCTCTTCGATCTGCTCGAGCAGCAGGCTGGCCCAACTGCCGGCGGGGCGGCGCTGGATATAGGCAGGCCCGAGGCGGGCGAGGCGGGTGAGCACCAGCTCGCGGATGGCCTGGCGCACCGCACTGCCTGCCCTGAAGCTCGCCACCTCCCGGCCATAAGCCAGTGCAGCCTTGGTCAGGGTCACCAGCAGCAGGGCAATAAAGAGGGGAATGGACTGCTCGGGCGTGGTGCCTTCGATGATGAAGCCGTGGAGCAGGGTGGCCAGCAGCCAGGCCTGCATCACCATCAGTATGCCCTGACCCATGCCCAGACCAATGGAAAGACCGATCCAGCACCGGCCATGGCCCGATTGTTTGCGCAACCAGCCATAGAGATGTTTCTGCTTGTTCTTGTCCATTACCACCCTCCTCGGTCGAGTGGCGCAAGACTATCGTCGCCCCCACGGCTTGGCAACCTCGCAGATCCGGGAGTGTGAACGTCTTTGTTTGAAAAAGCAGCTGCATGCTCAATAGTTGGCCGAACAGCTTGATTTATGGCAAAAAATACGAAGGCGGTGATTGCGCTCGCCGGCAAAATGCATATAGTAGAGGCCACTGACGCGGGTGTAGTTCAATGGTAGAACGGTAGCTTCCCAAGCTGCATACGTGGGTTCGATTCCCATCACCCGCTCCACATTCTGATACCAGGTATCTGTCCCGTCTCGTTGTTGCCTACTTCTGGCACGTCTCTTAAGACGCCGATTCCATGCCTTGTATCTGCTGCGTTCCTGATGTCTTGCGGGCATCGTATAATGGCTATTACCTCAGCCTTCCAAGCTGATGATGCGGGTTCGATTCCCGCTGCCCGCTCCAGCTTTCATGCAAAAAGCCCACTCGACTGAGTGGGCTTTTTGTTTTGGCGGACAGACGACTTGCACCAGCCACAAACAGAAGAGGCGCCCACAGGCGCCTCTCGCTTCACCGGGCAGGGGTTATTCCTGCTCCAGCTCGCCACAGAAGCGGTAGCCTTCGCCATGAATGGTGGCGATGATCTCCGGGGTGTCGCCCACGCTCTCGAAGTGCTTGCGAATGCGGCGGATGGTGACATCCACGGTACGATCGTGGGGCTTGAGCTCACGGCCTGTCATCTTCTTGAGCAGTTCGGCACGGGTCTGGATCTGGCCCGGGTTTTCGCAGAAATGCAGCATGGCGCGGAACTCTGAGCGGGGCAGCTTGAACATGTCGCCTGCCGGGCTGACCAGTGCACGGCTGTTGATGTCCAGCGCCCAGCCATTGAACAGGTAACGCTCCACCAGCTTCTTCTCTTCGCCACCGGCGGTCACGTTCATGGTGCGACTCAGCAGGTTGCGGGCACGGATGGTCAGCTCGCGTGGGTTGAACGGCTTGGTGATGTAGTCATCGGCGCCGATCTCCAGCCCCAGGATCTTGTCCACTTCGTTGTCACGACCGGTCAGGAACATCAGGGCGATATTGTCATCTTCACGCAGCTCGCGCGCCAGCAGCAGGCCATTCTTGCCCGGCAGGTTGATGTCCATGATCACCAGGTTGATGGTGTGGCTGGTCAGGGCTTGATGCATCTCATCGCCATTGTTGGCTTCCAGCACTATGTAGCCTTCGGCCTCGAAGATGCTCTTGAGGGTGTTGCGGGTGACCAGCTCGTCTTCGACGATCAGAATATGTGGTGTTTGCATGAGTATTCCCAGATTCTTATCAGTTAATTATCGAAATTTTAACACTCTTTGGCGTTATCCGACCGGTCCTGAAAATTTATTACGTCATCCTGGGTATGAATGTCAGGTCGAATCATCGCGAATTTGGTATCTATGTTGGCAAACATCCCTGTGCCGCACATAGGCTCTCAACAAGTCTGATCGAGAGAAGCCTGGAAAGGTAGTCCATTACAAAAGTTGCTGCATTTTATCAGTTAACAGGCGCATAACAACACTCTTTGCCGTCAGATAGCAACTTTTTAACTCAGGTTTGATATAAGTCAATCCCGAGGTTCGCTGCATCATACGTGGGCTGGCCCGCTTTTTCGCCCTTAAGAAATGTAATGGGATGTAACATGTGGTTGACATGACTTTGTGGGAAAACTACAGAAATGTGTGTTTTATTGCCCCCTTCGCACCGCCAGTCTGGGCTGCCTATGCCATCGTCACGGCCTGGAATCCGGCCAGCCAGCTGGTGGGGATGCGCCGCAACGCCCGACGTCAACGCGCCCTGTCACGCCACCTTGCCGATACCCTGGTGATGGGGCCCGTGTGGGGCAGCGCTCCGGATGAGTGCTGGCAGGAGGCGTCCCTGTTGCTGCACATTCCTCAGGGCGAGGCCATCCGACTGGCCGCCCGCTTCGGGCAGAATGCCCTCTACTGGGTGGTAGAGGGGGAGCTCTGGTTGGTGCCCGTCCTGCTGAAGGGGGAGCCATGCCATCTTGGCAGACTGACTTCCCGCTGGATGCTCAGAGCTTTCGCATGATGAGAGGCTGGACGGGAGCCACACCATCCGGGTATGTCGGTTGCCCGCTGGATTGTCAGCCTGTCCACATGATGAAAGAATGAGCGGACTCATTCACTCCATGGAAGGATGCTGACCATGATGGATCTACTGCCCGACCTTTGCGATCAACATGGCGATGCCCTGCAGGTGGCAGAGCCGCTGTTTCACGATTATGGCGGCAAGCCGCTGTTTTATGGCGAAGCGGTCACTCTCTCCTGCTTCGAGGACAACAGCCTGGTGCGGGAGCTGGTGGCGAGCCCCGGTCATGGCAAGGTGATGGTGATCGACGGCGGTGGCTCCCTGCGCCGGGCGCTGCTGGGGGACCAACTGGCCATCAAGGCGGTGGAGCAGGGATGGGAAGGGATCCTGATCCACGGCGCCGTGCGAGATGTGGGCACCTTGGCGACGCTGGCGCTGGGAGTCAAGGCGCTGGCGGCCTGTCCGGTCAAAACCGAGAAACGCGGACAGGGCGAGCTAGATGTGGTGCTGTCCTTTGCCGGGGTCAGCATAGCGCCGGGGGATTATGTCTACGCCGATCTCAATGGCGTGCTGGTCAGTGGCGCCAGGCTCCTCTGATCCCTCAGAAGTTGAAACCTACCCCCAGGGTGAGGAACTGCTCGGTGCTGAAGGCACTGAGGCCGTAGTTGGCGGTGATGGCCAACTGCGGTGTCACCAGCAGGCTGCTGTTGAGCTCCACCAGGGTGCTGGGCTTGCTCACCTCCAGCTGTTTGAGCTGGCTGCCGATGTTCAGTGAGGGGGATAGGCGGTAGCGCACCCCAGAGCTGATATTGAAGCCGGCCTGCTCGCTGTGGCTGCCCACTGCCGGTCCGGCCTCCATGTAGAGGCTGATATCATCCTCTACCGGATATTGGTAGCCGGTGTTGATGAGCCAGATATCGAAATTGTCGCCCGTATGGGCCTGGTTGCCGAGCAGTACGCCGGAATAGCTTTTCACGTAGAGCTGGCTGTCGGCTTCGTTTTTGAGGAAATCCCAGTCGGCGGCCTGGGCCGAAAAAGTGAGACCGAATGCGAGTGCGATGACGAGAGACTTGACCATTCGTTTCCCCTCCCTGGGTCCGGAACAGGACTACAAGCATGGCACATGCCAGCAGGGAGTAAAGGGAACCCCGATCACAATAAAAGAGTTTTGATGGGCGCCAGAGTCATGATAAACAGGCCCCTCACTCTGTGTCTTCACGACTTTCTCCATCACGAGGTGAACTCATGAACAAGAAACTGACCCTGCTGGCTGCGCTGGCCCTGGGAGGCTGCGCCATGGCAACGGGTTCTACCCTGGCAGAGCTGCAAGCATCGACCTGGCAGTTGCAAGGGGCGAGCGGTGATACCTTCACCCTGCAGGTCGCCGGCGACAAGGTGGCAGGCAAGGGCGGCTGCAACCGCTACTTTGGCGGCATCACAGAGCAGGGGGACGGTATTCTGGCTCTGGGCCCCATGGGGGCGACTCGCATGATGTGTACAGGGGATCTGGCCGGCAAGGAGATGAACTACCTGCAGGCGCTGGAGAAGGTGGCAAGCTTCCAGATAAGCGGCAAACAGCTGGTGCTGAAGAGTGCCGAGCAGGCGACGCTGCTGACCTTCGATGCGGTGAAATAAACGGGTATGTTGTCAGGGATTGTCGCAGCCTGACACCAGCCCCAAAGACGCCACGGCGTAATGCCAGTCAGTTAAGTTTGACTGGCATTTTTTTATTCGCTTTTTTCATATTCTCCTTCTGTGACCTTGCCTTCACACTGCACGGCCAATATCGCTCTCTTCTGATGGGCAGAACAAACAACCTCGCTTGTGGCTCAAGGTCCGCTCCCCGCCTTGGGAGATTGCCCGCTGACACATACGGCATGCAGCACCGTCATGGATGAGGAACGCCGACGCCATATGAAAACTCAGCTGACTCGTCGTGTCTCTCTTCAGGCTCGCCGCCATCTTCACCATCTGGCTGTGCGACAGGTTGTACGCTGGCAGTGCATCCATCGATCTTGCCTTATACCCACCGCCTCCTTGCTGTTGAGGGTGCGGGTCAGCAGGCGGGCCTCCGCGGCCCACCTGCCAGATAGTTGGGGGATGCATGATGTGAGTAATTGCAGCTCCCCCTTGCCCGTCAGGTGCGTCTGGTCGCCAGATTGACAAAGATCTGGGCGCCAATCAGCAGGCAGTCATCGTCCAGGTAATAGGGATTGGCGTGCAGGTAGTTGCAGATCCCCTTGGCTTGATTGCCGCTGCCGAGGAAGAACATGGCCCCCTTGCGATCCGGGGTGGCGTTGATCATGTAGCTGAAGTCTTCGCTGCCTGTCATGGGTTGACCCTGGGCATTGATGCACTCGGCGGGCAGCACCTCGGCGGCGGCTTGCAGCAGGCGCTCGCAGGCCCCAGCGTGGTTCTCCACCGCCGGGTAGCCGGCATGGACCATGGTGGTCTTGAAGCCGCGCAGCTCGCTCTGGGCGATGATGTCCCTGAAGCTGTTTTTCAGGATCCGGTCGGTCTCGGCGTCCATGGCACGTATGGTGCCACGGGCCTGCACATGGTCGGCCAGCGCGTTGGGAATGGTGCCGCCGTTGATCATGCCGCAGCCGAACACCGCCGGGCTGAACGGGCTGGTACGCTTGGCGACGATGTAGTCCATGTCCTCGATGATGCGCACCGCCTCGCGGATGGCATCCAGCCCCTTGTGGGGGGTGGAGCCGTGGGCGGAGATGCCGTGTACATCCAGGGTCCAGGCCGAGCCCCAGGAGGACATGGCCCCCTGGTTGAACTTGATGGTGCCCGTCTCCATGGCGCCGTCGTTGTGCAGGGCATAGACCTCGTCCACCCCTTTCATGCAGCCGAGCTCCACCATCTTCTCGGCCCCCGGCACCCGCATGTCCTCCTCCGCCATCTGGAAGATGACGCGAACGTTGTAGCGCAGCCGCTCCCGGTGACCTGCCAGGAATTTCGCCGCGGTCAGGGCGATCGCCATGTGGGAGTCATGGCCGCAGTTGTGGGCCATCCCCTCATGGGTGGACTTGAACGCCACCTCGCTCATGTCATGCATCTCCAGGCCATCCATGTCGGCGCGAAACGCTATGGTGGGCAGGCTGGGGTCTATGTGCAGATCCCCGTGAAAACCAGTGAAGCCCGGGTAGTCGGTGATCCTGTAGCCGAACTCTTCCATCAATCCCCGGCAGTAGGCGGAGGTCTTGAACTCGGCCCCGGAGTATTCCGGGATGCGGTGCAGGTGGTGGCGCACCTCGTGGCTGAAACCGCGCAGAGCCAACAGGTCAGGTTCGATATGGTAGTGGTTCATCAGATGATCCCTTGAATGGAGAAACCGAGCTGGGCAACCAGGGAGGCGCCGAAGAAGCAGCAGGTGGAGACGATCATGAAGATGAGGATCACCTTCCACGACATCTTCTTGAGCTCCTCCAGCTGACCGCCCACCGAGAGGCCGGCGAAGGCCAAGAGCGGCACGCAGCAGGAGAGGAAGGAGATTTTGGCCACGGCATCGATGAAGAGGCCGCGCACCGGCGTCTCGGGCAGGCAGATGAGGATGCCGATGATGGTGGCATAGGCAAAGGCTGGCAGGGACGAGGGCAGGTAGCGCTTGGCCACCAGGGAGGCGAACACCACCAGGGACATGGCGATGAAGCTGTCACCCATGAGCCAGAGCGGGGTGCCTGTGGTCAGGGTCTGGGTGAACATGGCCAGCAGGATCGCCAGGAAGACGAAGCGCATATCCATCACGATGCTTTTCATGCTTTCGCTCCTTTGTCAGTCAGGGAATAGATCTTCTCGGCAAGGGGCAGCCCCAGATAGGTGAGGGAGAGGGCACCCAGGGCCGACGAGAGCAGGTTGGAGGCGGCGGCTATGCTCAGCACCTGCTGGGCCAGTGCCTCGTCGAGGCCGTTGATCAGGGCACCGGAGGCAGCGCTCAGCATGGAGCCTGAGCCCACGCCGGAACCGGCGGCCAGGGCCAGCGGATGCAGACCTGTGAGGGGCGCTATGCTGCCGAGCACGCTGAACCAGAGGGTGCCGATGACGGAGCCGCACAGGTAGATGGCGAGCACGCCTATGTACTCCTGGGATCCGGTGCCGAATCTGCCCTGGATCACCGCGACCGAGGGTTCACGGCTGATGGAGGAGCAGGCCCCGATGGCGCGGCGACCGAAGCCGAACTTCACCGCCAGCGGGATGGCGATGAGGATGGGCAGGAGGTTGCCTATCTCCTGCAGGAAGAGCGGCACGCCGACGCTCAGGATCATCTTGAGGTTGGGGATGATCATGCCCGCATACTGGGTACCCAGGATCAGCAGGCTGAAGCCCACCATCTTGCCGCAGAAGCCCTCTTCCTTCTCGCCAAAGAGGCGCTTCCAGCCGGGGATGCGATCCTTGACGGGCTTGGCGGAGACTATCATGCCGATGATGACGGCAAAGAGCATGGGCAGTATGGGGATGATGGCGATGCCTATCCTTATCTCCTGTTTCCCGATGAGGTACTGGGCCACGAAGATCAGCAAGGCGGTCGCCAGGGTACTGACTAACACCGTTTTGAGTGGGCTGGTTTGCTGCATAGTGTGTTCTCTTGTTATGCGTTGTCATTCTCGAGCGGCGCCGGCCACAGCGAGATGGGGGCATGATAGGAAGGGCAGGGGGGCATTAATGTGACCGCCATCAAGCTGGCCATATGGCATTTTTTCATGGGGTATGCCGTTTAACCATGCTAAAGATATGGGTTAACAAACCATTAGCAGCCGGTTATGCTGCGCCGTTCGGCGGTCGCAGGGGGAAGCATGGAACTGTTGATAGAAGAGGCGCTCTGGCAGCCTCGTTGGCAGGGTGCGCTGCAGGGGTGGCAGGGGCAGGGCAACCGTTGGCAGTTGCTGCGCGGCAGGTGTGGCGAGCAGCCGGCAGTGACTCCTGCGCCCTGGGCCCGCTGCCCGCCCGACGGTATTCTCTCGGCCAGCGGTTTGCTCGCCGCCTGGCTGGGGGAGGATGAGTCGCCCCTCATGACGGCGGACCCGAGCCGCCAGATCCTGATCTCTGCCTCCTGCGTTCTCCTGACCCTGGCCAAGGAGAGCGGCCTGCTCACCCTGGGGCCCAGCGGCGCGGATCTGCGATTGAGCGCGGACGACGAGCTGGCTGATGTACTGCAGCGACTGCTTGCCCGGCGCCTGTACATCCCCACATTGCATGAGCCATCGTCCGAACCAGTCTCTTGCTTGGTGCTGCGACCACTGCAGGCGGAGGATGAGACCGACATCGTGCGTTATTGCTCGGATGAGGCGCTTGCCCGCTACACCCTCAACATCCCCCATCCTTATCCACTGGAGGCGGCCCGCGACTGGCTCGCCATGAGCGGGCGCAAGGCCGCCCTCGGGCTGGGGTGGACCTGGGCCCTGACCTTGCCCACCCGTGATGAGCCGGCCCCTCTGCTCGGGGTGATCTCCTTGCACTGGCACGGCGAGCTGGCCTGGTGGGTGGGCGTGCCCTGGCAAAACCGCGGGCTGGCCACCAGGGCGGCGCTGCTGGTCAGGACCTTTGCCTTCGAGCAGCTGCGCCTGCCCGCCCTGACCGCCCGCCACATGCGGGGCAACCTGGCCTCCGGCCGGGTGATGGCCAAGCTCGGCATGCATCATTGCGGTCGGCGGCCCGGGTCGGCACGCCAACCCGCTGAACTGGATCATTGGCGGCTGGATCGCCCGCCGCACCTGCCGGACGGCCTCAAGGGGGCGCTGGCCCCCTGGCTCGAAGACGAGCGGGTGGCGGTGGCGATCCTCCATGAGAACGAGGCCGGAGGGCAGGAGGTGGCGCTCTTCATGGAAGGAACCGATGCGGGCGGTGAGCTGCACCTCCCCGCAGGGCTGACGGTCAGGTGCCATCCGCTCGCCTGGCTGGCACCTGAGGTCCCCGGGATGCAGACCCATGGTGGCGGTATCCTGCTCAAGGATCGGAAAGAGCTTGGTTTCGGTTATCTGCTGCGATTGCTAGGGGATCCTGGCGCTTGATGTTGACGAAGCCGGTGGGAAGGGGAGGTATTGCGACGTTTGGCGCACGGATTGCCACTCGTTTTCCTGAGTCAGCCCTCCCATTTTCGGATAAAGACGCTCAAGTCAGGGGCCACTTCTGTGAAATAATGGCCGCCCTGCTGTACGAGGAGTAACCCTGTATGTTGAGAACCGAGCGTCCCGGCGACATGCTGCCAGTCTACGAGCTGGTGAGCGCCGCCTTTGGTCGTCCCGACGAGGCCGAACTGGTCAATCGCCTGCGCGAGTGTGGGGCCGCCGTGGTCACCATGGTCGAGGAGGAAGAGTACGAGTTCATGGGGCACCTGATGCTGAGCCCGATCACCATTGACGGGCAGGAAGGTCCCTGGCTCGGGCTGGCACCGGTGGCCGTCCATCCGGACTGGCAGGGGCAGGGTATAGGCTCGGATCTGGTGCGGGAAGGGCTGGATACGGCCCTCGAGATGGACTGGAAGGCGGTGGTGGTGCTTGGCGATCCCGCTTACTACGCCCGTTTCGGCTTCCGGCCTGCCAGCGACTTCGGCCTGCACTGCATCTACGAGGTGCCAGCCGACTGTTTCATGGCGAGGGAGCTGCAGCCCGGGGGGCTGGCCGGTCTGCAGGGCGAGGTGCTCTATCACCCCCTGTTCGATGAAGAGTCGGTGGAGTGACCGCCTGATCCCTCATGAAGAAGAACCCGTTCAGGGTCCTTCTTCATTTCAATCGCTCCCTCACTGGGCGAGAGATTTCAACTGCGGCTTGCCCGGCGGATTGTTCCAGTCGATGGGGCCGTGGGTGAAGCGATACTGCAACCTTGGCAGGCTGAGCTCCAGCCACTCCTCCCGGAAGTAGGCATAACCCTGGTCCCAATCGGGATCCTGGGCCCAGCCGGTTTGCAGGAAGTGGAGCCGGGTACCCTGGCCTTCGGGCACGAAGCGCAGGCTGACCTGGGTCTTCTGCTGACGGATATGGGGAAACTGGGGAGGGAAATTCCAGCTGAAGCTGAGCAAGTCATGGGGCATGACCGCCATCACCCGGCACCCTTCACTGCCGCGTTCCCCCAGCGGGGCCTCTGGCCTGAAATAGATTTCGAAAGGACCGTTGGGTTCCGCCACCATCAGGCATTCGGGCGCCAGAAAGCTGCGCAGACCGCTCTCCGTGGTCCAGGCCCGCCAGACATCGTCGATGTGGGCGGGTACCAGAATACTGCCTTCTATTTGCTTGTTATCCATAAATCAGTGAACCTCAAACCAGTCATGGACGGGACCCAGGCAGTATAGCCCCTAAGGCGATAAAATAGGCAGCCCTGCATCACACCATCACGTATTCAAGGGGGTCCAAATTGCCGATTTGACAGCGCGGCGGGATCCATCGAGAGTGGGAGGCAGTGAGCAGGCAAATCAAGGATGTCTTCATGATCAGAATGATGCGAGATGCAGATGAACCCATGCTGGCGCAACTGTTCCTCAAGGGAAGGCGACAGGCCTTTCATTGGGTCGAGCCCTCCCTGTTTAGGCTGGAGGATTTTGCCGAGCAGACCCAAGGTGAGCAGATCTGGGTGGCAGAGAAGGGCGGCACTCCCTGCGGATTTGTCTCCATCTGGGGTCAAGACAGCTTCGTGCATCACCTCTATGTGGTGGCCGACTGGCATGGCCAGGGAATGGGGCGAGCCTTGCTGGCCGCCGGGCTCGCCGGACACAACCCCCCGGCATCCCTCAAGGTGGCCACCCGCAACACCACGGCGCTGGCGTTTTATCATCGACTGGGCTGGGAAAATACGGATGAAACGGGGCACTGCGACATCACGGGGCCCTGGCGCAGGCTGGTCCTGACACCCGTCGATTAGTCTTCCACGCGAGACCCGCCCTCTGCCACGGCAGAGGGCGGCATCAGGGCCATTCCACCCTCCACAGCCCCCGGACAGGCAGCCAGAGCCGGCTCAGAGACATGAACGCAAGCAATAAAAAAGGCCACTTCCTGCGAAGTGGCCTTTTCCAAACGTTTGGTGGGCTGGGGGAATCTGAATTAGATTAATAACATGTTGTTATTTAAGTATTTAATGTTTCACTGAAAACTGCAATGGCACTAATGATGGTACAAAGCAGAGAAGTACTCCTGACCCATTGAACGTGAGCTCTTCTCTTGATGTAGTCCCCACTACAGGATGCGGGTTCAAATTCCTGCTGGCTCAACGTTCACTCTTTCAATTCGATAGATTCACGTCATCACGATGAAACGGCACTACTGTCCCATCGGCCAGGATCTCCCTGTCCTCGTCTTGTTTAAAATTCGGGTCTTCAACAGGTTTGGTATAAACAACGCGGTAAGTATCACCCACCTCCTCCTTGAGCTCACGTGCCAGTTGCAGGCCGCGATCGTGATAAGCAGCCCAATCCCAACAACCAGAGTCAAACGCATGTTCAACGCCCTTTGTGTTATCAAACTCTATCGCCCAAGGGGCAAACTTCTTCCAGAGCTCTTCTGAGAACGGACAATCTTCATCCCTACTCAAACCATCGGCGAAAGGCTGATTAACGTAACCCTCTTCATATGGTGAGTCTTTGAGCCACAGGAAATCCGCAAATCCATAGTCCACCATCACAGTAAGGACAGGAATAAAAGCAGGGAGATCAGCCATGGATTGTCCCTCAATTTCCGATTTTACGTCCAATTGTCGGCAAATGGCGCAGCAAAAAACAGATTGGTTATGGTCTAGGATAGTGGTTGTATCGCCATTCCCTAGACCAGCGACACGGTTCAATAGACTACGCCAAATTCTTTCACGGCACAGCTATGGCAGGTCTTGTTATCGAACATGCGTCCCCTTTGGAACAATTTTTCGCAGTGGCTGCACACTCGAAAATAACGGCGATTGGTCAGTAGTTTGGCGACCGACTGTTCCAGTTCTTGTGGTGTGACTATCCAGCCCTCCGATCCATGATCACGGACATTAGATTCATGTTCATCAGTATTGAACGGTAAGCTGATTGTCGGGATGGTATGCTCTTCAGGTGGAGCTGGTGGTTGCCCCAGTCGCTTGACCACAGTCCAATTGCTGTATGACGCATGAGGCCCGTTCCATTCAACAACGCGCACCTCAAGCCAGAGTCCTTGCTCGTTGGCACGTAAACGAATGTAATCCCGTTTTATTTCATCAAGATGCTTGTTCAATTAGTTATTCCTTTTACTGAATTCATCACGTCGTCAAGAATGCCTGGTAGTTGCCCATCTCGGCCACGGTTGCAATGGTCTTCACACCATAGGCAATGCTTGTAACTGGGGTATCGGTGGCGGGTCGGCCGGTACGGAGTTCCGGTGGCTCAATCCTGTCAGCGCCTTCGACCCAGGCTCTCCCACTTGTGTCGCCCTCTTCATGCTAAAACATGCTGTGTCTCACTTAACAGAACACCATCCACCAGCGATCTGACTCTCTCATTTAAATTGAACCCACGCACACACTGTGCGTGATTCAATGGCTCCATGGAGGTCACTATGGCAGGATAACTACCTGTTTTGTCTGATTCTGGCTAGCCCATGAAAGAAACCCTGGGGCTGATTGAGAAGCGCATCGTGCTGATCGACGGTCCGCGCCTCGCCGCCCTGATGATCGAATATGGCGTCGGTGTCACCACCCGCGAGACCCTGACCATCAAGACCCTGGATTCGGATTACTTTCTGGAAGATTGACGACCATGCCCAACAAGTCACTGAACTTTGAAATGCTACGCCGCAAATGGCCCGAGATCGCCGATCTCGGCGCCATGGCTGAAGGTTACGTCTACACAGATCCGGAGACCTCGCTGGTCAAGCTGCGCAACATGGTCGAGCTGATCGTGCGCTGGATCTACCGGGAAGAGCGCTTGCCCCAAGGCTATCGGCCCAACCTGTTCGATCTCATCAAGGACGATGTGTTTGTCGAGCTGATGCCAAAGCCCATTCACGGCAAGCTCGATATCCTGCGCCAATACGGCAACAAGGCCGCTCACGGCGAGAAGTGCGAGCAGAAGCACTCGGTCTGGCTGCTCAAGGAAGGATGGCTGGTCGCCGCCTGGCTCTATATTCGTTACGACAACGGCAATCAGCAGGACTGCGGCAGCTTTACCCTGCCACCTCAGCAACCGCTTGAACTCACCACCGATGCCTTGAAGAAAAAGGCGCAGGAGTTGGAGAAAGCCTGCGCTGCCCTGAAGGCTGCCGAAGAGCGCGAAATTGCCATCTTGCGCGATTTGCAGCAGGCGAAGGAACAGGCCGACGAGCTCAAAGCCCGCCTCGAACAGTCCCGTCAGAAGAACCAAGATGCGGTCAGCCTGCTCGATATGAACGAGGCCGAGACTCGTCGCCGCCTGATCGATGCTCGTCTGCTTGATGCCAACTGGAATATCTCGGACGATGGTACCGATACTGAGCAGGTCAGCCAGGAAGAGGCCACCCTCAAACAGCCCACCAAGACCGGCAAAGGGCGTGCCGATTATGTGCTGTGGGATGACAACCACCAGCCGCTGGCGGTAATTGAGGCGAAGAGTACCCAGGTGGATGCAGCAGTAGGGCGCCAACAGGCCAAGCTCTATGCCGACTGGCTGGAAGAGAAATACGGTCAGCGTCCGGTCATCTTCTACACCAACGGATACGACATCTTTATCTGGGATGATCATCCCGCGCATGGTTACCCGCCGCGCCGCCTGTTTGGCTTCTACAGCAAGGCGAGCCTGCAACACCTGATCCAGCAGCGCACCAGTAAGAAGGATCTGCTGCAAACCGATATCGACACCAACATCGCTGGGGGCGGCACTCGCCTCTATCAACTGGAGTCCATCCGCCGGGTAGCGGAATCCTTTAGCAACAAGCGCCGCAGTGCCCTGATCGTGCAGGCCACTGGCACCGGCAAGACCCGCGTCTCCATCGCCTTAACCAAGTTATTGCTCGATGCTCGCTGGGTGAAACGGGTACTCTTTCTGTGCGACCGCAAGGAGTTGCGCAAACAGGCCCGCAACGCCTTCAACGAATTTATCAGTGACCCGCTCTGCGTGGTCGGCACCAGCGACAAAGCGACCCAGCAAACCGCTCGCATCTTTATCGCCACCTATCCCGGCATGCTCAACATCATGGAGCAGTTCGATGTGGGCTATTTCGATCTCATTGTGGCCGATGAATCGCACCGCTCCATCTACAACGTCTATGGGGATCTGTTCAAATACTTCGACTGCCTGCAAGTGGGCCTGACCGCAACCCCGGTCGAAATGGTCAGCCGCTCCACCTGCCAGTTGTTTGGCTGCGACTACAAGATGCCCACCGCCGAGTATTCACTGGAGAAGGCGATCGAAGACGATCACTTGGTGCCCTACGAGGTGGTGGCTCACACCACCAAATTCCTGCGCGAGGGGATCAAACGCGACAACTTGACCGACGAGCAGATTGCTCAACTGGAAGATGACGGCATCGACCCCAATGAGCTTGATTTCGATGCCCAGAGCATCGACAAGGCCATCTACAACAAGCCGACCAATGCCGCAATCATGCGCAACCTGATGGAGAACGGCATCAAGGATAAAGAGGGCCAGTTGCCGGGCAAAACCATCGTCTTCGCTCGCAACCACCAGCACGCCCTCTTGCTGCAAGAGGTGTTCGATGCCCAATACCCCCAGTTCAAAGGCAAGTTCTGCCAGGTGATCGACAACTACGACCCCCGTGCCGAGCAGCTGATCGACGACTTCAAGGGCGATGGCAAAAATCACGATCTCACCATCGCCATCTCGGTGGACATGCTCGATACCGGCATCGACGTCCCCGAAGTAGTCAACCTGGTGTTTGCCAAGCCACTGAGATCCAAGGTGAAGTTCTGGCAGATGATCGGGCGTGGTACCCGGCTGTGCAAAGATCTGTTTGGGCCTGGCAAGCACAAGGAGAAGTTCCGCATCTTCGATCACTGGGGTGTGTTCGACTACTTCGAGCAGGAGCCCGAAGAGGTGGAGCCAGCCACCAGCAAATCCCTGGCCCAGCAACGCTTCGAAGCTTGGTTGCAGCTTGGCCGCAGCGCCCAGAAGAAGTTTGCCAAGGATGTGCTGGATAAGGTCGCAATGGTGCTGCGGGGTCAGCTCGATGCGCTGGATGACAGATCCATCTCGGTACAGGAGCACTGGAAGGAGAAGGCTCGCCTCAGCGACCCCAAGCTGCTGCGCCAGTTCTCACCTGCCACCCAGCAGGCGTTGCAAAGCGAAATGGCCCCCCTGATGCAGTGGCTCGACGTGCGTGGCCAGGGCGACGCCATCCGCTTTGATCTCGACATGATCGCTGCCCAGCAGGCGCTCTATGACAACCCAGAGCAGTTGATGCAGAGCTATCACAAGGTGGCGGAGAAGGTGGAGCAGTTGCCGCCTCACCTCGCTCAGGTGCAGCAACACGGCGAGTTGATCAACCAGTTGCGCGAGCTTGTGTGGTGGCAACAGGCCGACTTCGACCAGCTGGAACACGCCCGCAACACCCTGCGTGGCATCATGCATCTGATGGAGAAAACCCCCACCCCTTCGAGCTCGCCGCTGGTCACCAACATCAAGGAAGACGAGGCCGAATATCAGACAGGTCAGCGCAAGACCAATTTCAAATCGGTGGATTTCAAGCTCTACCGCAAGCAGGTGCAGGGCGTGCTGGAGCCGCTGTTTAACAGCAACCCGGTGCTGCAAAAGATCCGCAAGGGTCAGCCGGTGGATGACAAAGAGCTCGATGAACTGCGCAAGTTGGTGCTGGTGCAAAACCCCAACGTCGATATCAAGGTGCTGACCGACTTCTACCCCGAGGCCAGTGCCGGGCTCGACAAGATCCTGCGCACCCTGGTGGGGATGGATAGCGAAGCGGTAGCCGAGCGCTTCACCGGCTTTGCCGCTCAGCAAAACCTCAGTGCAGTCCAGATGCGGTTTCTCGATCTGCTGAAAAACCACATCCGAACCTTCGGCACCATCGAGATGAAGCAGCTGTTTGAACAGCCCTTCACCTCGGTCAACAGCCAGGGGGTGATCGGGGTCTTCCCCGATATGGCTCAGGTGGTGGCGCTCAAGACCATCGTCGAAGGCTTTAGCGTCGATACCGGTAAACCGGCCCTTTAATTTGGGGATACGTGATAAGGGGTCATAAACCCCCATCACCATAAAAAGCGCGGTACAATCCCCGCCATCAAATGGCCCGCGCAGTGCGGGCCTTATTTTCTGGTCTGTCTGCTAGTCACATTTTGGCAGCGGGGACCACTCAAGTGACGAGACAAGCATGATCACCGGTGAACTGAAAAGTAATATCGACAAGCTGTGGGAAGCGTTCTGGGTCGGCGGCATCACCAACCCGTTGACCGTGATTGAACAGATCACCTTCCTGATGTACTCCCGTATGCTCGATATGCAGGAGAGCAAGGACGAGCAGCGGGAAATGCTGGCAGGCGTCCCCTTCAAACACCGCTTTGCCGAGTTCGAGCAGGATTATCGCTTCGCCCGCTACGCCAATCTGGGGGCGGACGAGATGCTGGTGGTGGTGCGCGATGGCGTATTCGATCACTTCCGCAGCCTCAACCACGAGGGCTCCATCCTCAGCCACTTCATGAAGAATGCCCGGCTGGAGATCGTCAAACCAAGCCTCTTGGTCAGCGCGGTGGAGATGATCAAGTCCCTCCCCATCGACCAAGGCGACACCAAGGGCGATCTCTACGAATACCTGCTCTCCAAGCTCACCACCGCCGGTATCAACGGCCAGTTCCGAACCCCGCGCCACCTCATTCGCGCCATGGTCGAGATGATGGAGCCCAATCCCGCCCGTCGGGAGCGCATTTGCGATCCCGCCTGTGGCACGGCAGGCTTCCTCTCCAACAGCTACGAATACATCGTCGAACGCTACACCTCCGCCGACAACGTCCACAGCCAGATCGTCGCCAACGAGCGTGGCGAGCTGGAAGAGCAAAAAGTCTTCGCCGGGGATCTGCTCGCCGACTATCGTCACCACGTCGATACCGACATGTTCCATGGCTACGACTTCGACGCCACCATGCTGCGCATAGCCGCCATGAACCTCATCATGCACGGGGTCGAGCAGCCCGATATCCACTATCAGGACACCCTGAGCCAGGGCTTTAGCGATCGTTTCCCGGACGCCAGCCAGGGCGGTTTTCACCTGATCCTCGCCAACCCGCCGTTTACTGGCACCCTGGACGAGGAAGACATCGACCCCAAGCTGCTGGCCAAAGTCAAGACCAAGAAGACCGAGCTGCTGTTTATCGCCCGCATTCTGCAAATGCTGAAAGTCGGTGGGCGCAGCGCCACCGTAGTGCCGCAAGGGGTGCTGTTCGGCTCATCTAAGGCCCATGTGCAACTGCGCGAGCTGCTGGTGGAGCAGAACCAGCTGGAGGCGGTGATCAACCTTCCCTCCGGCGTTTTCAAGCCCTATGCCGGGGTCGCCACCGCCATCCTGATCTTCACCAAGGGCGGCGCTACCAACAACGTCTGGTTCTACGATCTCGCCAATGACGGCTACAGCCTCGACGACAAGCGCAACCCCATCTCCCACAACGATCTGCCCCATCTTGTTTCGAGCTGGCAGCACTACCGCAAACAGGCTCATATGCCGGTCGGCAACTTTATCGGCCACCAGCTCAGCCGCCAGCTTGAACAGCAGTTCCCCAATAACGAGCACCTGAAAGATGAAGCAGGCAGTGAACGGGATTATCAGGACCGCACTCAACAAGCCTTTATCGTGCCCAAGGCCGATATAGCCGCCCAGAAATACGATCTCTCCATCAATCGCTATAAAGAGTTGGTTTATCAGGAGGAGAGCTATGACGATCCAAAAGATATCCTGCGCAAGCTAAGAACGCTGGAAGTCGAGATTATGCGTGATCTCAAGGCTCTGGGGAAAATGCTATGAAATGGCCGATGGTTAGCCTTGGCAATGTTATTGATTTTATTCGAGGAATTACGTTTAAGCCAACGGATGTTGTACCAGCATTTACTCATGGCTCGATCGTTGTCATGAGAACAAAAAACGTACAGGTGGCGGGGCTTGATTGTGCTGATCTGATTTCAGTTTCGCGTGATTTTATGAAGCGTGAAGAGCAGAAGCTTAAATATGGAGATCTGTTGATTTCCAGTGCGAATAGCTGGGAGTTGGTTGGTAAAACAAGTTTTGTTAAAAAATTAGATTACGAGGCTACAGCTGGTGGCTTTATATCTATAGTTAGAGCTAAAAAAAGCAAAATAGAATCTAAATACTTATATTATTGGATTACTTCCCCAGAGATTCAACATTCAATTCGCCATTTAGGCAAACAAACCACAAATATTTCCAACTTGGATGTTGCGCGCTTTAAAGAGTTAAAAATTCCACTTCCCCCACTCGAAGAACAAAAGCGTATTGCCGCGATTCTGGATAAGGCCGACGCCATCCGCCAGAAGCGCCAGCAAGCCATCGCCCTTGCCGATGACTTCCTGCGCAGCGTATTCCTCGATATGTTTGGCGATCCCGTCACCAACCCGAAGGGCTGACTCTTATACACAAGTAGCGCCCTGAACGGAACCATTCCCGTTTTCCAGGATCTGATCTTCCATGTGACCTCCTAACATGGTAACGATCATGATAACTTCTGCTCTTCATCGTGCGGCTGACTGGGCTAAATCTGTGTTCTCTTCGGCGGCGCTGGGTGATCCTCGCCGTACCACCCGTCTGGTTAACGTCGCCGCTCAATTGGCAAAATGTTCTGGAAAATCAATAACCATCTCATCAGAGGGCTGTGAAGCCATGCAGGAAGGCGCTTACCGATTTATCCGCAATCCCAACGTCTCTGCCGAGGCGATCAGAAAGGCTGGCGCCATGCAAACCGTCAAGTTAGCTCAGGCGTTTCCCGAACTGCTGGCCATTGAGGACACCACTTCTTTGAGTTATCGCCACCAGGTCGCCGAAGAGCTTGGCAAGCTGGGTGCTATTGGAGATAAATCCCGCGGATGGTGGGTTCACTCCGTTCTCTTGCTCGAGGCCACTACATTCCGCACCGTAGGATTACTGCATCAGGAG
>NZ_CDBZ01000209.1 GCF_000819985.1 Aeromonas media | reverse complement strand
AACAGATGGCATTGCTATCAAACATTTAGCAGATTCATCCACATCCGCCAATTAATTGGATGCAATGGTGCAATGAACTACATATATATAAGTATTGCATGTGATATATTGCACCCCCTTAACAATCCCCCGGCTCGATGAGGATAAATCTACTCTTATCCTCATCGGTTGACATCTCGAAAATAAGTAGGTATGAAAGCATCAAGTATTAATTTTAAAAAAATCTAACCCCCCCGTTTGTTTTCAAATAAAAAAGGAATTTTTTCATGAAAACAAAAAAACGGTTTTATTATTTTACTGGCTGGGATTGAACTTCACGCTGCCTCTTTTTCAGTGCGCGATCCTCCTTATCGCCATTTGTAAAAAGGCGTCTCATCGAAAAGCGGTCTTTACTTTCATAAATTCCACATAGAACTGCGTTCTATGTGAATATACGATCCAGAGTTTAGCTGCGCAGGCTGATCAATAAGAACTCATATCAGTGTATTAACGGTCAACTCTGTACTCGTTAGGAGAGACCCGTCGGCCAAGTTACTGGCGCGGGTGCGTTCAAGATACGAGAAAATTGTACTTATAAGCACCCCAGTTTTTCGGGGAGGGATTACCCTACAAAAGGCTCCATGCGAAGAGCAATCAATGCATCCACACCAAAAAATTCAGCCCGGCAAGGGTGGCCTGCCGGGCTGTGGGTGACTGACGAGCTGATAACTCACGTCAACAAGCGATTAGCCATCCCATCCAGCCGCGCTTTGGTCTTTTCCCAACCGGGCATCACCTGACCCATCAGCCGGTAAAAGTGCTCGCTGTGGTTGTGCTCGGCGATATGGCAGAGCTCGTGCAGGATCACGTAATCGATACACTCGCGGGGTGCTTTGACCAAATGTGGGTTGAGCGTGATCCGGCCATGGGGGGAACAACTGCCCCACTGTGTCTGCATAGTCAGGATGCGTAGTGCTGGTATGCCCGTGACCCAGATGGCTTGATCCAGCATGGCGTTGAGGCGTCTGGCAAACACCTCCCTGGCACGGGCCTTGTACCAGTCAGCAAGCAGTGCCTGGACTTTCTCGGCTCTCTTTGCGCTATCAGTGACTGGACTCCTGACCGACACCTCCAACTTGCCACGCAGCATTTTGACCCCCTGCACCGAATCAGGGGCTTCGATCACCTTGAGCAGGTACTGCTTGCCGAGGTAATAGTGACTTTCCCCACTGATGTACTGGCGTGGGGTGACGTGCTCCAACTGCTGGCGAAAGTCGCGTAACTGTTCGTAGATCCAGCGTCCGCGCTGCTTGACCGCTGCGAGAACCGCATCATCAGCCGCCTCACGCGGGGCCGAGACCACGACGCGGCAATCGGGATGCACCTTGATAAGCACCTTGCCGCTAGCCTGTCTCCGTTGCACCCGCTCGAAGGCGATCCGCTCATCGCCATAGCGAAAGCTAAAGGATGGAGCTGGAGCCTGGGCCTGAGCATCGCCCTTGGCCCGAATAGGCACATTCATCTGATCAGACTCCGCTCAAGCCGACTCGGGTGATCTGCACCACCATCTCGACGATCTTTTTGGCCTGCTCCATACCACTGCCGATGTTTTTGCACTCCTGGAACATGCGTGGCAACAGTTGCTTACGAATACCCGCCTCGATGTTCTGCGGGTTGATGGAGTGCTCGGCCACCGACGCATCCACGACCGTATCGATCTCGAAGGCCAACTTTATCCACTTCTCCTGTACCTGGCTGTCGGTAATGGCAAACACCTCAGGCAGCACCTTCTTGAACACGCCAAAGTAGGCCTGCGCGTGACGATGACCCGCAAAGGCATCGGGCATATCGCTGAGACGCCGCTCCTGCACCTGCTCTTCGAACTCCCGAAACAGCATGTACTGCTTGAGCGGGTGTTCGAACAGCTTCTCGGCCTCCTCGATGGCCTGACGCAACAACTTGGAAAAGGCTTCCTGGGCGTAAGGGTCATCTCGTAGCTCCTGCTCAATCATGCGGGTGACCCGCGTTTTGATGATGTCGGTCTCGTTACGGGTCTTGTTCTCGTTCCACTCTTCTGGCTGCTGCTGACCCATCTTGCCGACTTCATAGACGCCACCAGGCTCTTTGACCTCTACACCAACCACATGCTTATCCAGCAGCTTCTTCACCTGCTCGGCATATTCGTCGTAGTCCACCTTCTCACCAGCATCCTGCTGCACCAGCTGGCGCAGGCTGGAGAGCTGTTTCACCGTCTCCTTGTAGTGACGGCGATCCTCCTCGCTAAAGGCGCTGTCCTCGAAGAAAGAGGCCGACTGCAACGCCACTTTCAGGCAACTGGCAAATGCCGTGAGCGCCTCGTAGAAGTCTTCTCGCACCTTGAGGTTCACATCCACCAGTTCGCCGTCCAGTTCCTCCATCTTGGGCACCAGCACTTGACGCAGTTGCTCGATATCCTGTTTGTTCTTTACCCCGGCGAAGATGCCCCACAGGGCCTGATAGAGCTGTGGCAGCCGCTTGTACTCGGTGCCCATCTGGTTGTAGAGGCCTTTGAGGTCGTCAACGTCATAGCCACCCTGAGTACGGGAAGCGAGATCCTGATACTTACCGATGGTGGTATCCAGCTCGGATAAGATGCCGCGATAGTCAATAAGCAGACCAAATTTCTTCTTCGGGTGCAGCCGGTTGACCCGCGCAATCGCCTGGATCAGGTTGTGCTCTTTGAGTGGCTTGTCGATATAGAGCACTGTGTTCTTTGGTTCATCGAAGCCGGTCAGCAACTTGTCCACCACGACCAGCAACTTGAGGGGGTCATTCTCATCAGCAAAGCGTTCGATAAGCGCTTTGGAATACACCTGCTCATCCTGAGTGCCGACATTCTCCTTCCACCACTGAGTAACCAGCGGTGTGGTCGATTCATCGACCTCGGTGTTGCCTTCCCGGCTGTCGGGCGGGCTCATCACCACCGCCGACTCGAACAGCCCCGCCTCGTCGAGGTACTTTTTATAGAGCACCGCCGATGCCTTGCTGTCACAGGCCAGCTGTCCCTTGAGCCCTTCATCGATATTGGTAGAAAAGTGACTGGCGATATCGAACGCAATCAGCTTGATGCGGTCCTCTGCGCTGTAGATTTCGCCCTTGCGGGCAAATTTGCGTTTCAGATCGGCCTGCTGCTGCTCGTTTAACCCCTGGGTGATGCGCTCAAACCAGCTGTCGATAGCCCTCTCGTTGACCTCCAGATCGGGGATGCGCTCCTCATAGAGCAGCGGCGTCACCGTTTTGTCCTCGACCGCCCGCTGCATGGTGTAGGCATGGACGATGGGGCCAAACTTGTTGGTGGTCTTGTCATCCTTGAGCAGCGGTGTGCCGGTAAAGGCGACAAAGGCGGCATTGGGCAGCGCCTGCTTCATGCGGATATGGTTCTCGCCTCCCTGGCTGCGGTGGCCCTCATCGATCAACACGATGAGATCCGGGCTCTTATTGATGCACTCCGGCAACTTGGTCGCTGAGTTGAACTTCTGAATAAGCGAGAAGATGATCCGCTCGCTGCCCTTGCCGATCTGCTCGGCCAGCCGCTTGCCCGAGGTAGCCATGGCCGCCTCTTTATCCTTCTTGCCCGCGAGTTCACCGCTAGAAGCAAAGGTCTTGCTGAGCTGGCTTTCCAGATCCACCCGGTCGGTCACCACCAGCAGGCGACACTGTTTCAAACTGTCGTGCAGGATCAGCGCCTTGCTGAGGAACACCATGGTGAACGACTTGCCCGAACCGGTGGTGTGCCAGATCACCCCACCTTCTCTCCCGCCATCGGGGCGTTTCTGGTTGATACGCTCGATCAACCGCTTGATGCCAAACACCTGCTGGTAACGGGCGACTATCTTGCCCGCCTTCTTGTCAAACAGGGTGAACAGGCGGGTCATCTCCAGCAGCCGGTCTGGGGAGAGCAGGCTGATGAGCAACCGATCCTGATCACTGACAGCCAGCTCGCCAGCCGCAACCAGCGACTGATACCAGTCCAGATCGGCGGCGGGTCGGTGGCTAAACAGGGCAGAGCGTTGTTCGGATGAGAGCGGCTGATTCTTGATGGCTGTCATCGCACCATCGCCGATGTCCTCCTCACGCCAGGCGGCCCAGAACTTCTCCGGCGTACCGCAGGTGCCATATCGCCCCTCGATGCCATTGATAGAGAGCAGTAACTGGCTGTAGGCAAACAGCAGCGGGATCTCGTCGGGGCGCTGGTTGCGCAGGCTTTGGGAGATCCCCTCCTTGATGGTCGGCCCTTTTTTGGCGTTGCCATCCGGGCGCTTGGCCTCGATCACCACCAGGGGCAAGCCATTGACGAAGCAGACGATATCCGGGCGACGCGACTCGATGCCGCCTGCGCGGGTGACCCAAAACTCTTCGGTAAAGGTGAAGCGGTTGTTGTGCGGGTTGTGCCAGTCAATCAGGGGGATGGTGGGGCTCACCTTCTTGCCATCGACAAATTCGGTGACGGACATGCCATAGAGCAAGTGGTTATAGAGCCGCTCGTTGGCCGCCTGCAACCCTTCATTCAGGGCCGGGCTGCACAGCTCGCTCACCAGATTGTCCACTGACTTGGGGGACAGCGGATAGGTCTTGCCCGCAAACACAAAGGTGCGCTCGGCCAGTACGCTGCGTAGCTGTTGACGCAGCACCACCTGATCGGCCTTGCCATCCCGCGCCACCAGCGCCTGTTCGGGGGAGAGAAACGTCCAGCCCAACTGGGTAAGCAGGGTCAGAGCCGGGATCTTGGCGCTGTATTCTTCCTGAAATTTTGGGGCGTAATATTCAGCCATCAATCGTTATTCCTTGTTGTTTCAGCCATGGCAAATCGGCTACTCCGGCCAGATGCGTTCGCATATTGCCTGGTACAACGCCTGACGGGCTTCAATATCCTGCTTTTTGAACTGCGGATGCGCGCTGAATGGTAGGTTGTGCTGGCGCGACAGCGCTTGGAAATTCGGGTTGTTCTCATAAGCCAGCGGGCTGAGAGACTTCACCAACAGGTTTTCCTTAATGTAGTGCGGCTGTTTCTCGGCATATGGCAAATCGCCGTAAGACTGATTGGTGCCACGCGGCAGCAACACCAGATCACCCAGCCGGTTACGGTAGTTTTGGAACTCGTGCTCCTGCTCAAACTCGTCCTTGTGCCGGGAAAACTTGTCAGCCCAGATGTGTTCTACCTCGAAGGGTTTACCACTGCCGGGCTGGTAGTAGGTAACAAAATTGGTGCTCATACCGGCCTGCTGCTCACACCAGGCCGTCATACGGGCTAATAAAAACTTCACAAAACGCTTGTTCTGGCCATGCATGCGGAACTTGTCCATGCCCTCAAACGACTCTTTCATGTCCGCCAGTTTTTGCGTCAGCAAGGCCTGCAATGCCGGTAAATCCAGTCCGCGTAGCTCTTTGACCAGGCTGTACATGGTGTAGCGGATAGAGCTGGCAGAAAAGTTGCGGAAATTGATAGAACGACGCACCACAAAGGTTTCTATATAAGCCGCCACGGTACTGATCTTTGCCGCCACCGTGCTGTCGTCATCATCGGTATTCAGGGCGGCCAGCATTAAGGGGTAACTGAGCGTCGGAGCTATGCCCCAGTGATTAATGTAATATACAGGTTCAAGGCCATCAGTTAAGGTGCGCTCGGCATCGAGAATGCGCAGGTAGGCTTTCAGGTAAAAGCGTAAATCTTGCTGCATAAAGCGTTCGAAGCTGTTGCCATCATTGGCATCCAGCCCGACCTTATCCAAATTGTCGCGTACCCAGCTGTGAAAGCGGGTGCCGATTTTCTCAAAATCTTCGTTTTTGGAACCGGCCTTACCGGGGCGGATACTGTCGGCATAACGGGCTCGCAACCAGGATTGGAAGAAACGCTGGTCTTCGTCTTTCTCGTAGGCTTTCAGCTGCAACATGCTCTGCTTCCAGAGCTCGTTAGCGCTGTGCCGCTTGGCAGGGTGGTCAAATCGTGACAACACATAGCCCTTCAGCATTTCCGAGGGGGTCAGGTTCAGGCCCCGGTCGTTCATGGTTTCAAAAATGGTGTACGCGTTCTCATCCGAGTAAGCGATGATTTCCACCATGATCACGTTATACTTCAGCCAGTCGATAAAAAACGGAAAGGCATCGTCTTTGAGGTCTTCCGGAAAAGCCCGCACAATGTCCTGATACCGTTCGGCCATGTTACGGGTGGATTCAGTAGCAGTGTCATCTGGTTGGTAGTCGCCCTGATTGAACAAACTCTCCAGACAAGGAATGCGCTCTTCCACGGTGATGTTGAACGACTTGCTGCCGCGCAATTCGGAAAAAATCATCGGTTCGATTTTTTCGCTGTAGCCAAGCTCTTTCTGTAAATTGTGCAGGTAAATCAGGAATAGCGTCAGCGAGGTTAAGCGTTGCTGACCGTCGATAATACTGCGCTTGCCGTCCTTGCTGCTGACCACAAATGGGCCAAGGTAATAGTTGTTGTACTGCTCACCCTGTTCACGCTTATCGCCGGGCGTGTACTCAGCCAGAAAAGCCGAGGTTAAATCCGTTACTAGCTCTTCGATGTGCTTTTCGCCCCAGCTGTACTCGCGCTGGAAGTAGTCGACCGTGTATTTCTGCTGATTCAGTACATCAAACAAATTGCGGTGGCAGGCTTCAATTTTGTTTTCCAGTTTGCTCATGCAAACCTCCTTTTTTATCCGACTCAGTTGACCGAAACTCGGCGCTTACCTGTCAGCAGTTGCTGCATCAGAGCTTTTTTCTCTTGCTTTAAGGCGTCGAGCTTTTGTTGCAAAGCAGAGATTTCCTGATCGGCAGTGGAAAGTACGGCGGCGATTTTTTGTTGCTCGCCAAAATTAGGCACCTTAATCTTCAGATTTTTTATGTCATCACTATTTATTGACTCGAAGGTACTTCCTTGGGAAAGAGAGCCCCACTTCGGTTCGAACCAAAGGAGGAATTGATAGATAAAGCTTTGGTCAAAATTAGGTCTGGCATGCAATGCGGCTATTCCTCGACCAATACAAGCTTTATGCTCAGATATAGCAACGGTTCCAACAGGGGCTCGAACACTTATTAATATGTCACCGATTTCACACTCTTTTGTGATTTCAGAAGTAAAAACCCTTGGGGCCGAAATGCGATTTTTTATATCTGCATTTCCTTGAAGTAAAGGAAGGCCAATTCCATTTTCGTTGTATGCTTCAGATTTAGGTGATGAGCCCATCACAATTACAGCCACATGAGACAAATGGTACGACTTCCACTCCCCACTAAACCTCATCCCATTGCTATCCAGCAGGCGTTTTTTTCCGGTGAGCAGTTGCTGCATCAGCGCCTTTTTCTGCTGCTGGCTATTGGCCAGCAGTTGCTCGGTGGTAGTGATAGCCTTGTCCCAAGTAGAGAGGATTTGGGCGATTTTCTTTTGTTCGGGGAGTGGCGGAACCGGAACACTAATTTCTTGAGTTAGTTTTGTGTTGAATACACCTTGAGCGCCACCTGCGGCCCCCGCATATATCTGTGATTTCCCATATGGAGAAAGAAGGAAATATGTATAGAAGTCAGAGCTGGCATTTTTCGCTGACTTGTTCTTTATAATGATGGCATTCGCCATGTTTGCCATACCGTTAAGGCCGCTTACCTTGCAGACCATACCAAGATTGGCACCAACTCTTGCAATCACTATGTCATCATTTTCAATTTGTGATTTTTTATTCTTATCATTGAATTCTTTTGTGACATGACGAATTTCATCATGACGAAAGTAACCATCTCGAATATTAAGCGTTCGATAAAATGGAACTCCCCTCGACGCATCACAGTAATGATCGTTAACATTACCAACGTATCCTACTACAATTTTTTTGAATAATTCGCCCAGAGGGCTTTTGTGCCAGCTATCTGGAAGTTTCATTTCAAACCACCTTGTGAGCAGTATCCCAGCTCCTCCAGATACTTGGCCATCTCGCTTTCCAGCTCGGTCAGCTGGGCTTTCAGCTGCTCCCGCTCGGCCCGCACCGCCAGCAGATCGATCTCCTCCTCTTCTTCGAAGGTATCTACATAACGGGGGATATTGAGGTTGTAGTCGTTCTCCTTGATCTCTTTCAGCGAGGCAAGATAGGCATATTTATCGACATTGCCGCCATTGCGATAGGTTTTGACTATCTTGGCGATATTGTCCGCGCTTAGCAGGTTCTGGTTTTTACCCGCCTTAAACTCGCGGCTGGCGTCGATAAACAGCACATTGTCGTCCACCTTCTGCTTTTTAAAGATCAGGATGGCGGCGGGGATGCCGGTGCCGTAGAAGAGCTTCTCCGGCAGGCCGATCACCGCATCGAGCAGGTTCTCGTCGATCAACTGCTGGCGAATTTTCCCCTCGCTGGAACCTCGGAACAGCACGCCGTGAGGCACCACCACCCCCATGCGGCCACTCTTGGGTTTGAGGGTCTCAATCATATGGAGGATAAAGGCATAATCCCCCTTGGTCTTGGGTGGAAGCCCGCGCTTGAAGCGACCGAACTTATCATTTCCCGCTTCCTCATAACCCCATTTATCCAGCGAAAATGGCGGGTTGGCGGTCACGATATCAAAGCGCATCAGATCGCCGTTTTTATCGAGCAGCTTGGGGTTGCGGATGGTGTCGCCCCACTCGATCTTGTGGTTGTCTTCCCCGTGCAGGAACATGTTCATCTTGGCCAGCGACCAGGTAGAGCCAATAGCCTCCTGACCGTAGAGGGCGTAGTGCTTCTCGCCATGGTTTGCCACCACCTTGCGGCCGCACTTCATCAACAGCGACCCCGAGCCACAGGCCGGATCGCAGATGGTGTCGCCCGGCATCGGCTCCAGCAACTCGGCGATAAGATCGGAAACTTCGGGCGGGGTATAGAACTCCCCCGCCTTCTGGCCGCCGCTGGCGGCGAAGTTTTTGATGAGATACTCATAGGCGTTGCCGATCACATCCAGGGTGCCGACCCGGCTGGGCTTGAGGTTGAGCTCATCCTTGGCAAAGTCTTCCATCAGATGGCGCAGTATGGTGTTCTTCTGCTTCTCTTCGCCGAGGCGGTCGGTGTTGAAGCTGATGTCCTGAAACACGCTCTTACCCGCGTCTTTGAGCTTGGTGCCATTGGCCTCTTCGATGGCATGCAGCGCCTGATCGATCCGCTCGCCGTTGCCCGGCTCGTGACGACGCTCGAACAGGCTGTAGAAACTGGCCTGTTTGGGCAACACGAAACGCTCGTTTTTGAGCATCTCTTCAATGAGCTCCGGCTCATCGCCATATTCAGCCTTGTAGCCATCGTAGTGATCCTGCCAGACATCGGAGATGTATTTCAGGAACAGCATGGTGAGCACGAAATCTTTATAGGTATCAGGGCTGACAGTGCCACGGAAGGTATCGCAGGCAGACCAGAGGGCCTTGTTGATATCGTCCTGGTTTATCGAGGTAGTCATAAGTCACAATTCCTTGGGTATTTCTTGGAAAAATGGGCTGCTCAACGAAACTATTTCGCTAGCTGATCGGATTGTTCGAGCAGGCTAGCAGCGATGGCCTGCATCATCTGCTCGCCGTTACGTTGCAGTTGTTGCATCAGATTTCGTTCTTCACGCAGGCTGTGGGCCAGCTTCATGATGGCGGCCTGTCTCGCAAGAGATGGGATACCGATAGGGGCCTCCTCCAACACCTGACGGCGAATACTTTTTGCCGCGCTGCCTTCGGCGTGAAGCTCGAAGTAGCGCTGACAAGGGGACTGATTGAGCTGCCATGCCAGAAATTCGGGACTGAGTGCCTCGCTATGCAACCGCACCACATAGAAGTGAGGGGCGGCTACGGCGGGCAATGGTGCAAGCCCGGTATCGACCAGCACGGCATAGTTAGTGCTGCCACGGGCCGCCACCAGGATATCGCCGGTTTGCAGCCAATCAGGCTCCTTCTTGCTGGTAGGCTCAGAACGAAGGCAGGCAGACCAGTCAACCCCCCCTTCTGGCGAGGCATCTCTCATCTGCACCACGGCCATGATGCCGGAATCGATCTCCGGGATCTTGCCGCGATAGGGGTGCCCAGCACTGATGGTGGCAATTTGGTTCAGCTTCACAAAAAATCTCTTCATCGTTAATGATGCAGTTACAGTGTGTCGCATATGACACTGCTGCGTCAATACCACTGTATCTTTTTTTGCATCAGTGACGATGATGCTTATGTGTGTACCATTGGCAAGAGGTAGACCTTGACCAGCCTGAAAGATCCAACAGAGATCTTTTTGTAATTTAATTACAGTTAATCACCGCAAAAAATAAAAAGGCCCTGCTGTTGCAGGGCCGTTGAGTTTCCAACTGCAATATCACGGTTTCCAACTTAATTGTCCGTGATCAACAACGCAGTGAATTGCCACAACCTATGTGGTTGACATTTCATTAATTTTCTATATAAAAGTACGATAAGTCTCATAGCAATTACCTGAGACAATCACGCTGCTTTTATTGCGACAAATCATTGCGTAAGCTATTGAAATTGAAGGTTATATTTGTGCTGTGAAGTACGAGCACGAGGGTTCGAATCCCTCCCTCACCGCCAAATTATAAAAAACCGACCTCAGGGTCGGTTTTTTGCATCTGGGCTACCGTGTTCCCTGATGCGCATAGAGGGAGGGTGAGAACCCTCGCCGGGTTCGAGCAGAGCGGCTTGCCGCGATGAACGGCCAGAGGCCGCCCCAAAGGGGTGAGCCACGCAGTGGCAAATCATCCCTCCCTCACCGCCAAATTGAAAAACCGACCTCAGGGTCGGTTTTTTGCTTTTGGTCTTCGCCGATACACGCAAGCACCGAGGGGGAGAAGGTCAACCGCCACCACAAGCCCTCGCATACCATTCCATCCTTTTTCATCACCGATATTTCAGGGCCATTCTCCCATTTCATCAGGATGCCACCCTGCCCGGTTGCAGCCTTGCAGCCATGTTCACGTCCGCCAGCCCTCATGATCCCGCGACTCGCGGCCGACACAGGAAGGTGGAGCCATATCGGTATCCTTTCGGATATTGCTCACCGATTGTATTTCGTTTTGAAAAACTGATAGTTAAATAGCTACACTAGCCACACACATCGCATAGGGATATGGACAAATGAGTCTTATCGGTTTGCTGCTGGCCCTGGCTGCCATCCTGGGCGGCAACCTCATCGAGGGGGGGCATCCCAGCGCCCTGCTCGATCTCCCCGCCTTTCTCATCGTGATCGGGGGAACCGTGGGAGCCGCACTGACCCAGTTCCCCTTCTCCGTGGTCGGCAAAACCTTCAAGCGCTTCAAGTGGCTCATCTCTCCCCTGCGCCTCGACATGCTGGAGCAGGCTCAGCTACTGGAGACCCTGGCAGGCAACGCCCGGCGCAGCGGCATGCTGGCACTGGAGGGGATGATCGATGACATCAAGGATCCCTTCCTGCAAAAAGGGGTGCAGATGATGGTAGATGGCTACGAGAAGACCAAGATCCACGAGGTGCTGGAAAACGAGATCGAATTCGAGCAGGAAGATCTCGAGCAGACCGTCAAATTCTACGAGGCCATGGGGGGCTACTGCCCGACCATGGGGATAGTCGGGGCCGTGTTCGGCCTCATTCACGCCATGGGGCTGCTGGATGCACCGGACAAGCTCGGTGGTGCCATCGCGGTGGCCTTCATCGCCACCATCTACGGGGTCGGCGCCGCCAACCTGATCTTCCTGCCCTTTGGCAACCGCTACAAGGGCTTCGCCCACCAGATCCGCCACTACAAGGAGATGACCCTGACCGGCATCCTCTGCATAGTGGACGGCGAGTCACAACAGCGGCTGCAAGTGACCCTTGAACCCTACCTCGGAGGCCATGGTGGCGAAAAAGAAAAAGGCTGAGGCACCGGAGAACCATGAGCGCTGGCTGGTCTCCTATGCCGACTTCATGACCCTGCTGTTTGCCCTGTTCGTGGTGCTCTACTCCTTCGCCATGGCCAAGCAATCGGAGACCCGGGTGCTGATCCAGGGCTTTATCGAGTCGCTTGGCAAGATAGGCCTCATCTCTCTGCCCGCCGGTTCTCCCGTGATGCAGGGGGGGACCGGCATTCTGGAGCCGGAGTCCAAGACCACGCCGGGCACCTCCCAGAAGGAGGAAGTGCTGGACACCCAGGCGCCGGCCGCCGCAGCCGATCCCTTCAACGAGACCATAGGCGCCTCGGAGAAACCCAGCGCCACCGAGTCATGGCCCCACAAGACCAAGGAGCAGGAGTGGGCCACCCTCACCAAGCAAAAACTGGATCAGCAGCTCAAGAGCCAGATTGAATCCAAGGAGATCGAGGTGGAACAGCTCGGCAGCCAGCTGGTGATCCGCATCGGCGAGAAGACCCTGTTCCCGGCCGACTCGGCCTTCCTGCAGCCCCAGTTCATCCCCCTGGTCAACAAGGTCTCCGACGTGCTGGCCGATATTCCTGGCATGGTGGTGGTTACTGGCCATACCGACAACTCCCAGGCCCCGGTGGAGCTCTATCGCAACAACTGGGAGCTGTCGGTGCTGCGAGCCGCCACCATAGTCCATACCCTGCTCACCAACCCCAAGCTGGATTCACGTCGCGTCATCGCCCAAGGCGTGGCGGACACCCAGCCCCGCTTTGCCAACGACACCCCGGCCCATCGCCAGGCCAACCGCCGGGTGGAGATAGTGCTCTCCCAGGGCAAGGCGGCAGAGCAGGCCCTTCCCCTCCTCGCCCCCTGATGAAAAGACCCCGCCATGCGGGGTCTTTCGTTTTGTCGATTAGTTTGTTTTTTGCACCATTTCGCCATTTCTCTCACCGCGCAAAAGCAATTGAAAATGATTCTCAAATGAGAAAATTGACCCCGCTAGCAAAACGCGATTTTCCCCCTATTGATTAATAATTAATCCTTTGAAATGACATGTAAATCAGTATGAAAGTGGCATACTACGTAGCATCCTTGTTAAGTCACATGATTAATTCGGTTAGGGAAAACCTATATGTTTGCTGATATTGCTGTCCAGCATTGGGCCTTTGCTGTCTACGTCATTGGGGCCATCTGCATCTGTCTGACCATGATAGGCGTCGCCGCCTTGCTGGGGGGACGAGCCTATGGCCGTGCCAAAAACAGGCCCTTCGAATCGGGCATCGACTCCGTCGGCAATGCCCGTCTGCGTTTCTCCGCCAAGTTCTATCTGGTCGCCATGTTCTTCGTCATCTTCGACGTCGAGGCGCTCTATCTCTTCGCCTGGTCCGTCTCCGTTCGGGAGAGCGGCTGGGTCGGTTTCATCGAAGCCACCATCTTCATCACCCTGCTGCTGGTAGGCCTCATCTACCTGTGGCGCATCGGTGCTCTCGACTGGGCCCCGAAGAAACGCGTCCTGACTGACAAGAAGCCAGACTGATTTACCGATTATCCCTTTGAGGTTGCACCATGAAGTACACCCTGACCCGGATTGACCCGGATGCGCCCGTTGAGCGCTACCCCCAGGAACAGCGCCAGACCGTCGATGACCCGCTGGCGCAGCAGGCGACCCGCGGCATCATGATCGGGCGCCTCGAAGAGGTGCTGCAAGACACCGTCAACTGGGGCCGCAAGAATTCCCTCTGGCCCTACAACTTCGGCATCTCCTGCTGCTATGTGGAGATGTGTACCGCCTTCACCTCCCCCCATGACGTGGCCCGCTTCGGCGCCGAAGTCATCCGGGCTTCGCCACGTCAGGCGGATTTCATGGTGATCGCAGGGACTCCCTTCATCAAGATGGCGCCGGTCATCCAGCGCCTCTATGAACAACTGCTCGAACCCAAGTGGGTCATCTCCATGGGGGCCTGTGCCAACTCGGGCGGCATGTATGACATCTATTCCGTGGTGCAGGGGGTGGACAAGTTCCTGCCTGTCGACGTCTACATCCCGGGCTGCCCGCCCCGTCCCGAAGCCTTCCTGCAAGCCCTGATGCTGCTGCAAGACTCCATCGGCAAGGAGCGCCGCCCCCTCTCCTGGGTGGTGGGCGATCAGGGGGTCTACCGTCCCCAGATGCAGGCGGAGAAGGATCGCAAGCGGGAAGAGCGCATCCAAGTCACCAACCTGCGCACGCCGGATGAGATCTGACCATGAAACTGACTCGAGAATTCCCAAGCAACTACACCATGGCGCAGGGGCAGACGGCGGATCACGCCGATGCCCAGGTGGTCGGCGAACTCTTTGCCCACTTCGGTGCAGAGCGCTTCACGGTGCAGAGCACCCGCACCGGGGTGCCGGTGATCTGGCTCTCCCGCGATCTGCTGCTGGACGTGATGGGCTTTTTGCAAAAGCTCCCCTCCCCCTTCGTGATGCTGTTTGATCTCAGCGCCACCGACGAGCGGATGCGCAGCCATCGTCACGGCCTGCCGGACAGCGACTTCACCGTCTTCTATCACCTCATCTCCATCGACCGTAACGCCGATGTGATGCTGAAGGTGCCGCTGATGGAGAGCGATCTGCACCTGCCGACCATCAGCCGCCACTTCCCCAACGCCAACTGGTACGAGCGGGAAGTCTGGGATCTGATGGGCATCACCTTCGACGGTCACCCCCATCTGACCCGCATCATGATGCCCAAGAGCTGGCAGGGACACCCGCTGCGCAAGGACTACCCGGCCCGGGCCACCGAGTTCGATCCCTTCATGCTCGATGCGGTCAAGCAGGATCAGGAGCAGGACAACCTGCTGTTCAAGCCCGAAGAGTGGGGCATGGCCCGTGGCAACGAGAACGAGGACTACATGTTCCTTAACCTCGGCCCCAACCACCCCTCGGCCCACGGCGCCTTCCGCCTGGTGCTGCAGCTCGACGGGGAAGAGATCCGCGACTGCGTGCCCGACATCGGCTATCACCACCGCGGTGCCGAGAAGATGGGCGAGCGCCAGTCCTGGCACAGCTACATCCCCTACACCGACCGGGTCGAGTACCTGGGGGGGGTGATGAACAACCTGCCCTATGTGCTGGCGGTCGAGAAGCTGGCGGGGATCAAAGTACCCAACCGGGTCGACATGATCCGGGTGATGATGGCGGAGCTGTTCCGCATCCAGAGCCACCTGCTGTTCCTTGGCACCTATATCCAGGACGTGGGGGCCATGACCCCGGTCTTCTTCACTTTCACCGACCGGCAGAAGATCTACACCATCATCGAGGCCATCACGGGCGCCCGCATGCACCCGGCCTGGTTCCGCATCGGCGGTGTGGCGCACGATCTGCCCACCGGCTGGGCCCGTCTCATCCAGGACAATCTGCTGAGCTGGCTGCCCAAGCGGTTGATGGAGTATGAAAAGGCCGCCATGCGCAACAGCATACTGCGCGGTCGCACCATCGGCGTCGCCGCCTACAACACGGCGCAGGCGCTCGCCTGGGGCACCACGGGGGGCGGTCTGCGGGCCACCGGCCTCAACTTCGATGTGCGCAAATGGCGCCCTTATTCCGGCTATGATCAGTTCGAGTTCGAGGTGCCAGTGGGCAGCAATGGGGATGCCTACGACCGCGCCACCGTGCGCATCGAGGAGATCCGCCAGAGCATGCGCATCATAGAGCAGTGCATGAAGAACATGCCGGCGGGGCCGTTCAAGGCGGATCACCCGCTCACCACGCCGCCCCCCAAAGAGCGCACCCTGCAGGACATCGAGACCCTGATCACCCACTTCCTGCAAGTGTCATGGGGCCCGGTGATGCCGGCCGCCGAGTCCTTCCAGATGATAGAGGCGACCAAGGGCGTCAACAGCTACTACCTGACCAGCGACGGCTCCACCATGAGCTACCGGACCCGGATCCGGACCCCGAGCTTTGCCCACTTGCAGCAGATCCCCTCGGTGATCCGTGGCCAGATGGTGTCGGACCTCATCGTCTACCTGGGCAGTATCGATTTCGTTATGTCAGATGTGGATCGTTGAGTCCTCTCGCCCCGGCCGACGGGGCGAAGGGCAAGACGCGCAGTAAAGGGAAAAGCCACAAAAGGTCAAGTCATGAGCCAATGTCAGTGTCACAATAACCAGACCCCCCAAGGGCAAGGGGCATGCAGCAGCCAGCAGGGCGATTTCGTCCTGAGCCAGGCTGAGCGCGATGCCATCGAACATGAGAAACACCACTACGAAGATCCCCGTGCCGCCAGCATAGAAGCGCTCAAGATAGTGCAGCAGGCCCGCGGCTGGGTGCCCGACGGTGCCATTCACGCCATCGGTGCCGAACTCGGCATCCCCGCCAGCGACGTGGAGGGGGTCGCCACCTTCTACAGCCAGATCTTCCGCCAGCCGGTGGGTCGCCACATCATCCGCGTCTGCGACAGCATGGTCTGCTACATCAACGGCCACGAGCAGCTGCTGGCCGGTCTGAAAGAGGTCGTCAATCTGGCCCCCGGCCAGACCTCCCCGGATGGCCGCTTCACCCTGCTGCCGGTCTGCTGCCTCGGCAACTGCGACAAGGGACCGGCCATCATGATAGATGACGATACCTATGGCGGACTCGATCCGGTGACGTTGCTGAAAACCCTGGAGGCTTACCCATGAGCACCCAGCCAGGCAAGACACTCACCTCCCTCGGCACCGCCAACCGCATCCCCCGCGTCCCCGAGACCCATCCCCTCACCTGGCGGCTGCGCGACGACGGCCAGCCGGTGTCGCTGGAGGAGTATCAGGCCAAACAGGGCTATGAAGCCGCCCGCAAGGCACTGGGCCAGATGAGCCCGGATGATATCGTCAGTACCGTCAAGGACGCTGGCCTCAAGGGGCGCGGCGGTGCCGGCTTCTCCACCGGGGTGAAGTGGGGCCTGATGCCCAAGGACGAGAGCATGAACATCCGTTACCTGCTCTGCAATGCCGACGAGATGGAGCCGAACACCTACAAGGATCGGCTGCTGATGGAGCAACTGCCCCACCTGCTGATCGAGGGGATGATCATCAGTGCCCGGGCCCTCAAGGCCTATCGCGGCTACATCTTCCTGCGCGGCGAGTACGTGGATGCCGCCATCCACCTGCGCCGCGCGGTGGAAGAGGCCAAGGCCGCGGGGCTGCTTGGCAAGAACATCTTGGGCTCGGGTTTTGACTTCGAGCTGTTCGTCCACACCGGCGCCGGCCGCTACATCTGTGGCGAAGAGACGGCGCTCATCAACTCCCTGGAAGGGCGCCGCGCCAACCCGCGGGCCAAACCCCCCTTCCCCGCCGTTTCCGGTGTCTGGGGCAAACCCACCTGCGTCAACAACGTCGAGACCCTGTGCAACGTGCCCGCCATCATAGGCAACGGTGTTTCCTGGTATCAGGGACTGGCGCTGCCGGGGTCGGAGGATCACGGCACCAAGCTGATGGGCTTCTCCGGCAAGGTGAACAACCCCGGTCTCTGGGAGCTGCCGTTCGGCATCACAGCCCGCGAGCTGTTCGAGGAGTACGCCGGCGGCATGAAGCCCGGCTATCGCCTCAAGGCGTGGCAACCGGGGGGCGCCGGTACCGGCTTCTTGCTGCCCGAGCACCTAGATGCCCAGATGTACGCAGGCGGCATCGGCAAGGTCGGCACCCGCATGGGCACCGGGCTCGCCATGGCGGTGGATGACAGCATCAACATGGTAGGCCTCTTGCGCAACATGGAAGAGTTCTTCGCCCGCGAATCCTGCGGCTGGTGCACCCCCTGCCGCGACGGCCTGCCCTGGAGCGTCAAGATCCTGCGGGCCCTGGAGCGAGGCGAAGGCCAACCCGAGGATCTCGCCACCCTGGAGCAGCTGGTCAGCTTCCTGGGGCCAGGCAAGACCTTCTGTGCCCATGCCCCCGGCGCCGTCGAGCCCCTTGGCAGTGCCATGAAGTACTTCCGGTCCGAGTTCGAGGCCGGGGTCAAGGCCCCCCATGACAATCACAAGCTGTTCAAGGGTATCCAGCCCAATCTGCTGGGCGAGCGCTGGTAATACGTCAGGACGCATCGGGCAATAGCCGATTTCACAAAACAGGTTTCAGGGAAGTTGTATGGCAACCATTCATGTAGACGGTAAAGAGTTCGAGGTAGACGGGGCAGACAACCTGCTGCAAGCCTGTCTGTCGCTGGGTCTGGACGTCCCCTATTTTTGCTGGCACCCGGCGCTCGGCAGCGTCGGCGCCTGCCGCCAGTGCGCGGTCAAACAGTACCAGAATGCCGACGACAAGCGCGGCCGCCTGGTCATGTCCTGCATGACCCCCTCCACCGATGGCACCTATATCTCCATCGAGGACGAAGAGGCGAAGGAGTTTCGCAAGACGGTGGTGGAGTGGCAGATGACCAACCACCCCCACGACTGCCCGGTGTGCGAAGAGGGTGGCGCCTGCCACCTGCAGGACATGACGGTGATGACGGGCCACAACAGCCGCCGCTACCGCTTCACCAAGCGCACCCACCAGAATCAGGATCTTGGCCCCTTCATCAACCACGAGATGAACCGCTGCATCGCCTGCTATCGCTGCGTGCGCTACTACAAGGATTACGCCGGCGGCGAGGATCTGGGGGTCTATGGCGCCCACGACAACGTCTACTTCGGCCGGGTCGAGGATGGCACCCTGGAGAGCGAGTTCTCCGGCAACCTGGTGGAGGTCTGCCCCACCGGCGTCTTCACCGACAAGACCCACTCCGAGCGCTACAACCGCAAGTGGGACATGCAGTTTGCGCCCAGCATCTGCCAGCAGTGCTCGGTCGGCTGCAACATCAGCCCGGGGGAGCGTTATGGCGAGCTGCGCCGCATCGAGAACCGCTTCCACGGCGCCCTGAACCACTATTTCCTCTGTGATCGCGGTCGCTTCGGTTACGGCTATGTCAACCAGGCCGATCGCCCGCGCCAGCCGCTGCTGCGCGATGGCAATGACAAACTGGCCATCACGGTGGATGGCGCCCTAAACCGCGCTGCCGATGCCCTGCGCACCGCCGCCGGCATCATCGGCATCGGCTCGCCCCGCGCCTCGCTCGAGAGCAACTTCGCCCTGCGCGAGCTGGTGGGCGCCGACAACTTCTACGCAGGCGTTGAGCAGAGCGAATGGGCCTGCCTGCAGAAGATGCTGCACGTCCTGCACCAGGGCGGGGTTCGTACCCCGAGCCTTAGGGACATGGAAGAGGCCGACGCCGTGCTGGTGCTGGGTGAAGATGTCACCCAGACGGCCGCCCGTATTGCCCTGGCCCTGCGTCAAGCGGTCAAGGGCAAGGGACGCGAAATAGCCCGCAAGCTGAAGGTGGACTTGTGGCAGGTCGCCGCGGTGCAGACGCTCGCTCAAAATGAGCGCTACCCCTTGCTCATCACCAGCCTGGATCAGACCCGTCTCGACGACGTGGCCGCCGATACATTGCATGCCCCCCACGCCGATCAGGCCCGCCTCGGCTTTGCCATCGCCCACCTGCTCGACGGCTCGGCCCCTGCCCCGCAGGATCTGGACGCCGATCAGCTGGCGCAAGCCAGCCGCTGGGCCGAGCTGCTCGGCAATGCCAAAAAGCCCCTCATCATCGCAGGCAATGGTGCCCGCAGTCAGGCGCTGATCGAGGCAGCCAGCAACATAGCCCACGCCCTCAAGGGTCGCGGTCAGGCCGTCGAGCTGGCGCTGGTTGCCCAAGAGGCCAACAGCCTGGGGCTGGCCATGCTGGCTGGCAACGCCGCCCCGCTGGAAGCCGCCCTCGAGCGCATCGAAGGGAGCGATCGGCTTGCGCTGATCACTCTGGAGAACGATCTCTACCGCCGTGCCCCCCGCAACCGGATCGATGCCGCCATCAAGCGCCTGCAGCATCTGCTGGTGGTGGATCATCAGGACACCCGCACCGCCCAGCAGGCCCACCTGGTGCTGCCTGCCGCCAGCTTCGCGGAGGCCGATGGCACCCTGATCAACATGGAAGGCCGCGCCCAGCGCTTCTTCCAGGTCTATGCCCCCGCCTTCTACGACGCTGACATCCAGGTACGCGAGGGCTGGCGCTGGCTGGCCGCGCTGCAAGGCACGCTGGACAGAAAGGCCCCGCGCTGGAACACCTTCGACGAGGTGAGTGCGGCCTGCGCCGCCTCGGCTCCGCTACTGGCCACCATGCGCGAAGCGGCCCCCAACGCGGGTCTGCGCATCCGTGGCATGAAGCTCGCCCGCGAGCCGCACCGCTACAGCGGACGCACCTCCATGCTGGCGGATCAGAACGTGAGCGAGCCCCGTGTGGCGCAAGACCCCGACTCCCCCTTCAACTTCTCCATGGAAGGCTATGCCGGTGCCCGCCAACCCCTGCAACAGGTGCCGTTCGCCTGGGCGCCGGGCTGGAACTCCCCCTCCGCCTGGAACAAGTTCCAGGACGAGGTGGGTGGCAACCTGCGGGCCGGCGATCCCGGTCGTCGCCTGCTGGAGCCAGGCAGCGAGTCTCTCGGCTGGTTCGACACCATTCCCGCCCCCTTCAGGGCAGAGGCAGCCCTGCAGGTGGTCAGTTATGACCAGCTGTTCGGTGGCGACGAGCTCTCCGCGCGCAGCCCCGTCATCCAGGCCCGCATGGGGGACCCCGAGCTGGTGCTGAACCCGGCCGACGCCGCCCGCTTGGCCCTTCATGCCGGCCATCTGGTGGCCTTCTCCTGGGGTGGCCACCACTGGCGGCTGACCCTGCGGCTCAGCGAACGGCTGGCACCAGGCCTGCTCGGCCTGCCCCTGGGGGCCCATGGTCTGCCGACCGCGCTGCACCAGGCCTATGTGACTGACTTGCAGGAGGCCATCGCATGAGCAATGAGCTGATCGATCTGTTGCTGGAGGTAGGCAAAGCCTTGATCGTGCTGGTGGGGATCGTGGGGGCAGGCGCCTTCATGAGCTTCATCGAGCGCCGTCTGCTGGCGCTCTGGCAAGACAGGTACGGCCCCAACCGGGTGGGCCCCTTCGGCCTGCTGCAACTGGCGGCCGACATGGTCAAGATGTTCTTCAAGGAGGACTGGATCCCGCCGTTCGCGGATCGCCGGATCTTCGTGCTGGCCCCCATCATCGCCTTCACCGCCTTCATTCTGGCGTTTGCTGTGGTGCCCATCACCCCCACCTGGGGCGTGGCGGATCTCAACGTGGGGCTGCTCTACATCCTGGCCATCGCAGGGCTCGCGGTCTACGCCGTGCTGTTCGCCGGCTGGTCGAGCAACAACAAGTACTCATTGCTCGGCAGCCTGCGCGCCTCGGCCCAGACCCTCTCCTACGAGGTGTTCCTCGGCCTGTCGCTCATGGGTATCGTCATCCAGACCGGCAGCTTCAACCTGCGGGACATAGTAGAAGCGCAAGCCGGATTGTGGAACGTGATCCCCCAGTTCCTGGGCTTCATTACCTTCCTGTTTGCCGGGGTTGCCGTCACCCACCGCCACCCGTTTGACCAGCCGGAGGCCGAGCAAGAGCTCGCCGACGGCTATCACATCGAGTACGCGGGCATGAAATGGGGTCTGTTCTTCGTGGGCGAGTACATCGGCATAGTGCTGATCTCTTCCCTCATCGTGACCCTCTTCTTCGGTGGCTGGCACGGCCCCTGGCTGCCGCCCTTCATCTGGTTTGCCCTGAAGACCGCCTGTTTCATGGTGTTCTTCATCCTGCTGCGGGCCTCCCTGCCCCGCCCGCGCTTCGATCAGGTGATGTCCTTTGGCTGGAAAGTCTGCTTACCGCTTACCTTGCTCAACATGCTGGTAACCGGCGCCGTCGTGCTTATGAACGTGCAGTGAGGCACCAATGAAAATTACGAGCATTATCAAGGGTGTTGGCACCCAACTGCGCAGTCTGGGGATGGTCTTCTCCCATGCATGGCGCCCCCGCGAGACCCTGAACTACCCGGAGCAGCAGGTCTATGCCGCGCCCCGTTTCCGTGGCCGCATCGTACTGACCCGGGATCCGGACGGTGACGAGCGCTGCGTGGCGTGCAACCTGTGCGCCGTGGCCTGCCCGGTCGGCTGCATCTCGCTGCAAAAAGCGGAGCGGGACGACGGTCGCTGGTACCCGGAGTTCTTCCGCATCAACTTCTCCCGCTGCATCTTCTGCGGCCTGTGTGAAGAGGCCTGCCCCACCACCGCCATCCAGCTGACGCCGGATTTCGAGATGGGGGAGTATCGCCGCCAGGATCTGGTGTACGAGAAGGAAGATCTGCTGATCAGCGGCCCCGGCAAATACCCGGACTACAACTTCTACCGCATGAGCGGGATGGCCATCGACGGCAAGCCCAAAGGGGATGCCGAGAACGAAGCCAAGCCCATCGATGTCAAGAGCCTGCTGCCCTAGGAGTCAATCATGGAACTGGCATTTTATGCCGCGGCCCTGGTCGCCGTTTACAGCACGCTGCGGGTCATCAGCACCAGCAACCCCATGCATGCGCTGCTCAATCTCATCATCTCCCTCATCGCCGTGGCCATGATCTTCTTCTGCCTGGGGGCCTCCTTCGCAGGCGCCCTGCAGGTGATCGTCTACGCCGGCGCCATCATGGTGCTGTTCGTGTTCGTGGTGATGATGCTGAACCTGGGCTCCTCCCAGGATCAGGAGCGCAACTGGCTCACCCCCATGACCTGGGGTGGACCCGCCCTGCTCTCCCTCATCCTGCTTGGCTTTCTGGCCTACGGCATCCTCGGGGTCACCGGCGGTGAACTGGGGCTGACCGACGTCAGCGCCAAGGAGGTCGGCATCGCCCTGTTTGGCCCCTATGTGCTGGCGGTGGAGCTCGCCTCCATCCTGCTGCTGGCGGGTCTGGTCACCGCCTATCACCTTGGCCGTGAAGACAAGAGCGGGGAAGTGCTTTCCGTCCCCAAACCCACAGCTCGCCCATCCCAGGAAGGAGGTCAGTCATGAATGGAATCCCAATGGAACACGGTCTGCTGCTGGCGGCCGTCCTGTTCTGCATCGGGCTGTGCGGTCTGCTGATCCGCCGCAACCTGCTGTTTATCCTCATGAGTATCGAGATCATGATGAATGCGTCCGCGCTGGCGTTCGTGGTGGCGGGTAGCCGCTGGGCCCAGGCCGACGGCCAGATCATGTACATACTGGTGATTTCTCTGGCGGCAGCGGAGGCCAGTATCGGCCTCGCCCTGTTACTGCTGCTCTATCGTCGTTACCACACCCTGAACGTGGACACTGTGAGCGAGATGCGCGGATGAGCCTCCTATACCTGACGTTTCTATTCCCCCTGCTGGGATGGCTGGTGCTGGCCTTCTCCATCGGCCGTCTCGGCGAGCGCAGCGCGGCACTGATCGGTGTCGGCAGCATAGGCCTGTCGGCCCTGACCACGCTCTGGGTTGGCATCGACTTTTTCGGCAACATGCCGGAAGGCGGTGTCTATACCCAGACCCTGTGGCAGTGGATGTCGGTGGGCAGCTTCACGCCCACGTTCCGCCTGGCGCTGGATGGGCTGTCGCTCACCATGCTGGGGGTGGTGACCGGGGTGGGCTTCTTCATCCACCTGTTCGCCTCCTGGTACATGCGCGGGGAAGAGGGCTATTCCCGCTTCTTCACCTACACCAACCTCTTCATCGCCAGCATGGTGTTCCTGGTGCTGGCCGATGATCTGCTGTTCGTCTACCTCGGCTGGGAAGGGGTGGGGCTGTGCAGCTACCTGCTGATCGGCTTCTACTACCGCAACCCCGCCAACGGGGCGGCTGCCCTCAAGGCTTTCGTGGTGACCCGGGTCGGTGACGTCTTCCTCGCCATCGGGCTGTTTATCCTTTATCGCGAACTGGGCACCCTCAACATCCACGAGCTGCTGGTGCGTGCCCCTGCGATGTTTGCCGAGGGCTCCCCTGCCCTGTCGTTCGCCTGCCTGATGCTGCTCGGTGGCGCGGTCGGCAAGTCCGCCCAGCTGCCGCTGCAGACCTGGCTGGCGGATGCGATGGCGGGCCCGACCCCGGTCTCGGCGCTGATCCACGCGGCCACCATGGTGACCGCCGGTGTCTACCTCATCGCCCGCACCCATGGTCTGTTCCTGCTGGCCCCGGAGATCCTGCATCTGGTGGCCCTGGTCGGTGCCATCACGCTGGTACTGGCCGGCTTCGCCGCCCTGGTCCAGACCGACATCAAGCGGATTTTGGCCTACTCCACCATGAGCCAGATAGGCTACATGTTCCTGGCCCTGGGGGTCGGCGCCTGGGAAGGAGCCATCTTCCACCTGATGACCCACGCCTTCTTCAAGGCGTTGCTGTTCCTCTCCGCCGGTGCCGTCATAGTCGCGACCCACCACGAGCAGAACATCTTCAAGATGGGGGGCCTGCGCAAGAGTCTGCCGCTGGTCTATGCCTGCTTCCTGGTGGGGGGCTCGGCCCTGGCCGCGCTGCCGCTGGTCACCGCCGGCTTCTACAGCAAGGACGCCATCCTCTGGCAGGTGCAGGCCAGTGGCCAGAGCGCCCTGCTGTGGGCCGGTCTGGGTGGGGCCTTCCTGACTTCCCTCTACACCTTCCGCCTCATCTTCATCGCCTTCCACGGCAAGGAGCAGACGCAGGCGCACGCCGGACACGGCCTGGCCCACCAGCTGCCGCTGCTGGTGTTGCTGGTGCTCTCCACCGGGGTGGGCGCATTGATAGTGCCGCCGCTCGCCGGGGTGTTGCCGGCTGGCCCCGGGGATCATATAGAGGAGGGACGCCACGCCCTGGAAGTAGCCTCCGGCATCGTCGCCATCGCCGGCATCGCTTTGGCCGCCGTGCTGTTCCTGGGCGAGCGCCGCCTGGCGAAGCAGATCGCCGAGAGTGCGCCGGGCCGCGCCCTCAGCACCCTCTGGTTCAATGCCTGGGGCTTTGACTGGCTCTATGACTGGATCTGGGTCAAGCCCTACCTGCTGGTGACCCGCTTGCTCGGCAAGGACCCGCTGGATCGAATGATGAACCTGCCCGCCGTGCTGGCCCAGGGTGGTCACCAGCTGCTGGCCTGGACCGTCTCCGGCAAGCTGCGCTGGTACGCCGCCTCCATGGGGATGGGCGCCGCCCTGATCCTGGCCCTGCTGCTGCTCGGCTGATCCATGAGCCCAATATGTGTGGCAGGCCCGAGGCCTGCCCGACTAGAACCTAGACGAGAGCTGATATCGTGACCTTACTCTGGATCTTGTTAATTCCTTTTATCGGCGGCTTGCTCTGCTGGCAGATGGAGCGGCTCGGCGGACAATTCGTTCGCTGGGTAGCCCTGCTCTCCATGAGCGCCTGTCTGGTGCTCTCCGGTGCCATCTGGCTGGGGGGTGACTTCTCCCTCGCGAGCCCCGGCCTCCCCGTCTGGGCGGCCGAGTGGCAGCAACCCTGGATCCCCCGCTTCGGCATCTCCTTGCACCTGGCGGTAGACGGCCTGTCCCTCCTGATGGTGATGCTCACCAGCTTCATCGGGGTGCTGGCCATCCTCTGCTCCTGGAAAGAGATCGTGCAGCGCATCGGCTTCTTCCACCTCAACCTGCTGTGGATCCTGGGGGGCGTGCTCGGTGTCTTCATGGCGGTGGACCTGTTCCTGTTCTTCTTCTTCTGGGAGATGATGCTGGTCCCCATGTACTTCCTGATCGCGCTCTGGGGCCACTCGGTCACCGACGGCAAATCCCGGATCAACGCGGCCACCAAGTTCTTCATCTACACCCAGGCGAGCGGCCTCATCATGCTGGTGGCCATCCTGGGGCTGGTGCTGACCCATCACGCCAGCACAGGTGTCTTCACCTTCAACTACCTCGACCTGCTCAACACTCCGATGAGCAAGGGCGTACAGTGGCTGCTGATGCTGGGCTTCTTCATCGCCTTCGCGGTCAAGATGCCCCTGGTGCCCCTGCACGGCTGGTTGCCTGACGCCCACAGCCAGGCACCGACCGCGGGCTCGGTGGACTTGGCTGGGATCCTGCTGAAAACCGCCGCCTACGGCCTGCTGCGCTTCACCCTGCCGCTCTTTCCGGAGGCCTCCGCCGAGTTCGCTCCCTACGCCATGCTCCTTGGCTTGTTCGGCATCGTCTACGGCGCCCTGCTGGCCTTCGCCCAGACCGACATCAAGCGTCTGGTGGCCTACACCAGCATCTCTCACATGGGCTTCGTGATGATCGCCATCTATTCGGGCAGCGAGCTGGCCCTGCAGGGCGCCGTGGTGCAGATGATCGCCCACGGCCTCTCCGCCGCCGGTCTGTTCATCCTGTGTGGTCAGCTCTACGAGCGGCTGCACACCCGGGATCTGCGCCTGATGGGCGGCCTCTGGGGTCGGCTGCGCTACCTGCCCGGCGTCATGCTGTTCTTCTCGGTGGCCTCCCTTGGCATGCCGGGTACCGGCAACTTCGTCGGCGAGTTCCTGATCCTCATCGGCAGCTTCCAGGTGGCCCCCATCATCACCATCATCGCCACCTTCGGCCTGGTGCTGGCCTCGGTCTACTCCCTCATCATGCTGCAGCGTGCCTGCTTCGGTGCCCCCAGGGACGAGAGCGTCCTCAAGGGCCTGGACAGACGGGAGCTGGCCATGATGCTGACCATCGCCGGCCTGCTGGTGCTGCTCGGCCTCTACCCGCAACCCGTGCTCGACACCGCCAGCAGCAGCCTGCTGAGCGTGCTGCACTGGTACGCGCTGCCAGCCACAGGAGCACTGCAATGATGCCCTCTCCTTCTCTCTCCCTTTCCTCGTCCACGCCGGGAGCCTTGTCATGACGTTTACCGCCGCCCAACTATTGGCCCTGCTGCCCCTGTTGCTGACCACGGGAGCCATGGTCGCCCTGATGCTCGCCATCGCCTGGAAACGCTGCGATGACACCGCCTTCGTGGTGACCATCACCGGCCTCAACCTGGCGCTGTTTTCCCTGCCCATCGTCATGGCCCAGGGGGATCAGGGGGTCACTCCCCTGCTGCAAGTGGACAGCTATGCAGTCTTCTACATGGGGCTGGTGCTCATCGGCGCCCTGGCCACCTGTACCTTCGGTCGCTCCTGGCTCAAGGGCTACCCGGACAACCGGGAAGAGTTCTACCTGTTGCTGCTCATCGCCACCGCAGGCGGCCTTGTGCTGGCGGGCTCCCGTCACCTCGCATCGCTGTTCATCGGGATCGAGATGCTGACCCTGCCCATGTTCGGTCTGGTGGGTTATGCCTACCGCGAGCGCCACTCCCTGGAGGCCAGCATCAAGTACATGGTGCTCTCCGCCGCCGCCACCGCCTTCCTGCTGTTCGGCATGGCGCTGCTCTATGCCCAGGCGGGCAGCCTGAGCTTCAGCGATCTCGGCCTGACCCTGGCCCAGAGCCCGGCTCACCACCCGCTGCTGATGGGGGGATTCGGCCTGATGCTGGTGGGCTTCGCCTTCAAGTTGTCGCTCGCCCCCTTCCACCTCTGGACACCGGATGTCTATGAGGGCGCCCCGGCGCCTGTGGCCACCTTCCTCGCCACCGTGAGCAAGATAGCCGTGTTCTGCGTGCTGCTGCGCTTCTACCTGGCGGTACCGGCCACCTCGGATCCCATGATCCACTGGCTGCTGGCAGCCATGGCAGTCATCTCCATCGTGGTCGGCAACCTCCTGGCGCTGATCCAGACCAACATCAAGCGAATGATGGGTTACTCCTCCATCTCCCACTTCGGCTATCTGCTGGCAGTGGTGGTGGCGAGCCGCCTCGGCCAGATGCCGGTGGAAGCGGCGGGTGTCTACCTGCTGATGTATCTGTTCACCAGCCTGGGGGCCTTCGGCGTCATCAGCATGATGTCCAGCCCCTATCGCGGCAAGGATGCGGACTCCCTGCACAGCTATCGCGGCCTGTTCTGGAAGCGCCCTTACCTGACCGCCGTCATGACGGTGATGATGTTGTCGCTCGCGGGCATTCCCATGACGCTCGGCTTCATCGGCAAGTTCTACCTCATCGGGGTGACGGTCGATGCCAAGCTGTGGTGGCTCTCCGGCGCCATAGTGCTTGGCAGCGCCCTGGGCCTCTACTACTACCTGCGCGTCATGGTCACCCTCTACCTGCGCGAACCCGGCATGCAGCTGCGCGATGCCAGGGCCGACTGGGCCTTCTCCTCCGGCGGGCTGGTGGTACTGCTCTCCGCCATCCTGGTGGTGGCGCTCGGCATCTATCCCCAGCCGGTCATCAGCCTGGTGCAGGGCTTCCAGCACGTGGTGCTGCGCTAGCCTCAGCGTCACTCCACACAGCAAAACCGGCCCCCGTGGCCGGTTTTTTTATGTCACCTGACGGCCGGGCCCAGGGGTCAAGCTCGCCGTGCCAATGCCCTCCCCCCGTTCGCCCTCTCACCTCAACGATCATCTTTGCTCTCCCCTCCCTCAGTCACCATTCACCAGCCATCACCCCAAGGGGCGCAGAGCGTCTCACGCGCCCATAAAAAAACCGGCCACGGGGCCGGTTTTTGATTTCTAACATGTCAGCGCGGGATTAACCCAGACGCACGCGAGCATTTCTGAACATCCGCATCCAGGCGCCATCTTCGCCCCAGTTGTCCGGGTGCCAGGAGTTCGCCACGGTGCGGAACACCCGCTCCGGGTGCGGCATCATGATAGTGGCGCGGCCGTCCGTGGTGGTGACCGCGGTGATGCCCGCCGGTGCCCCGTTCGGGTTGGCCGGGTACTGCTCGGTGACCTTGCCGTGGTTGTCCACGAAGCGCAGCCCCACCAGGCCGCTCTGTTGCAGCGCGGCAAGGTGAGCGGCGTCGCGCACCTCCACCCGCCCTTCCCCATGGGAGACGGCGATGGGCATCACGGAGCCCGCCATGCCGGCGAAGAAGGCGGAGGGTGACTCCTGCACTTCCACTAGGCTGAAGCGCGCCTCGAAACGCTCGGAGCGGTTGCGCACGAAACGCGGCCAGAGATCGGCCCCCGGGATGAGGTCACGCAGGTTGGACATCATCTGGCAACCGTTGCACACGCCCAGCGACAAGGTATCGCCACGCTCGAAGAAGCGCTGGAACTGCTCGCGGGCCCCGTCGTTGAACAGGATGGACTTGGCCCAGCCTTCCCCCGCCCCCAGCACGTCGCCGTAGGAGAAGCCGCCACAGGCCACCAGGGTCTGGAACTCTTCCAGCTTGATGCGACCGGACAGGATGTCACTCATATGCACATCCACCGCCGCGAACCCGGCACGATCGAACGCCGCGGCCATCTCCACGTGGGAGTTGACCCCCTGCTCGCGCAGTACCGCCAGACGGGGGGAGACCCCGCGGGCGATATAGGGGGCGGCCACGTCCTCGGACGGGTTGTAGGTCAATCTGGCCTGCAGACCCGGATCGGTGGCGTCTTGGCGGGCGGCGTGTTCCTGATCCGCGCACTCCGGGTTGTCCCGCAGACGCTGCATCTGCCAGCTGGTCTCACCCCAGAGGGTGCGAAGGACGGTGCGGCTGGCGCGGTACACTTCGGTGCCGGCGCGCTGGAACAGGATGAGGTCGTCTTCACGTACCGTGCCCAGCACGTGGGAGCAGGCCGCCAGACCGTGCCCGGCCAACAGGGTCAGCACCGCTTCCTTGTCGTCGCGGCGCACCTGGATGACGGCACCCAGCTCCTCGTTGAACAGAGCCGGCAGCAGCTCGCCGCCCACGCGGTCGAGCTGGATGTCGAGGCCGCAGTGACCGGCGAAGGCCATCTCGGTCAGAGTGACGAAGAGGCCGCCGTCGGAGCGGTCGTGGTAGGCAATCAGCTTGCGATCTGCCACCAGCGCCTGGATGGCGTTGAAGAAGCCCTTGAGCTGGACCGGGTTGTCCAGATCCGGGGCACTCTCGCCAAGCTGGCGATAGACCTGGGCCAGGGCGGAGGCGCCGAGGCGCTGCTTGCCGTTGCCAAGGTCAATCAGGATAAGATCGGTTTCTCCAAGATCGGTGCGCAGTTGCGGGGTGACGGTATTGCGCACGTCCTCGACCCGGGCAAACGCCGAGATGAGCAGGGAGAGCGGCGAGGTGACGCTGCGCTCCTCCCCGTCCTGCTGCCAGCGGGTCTTCATGGACATGGAGTCCTTGCCCACCGGAATGGTGATGCCAAGGGCCGGGCAGAGCTCCTCGCCCACCGCTTTCACGGCTTCGTAGAGGCCGGCATCTTCCCCCGGGTGACCGGCGGCAGACATCCAGTTGGCGGAGAGCTTGACCCGCTTCAGCGATCCGATGTGGGCCGGTGCCAGGTTGGTCAGGGCCTCGGCCACCGCCATACGGGCCGAGGCAGCGTGGGACAGCAGTGCCACCGGGGTACGCTCCCCCATGGACATGGCTTCGCCGTGATAGCTGTCGTAGGTCGCTGCGGTGACGGCGCAATCGGCCACCGGGATCTGCCAGGGGCCGACCATCTGGTCACGGTTGACCAGACCGGTCACGCTGCGATCGCCGATGGTGATGAGGAAGGACTTCTCCGCCACGGTCGGCAGGCGCAGTACCCGCTCGGCCGCCTCGTTCAGGGTGATGCCATCCAGTTGCAGCGCCTTGCCCTGGGCGGGCAGAGTCACCACGTCGCGGTGCATCTTGGGTGCCTTGCCGAGCAGCACGTCCAGCGGCAAATCGATGGGCTGGTTGTCAAAGTGGCTGTCAGAGAGAGTCAGATGCTTCTCTTCGGTGGCGGTGCCGATCACGGCATAAGGAGCGCGCTCGCGCTCGCACAGCGCCTTGAACAGCGGCAGCTTGTCCTGGGCGACCGCCAGCACGTAACGCTCCTGGGATTCGTTACACCAGATCTCCAGCGGGCTCATGCCCGGCTCGTCGCTGGCGATGGCTCGCAGGTCGAAGCGGCCGCCCCGATCGCCGTCGTTCACCAGCTCCGGCATGGCGTTGGAAAGGCCACCGGCCCCCACGTCGTGGATGAAGACGATGGGGTTGTCATCGCCGAGCTGCCAGCAGCGATCGATCACCTCCTGGCAACGGCGCTCCATCTCGGGGTTGTCCCGCTGCACCGAGGCGAAATCGAGGTCTTCGGCAGACTGACCAGAGGCCATGGAGGAGGCTGCGCCACCCCCCAGGCCGATGTTCATGGCCGGGCCGCCCAGCACGATAAGGGCGGCCCCTACCGGGATCTCTCCCTTCTGGACGTGTTCACTGCGAATGTTGCCGATGCCGCCCGCCAGCATGATGGGCTTGTGGTAGCCACGCACCTCGACACCGTTGTGGCTCGGCACCTGCTCTTCGAAGGTACGGAAGTAGCCGAGGATGGCGGGACGGCCGAACTCGTTGTTGAAGGCGGCGCCACCAAGGGGCCCCTCCTGCATGATGTCAAAGGCGCTGACGATGCGGCTCGGCTTGCCGAAATCCTGCTCCCAGGGCTGCTCGAAACCGGGGATGCGCAGGTTGGAGACGGAGAAGCCCACCAGGCCCGCCTTGGGCTTGGCGCCACGGCCTGTCGCACCCTCGTCGCGGATCTCGCCGCCGGAGCCGGTGGCCGCCCCCGGGAAGGGGGAGATGGCGGTCGGGTGGTTGTGGGTCTCCACCTTCATCAGGATGTCGACGCGCTCCTGGTGATACTGGTACTCACCGCTGGCGGGGCTCGGGAAGAAACGGCCACCCTGGCTGCCCTCCATCACGGCGGCGTTGTCTTTATAGGCAGACAGGACATGATCCGGCGTCTGCTCGAAGGTGTTCTTGATCATCTTGAACAGCGACTTGGGCTGCGCCTCGCCGTCTATGGTCCAGTCGGCGTTGAAGATCTTGTGACGGCAGTGCTCGGAGTTCGCCTGAGCGAACATGTAGAGCTCGATGTCGTTGGGGTTGCGACCCAGGCGGGTGAAGTTCTCCACCAGGTAGTCGATTTCGTCGTCGGCCAGGGCCAGGCCCAGTTCGACGTTGGCCGAGGCCAGGGCGGCGCGGCCACCACCCAGCACGTCCACCTGGGTGAAGGGGCGCGGTTCGTGATGGGCAAACAGGGCGACGGCCTGGCTCGGCTCATCGAACACCGTCTCCATCATGCGATCGTGCAGCAGGGCCGCGACCTCGCCACGCTGGGCTGCGGTCAGCTCACCCTTGGCCTGCACGTAATAGGCAATGCCGCGCTCCAGCCGCTTGACCTGGTGCAGGCCGCAGTTGTGGGCGATGTCGGTTGCTTTGGAAGACCAGGGGGAGATAGTGCCGGGGCGGGGGGTAACGAGAAACAGCTGACCGCTGGGGGTGTGTTCCGGGATGGTCGGGCCGTAGCGCAGAAGCTGGCCCAAGGTCGCTCGCTCAGGGGGCGACAGCGGGCTCGAAAGCTCGGCAAAGTGCACATATTCGGCATAGACGTCTGCTATCTCTACTCCTCTCTGTGCGCAGCTCTGCAGCAGCTTGTGGACACGAAACTCAGACAGTGCTGGGGCACCACGCAAGATTTCCATATACCTTTCTCACCAAGTTTTAGAGTGTGGGGGGATTTGAGACGCGCGTATTATAGGGATCAGGCCCATCGCGAACAAACGTTTTTCTCATCTCCCACGATGTGACTCCCTCCACCGTCTCTGGTATAAAGGTGCCTCTTTTTTGACAAATGCCGATTTTTTCAACAAGGGTACTCACCTACTTGCGCTGCATTTTTCGACTGTTTATCGGGATGTTGTTGACGCTGGCCCTGGCCGGCTGTGACTTCTATTCCCCCTCCAGCCAGCTGGAGCAGATCCGCCAACGGGGCGAGATCCGTGTTGGCACCCTTTATGGTCCCACCTCCTATTACCAGCGCGACGACACCGCCCAGGGGTTCGATTACGAGCTGGCGCAGCACTATGCCGACTGGCTGGGGGTCAAGCTGACCATAGTCCCGGCCTACTCCACCGCCGAGCTGGTCGAGCAACTGCAAAAGGGCAAGCTGGATCTCGCCGCCGCCGCCATCGTCGTGACTCCGGAGCGACGCAAGCTGTTTCGCTTCGGCCCGGGCTTCTACCAGGTATCCCCCAAGCTGGTCTATCGCAACGGCTCCCCCAGGCCCAAAGATCTCGGCGACATCAAGGGCACCATAGTGGTGCCTGCCGGCTCCACCGGTGAGGACCTGATGAAGGAGATGGCCAGCCAGTACCCCAATCTGAACTGGCGCATCAACCGCGATGCCGATGTGGAGGAGCTGCTCAAGCAGGTCGCCGACGGCGAGGTGGACTACACAGTGGTGCAGGACACCGTACTGGCCCGCACCCAGCGTTACTACCCCGAGCTCACCGAGGGGCTGACCCTCGCCAGCAAGCAGACCGTGGCCTGGGCCATGACCAAGCTGCCCGATGACAGCCTCTATGCCAGCATCATCGACTTCTTCGGTCAGCGCTTCATGGATGGCTCCATCGCCAAGCTCGACGAAAAGTACTTTGGCCACGTGCAGAACTTCGATTTCGTCGACACCCGCACCTTCCTGCAGCGGGCCAAGAGCCTGCTGCCCAAGTACCAGGATCTGTTCCAGACTCACGCCAAGGAGATCGACTGGCGCCTGCTGGCCGCCATCAGCTATCAGGAGTCCCACTGGGATCCTCAGGCTCGCTCCTACACCGGGGTGCGCGGCATGATGATGCTCACCGGCCCTACCGCCAAGGCGATGGGGGTGAATGACAGGCTGCACCCGGAGGAGAGCATCAAGGGGGGCGCCCGCTACCTGCAGGAGATGATGGAGAAGGTGCCCGACTCGGTACCGGCCGACGAGAAGGTGTGGTTTGCCCTCACCGCCTACAACATCGGCTATGGCCACATGATGGATGCCCGTCGCCTGACCAAGGAGCTCGGCAAGAACCCCGATGCCTGGGGGGACGTGAAAGAGGTGCTGCCCCTGCTGCAGCAGTCACGCTGGCATCGCAAGGTACGCTATGGCTATGCCCGGGGTGGCGAGGCGCGCAACTATGTCAACAACGTGCGCCAGTACTACCAGAGCCTGCTGTGGCTCGACAACGAGCAACAGAAGGCTCATCGCCGCGAAACCCTGGACGAGGACGACGGCAGCGAGCCGGCCGCCCCGGCAGAGCGCCCCGCCATCATCGCCGAAGTGGTCAAGCAGATCATCACCCCCTGAGCCCTGCCGGGTGTGTCGTCTGGGGAAATTCTCTGTTACCATCCTCCCAGACCCAAGCCTGTCTGAGAGAGGCTTGTTGCAATATATTCATCAACTTGCGACACCGATGGCCCCCTATGTCAGGGCTGTCAGCGTCGCCGGGATGACCAGGGAGGAAAACCAGATGCGAACACGCAGAAGAGCCACGTTGACCAGAAAGACCAGATGCGCCTGGAGCCCCAGACGCAAGCTGAAACTGGCCGACATGAAACGCAAGATATGGCACCGAAACCGCTCCTACACCTTGCTGATTGCGGAGCACACAGCATAAACCCGGCCAAGGCCGGGTTTTTTAATGCCTTTTTATGCCTCGACCGGCGTCAGCTCAAACTGGACAGTACGTTTGGAGATGAGGCTGTTGCAGTGGTGGCAGAAGTAATCCACGGCGCCACATGCCCTGAGCCGTTCAAGCTCATGCTGGCAGGTAGGGCACAGCGCCCGGATCCGATAGTTGGCATGGCACTGGCCGCAGCTCGCCTCCGCACTGCGGCTGTCCAGCTCGGCGTGGCAGGCCGGGCATGTCAAGAGACTCATGGTCATCTCCTCTCAGGGCATGAGCGCTGGGCTCACCTCTCATCTTGCAGATAAAAAAACGGCTGCCACCGGGGCAGCCGTCAGGGCTTATTTCTTGCTCTTGTTCTTCGCCTTGAGCAGGCGATCCCGTTGCCGCTCCTGGCTCAGAGTCAGGGTGTTCTTCTTGCCCTCGAACGGGTTGACCGATTCCTGGAACTCGACCCTGATCGGGGTCCCCATGATCTTTAGGGACTTGCGGAAGTAGTTGATGAGATACCGCTTGTAGGAGTCCGGCAAGTCGTTCAGCTGGTTGCCGTGGATCACGATGCGCGGCGGGTTGTAGCCACCGGCGTGGGCATACTTGAGCTTGACGCGGCGACCATTCACCATCGGTGGCTGGTGGTCTTCCTGCGCCATCTGCATGATGCGGGTCAGCATGGCGGTGCTGGTACGACGGGTGGCGGACTGGTAAGCCTCGTTGATGGACTCGAACAGATGGCCGACACCGCTACCGTGCAGGGCGGAGATGAAGTGGACGCGGGCGAAATCGATGAAGCCCAGACGACGGTCCAGCTCGTTCTTGACGTCCTCTTTCACCTTCTGATCCAGACCGTCCCACTTGTTCACCACCAGCACCACGGAGCGGCCGCTGTGGAGGACGAAGCCAAGGATGCTCAAGTCCTGATCCGTGATGGTCTCGCGCGCGTCGATCACCAGCAGGCAGACGTTGGCATCTTCAATCGCCTTGAGCGTCTTGATGACGGAGAACTTCTCCACCGTCTCGTGCACCTTGCCACGACGGCGCACGCCGGCGGTGTCGATGACCACGTACTTCTGCTCGTCACGCTCCATGGGGATGTAGACGGAGTCGCGGGTGGTACCCGGCATGTCATAGACGATGACCCGGTCTTCACCCAGCATGCGGTTGGTCAGGGTCGACTTGCCGACGTTGGGGCGACCGACGATGGCGAACTTGATGGGCAGGTCGGCAAACGGGGTCTCCTTGGTGTCTTCCCGGGTGTCGAGATCACCGGCGGCCACCATGCGCAGCAGGGCTTCTTCGTCGAAGTCCTCCTCTTCCTGCGTCTCTTCTTCGGCGGCCTCGACCAGGGTCTCAAGGTGGGGAGCCAGCGCCAGCTCCAGCAGGCTCAACACGCCACGGCCATGGGCGGCGGCGATCTGGTAGACCTCCCCCAGCGCCAGACCGTAGAACTCGGACACGGCGGAGTCACCGTCGATGCCATCGGTCTTGTTGGCGACCAGGAACACCTTCTTGTGGGTCTTGCGCAGGTGCTCGGCGATGGCCTGATCCGCTGCGGTCAAACCGGCACGGGCATCCACCATGAACAGCACCACATCAGCTTCCTCGATGGCCAACAGGGACTGCTCGGCCATCTTCAGCTCGATCCCCTCCTCGGTGCCATCGATACCGCCGGTATCGACCACGATAAATTCCAGCTCGCCCAACTTCGCCTGGCCGTATTTACGATCCCGGGTCAGGCCGGGGAAATCGGCAACCAAGGCATCCCGGGTACGGGTCAGGCGGTTAAACAGGGTGGATTTCCCCACGTTGGGGCGGCCCACCAGGGCTACTACAGGAGTCATAAAAGCCTCATTCTCAAGACGACAAAGGCTCCGGGTCCGAAGACCAGGAGCCGGATATTCAGATTGACGGGCGATCAGGGACGCTTGATTGCGTACAACTTGCCGCCACGGCTCTGCACATACAGGGTGTCACCGTCCACCAAGGGCGCGGCATAGAGACCACTGCTGTCGAGCTGCTGCATGGCCTTGATGGACCCGTCGGTACGATCCAGCCAATACAGGTAGCCTTCCACATCGCCGACCACCACATAGTCACCCAGGACGACGGGGGCGGTCACGGTGCGGTTTTCCAGCTGGGTGTTGGACCACAGCTCGAGTCCATTGCGACGATCGACCGCAAACAGATGGCTGCGGTTATCGGTCAGCACGATGGCATTGCCGGTCACCGCCATGTCGCGGTAGCCGGAATACTTGCGCTTCCACACCTCGTCACCGGTCATCAGCTTGCGGGCCATCAGCTGGCCATTGTAGGCGATGGCGTAGAGCTCATCACCGGCAATCAGCGGGCTGGCGTCCACGTCGACCATGCGGTCCAGCTCGGTGGCGCCGCGCGGGTCAGCCACCTTGGACTGGCGCACCGGCTGGCCGTTGCTCAGCAGGGCGATGCCCACCTTGCCATCGGCACGGCCATAGAGCACGGCGCCATTGGTGATGACCGGGGTCCCGGCACTGCGCAGAGTCAGGGGCGGCTGCTCTTCGGACAGGGTCCACTGCAACTTGCCCTCATCGGTGTCGAGCGCCACCAGACGACCCGAGGTGGTCAGTACCACCACGCGACCATCTTCGACGGCGGGGCTCGCCACCACTTCACCGGGGACAGTGGTCTGCCACAGCACTTCCCCGTTCGCTTCGTTCAGGGCGTAGACCACCCCGTTCTCGGAGCCGAGGAACAACTTGCCATAGCGCGAGACCAGACCGCCGGAGAGACGGGCGCTGCGTTTGTCGGCGTTGATGGGCAGATCCGCCAGATCCACGCTCCACAGGGTCTCGCCACTGTTGCGATCGAAGGCGGTCACGTCGCCATCACGGGCGGCGGCATAGATGTGATCCTCTTCCACCACGGGTTGCAACTGGGAGTAGAAATCACCGATGCCATCGCCGACGGAGGAAGACCAGACCGTGTCGGCCGTGAAGGCGGACTCGACCACGGGCAGGGGCGCCATCGGGGTCAAGTCTTCCTCGGAACTGAACAGGGAGCAGCCCTGCAGGGCCAGGGAAACTGCCACCCCCAGCGCCATTTTCTTGTACAGATTACGCATCCGGAGCCTCACCCGCTGTCACCGCTGGCAGCGCCAGATCGTCCATCTTCAGCTTGAGCTCGGCGCTGCTCTGCAGGCCGCCGGCATCGGCCGCCACCTGATAGGCATCGCGCGCCTCTTCGGGCTTGCCCTGACCCAGCAGCACATCACCACGCACTTCCGCTACCTGGGCCTTGAAGGCATCGTTGTTGATCTTGCCAAGCTGGGCCAGAGCCTCGTCAGCCTTGCCCTGATCCTTGAGCACCCGGGCCAGGCGCAGGGCGGCGATGGGCTTGATGCTCTCGTCGCCACTCGCGGCCACCAGGGTCAGCTGCTCGGCAGCCAGATCCAGCTTGCCCGCCTTGACCGCAGCCGCGGCCAGTTGCAGGGCGGCCAGCTCCGCATAGGCGTCGCCCTGATGGGCGCTGATGAAGCTCTTGGCCTGCTCAAGGGCGGCATCGTCACCCTTGGCGAGCTGGGCTGTCATGGCGTTGTAAGCCTGGGAGGCGGCTTCCTGGTTGGTCTGCTGCAGCTCGTTGTAGTAACGCCAGCCAAAGAGGCCGACCAGACCGATCACGGTCCCGGCGAGTACCGAGGTGCCGTTCTCTTTCCACCAGCTCTTGATGACCTCAACCTGTTGTTCTTCAGTGGTATACACTTCCACAGCTTACTCTCCTTTAGCTGCCAGCAGGGCGATGGCGGCATCGACCGAGACGGTCTGTTGCTCGGCCTGGCCACGCAGATATTTGATGGTGATCTCCCCGCTTTGCACCTCGGTCTCGCCGAGGATCAGGGCAATGGCCGCGCCGCTCTTGTCGGCACGCTTGAGTTGTTTCTTGAAGTTGCCGCCGCCGCAGTGGCTCATCAGACGCAGGTCCGGCAGGGCGTCGCGCAGCCGCTCGGCAAGCTGGAAACCAGCCTGCTCTGTCCCCTCGCCCACCATGGCCAGATAGACATCCACCGCCGGGCGGATATCGGCGTTGAGCTCGAGGGTGTCGAGCATCAGCACTAGACGTTCCATGCCCATGGCAAAGCCCACGGCCGGGGTCGCCTGACCGCCGAGCTGCTCCACCAGGCCGTCGTAACGACCACCGGCACAGACGGTGCCCTGGGCACCCAAGCTGTTGGTCACCCACTCGAACACGGTGAGGTTGTAGTAGTCGAGGCCGCGCACCAGACGCTCATTCACCTCGTATTGGATACCGGCGGACTCGAGCAAGCGCTTGAGCCCCTCGAAGTGGGCCAGGCTCTCTTCGCCCAGGTGATCGAACAGACGGGGCGCACCCACCAGGATGGCCTGCACTTTTTCGTCCTTGGAGTCGAGCACCCGCAGCGGGTTGCTGTACATGCGGCGCTGGCTCTCTTCGTCCAGCTCGCTCTTGTACTGCTCCAGGTAGGCGACCAGGGCATCGCGGTAGGCGGCGCGCTCTTCACTCTGACCGAGCGTGTTGAGCTGCAGGGTGACATGATCGCTGATGCCGAACAGGCGCCACAGACGGTGGGTCAGCATGATCAGCTCGGCATCGATGTCCGGCCCGTTGATGCCAAACAGCTCGACACCGAACTGATGGAACTGGCGATAACGGCCCTTCTGGGGACGCTCGTGACGGAACATGGGGCCCATGTACCACATCCGGCGTTCCTGGTTGTAGAGCAGGCCGTGCTCGATACCGGCACGCACGCAGCTGGCTGTCCCTTCCGGGCGCAGGCTCAGGCTGTCGCCGTTACGGTCTTCAAAGGTGTACATCTCTTTTTCGACCACGTCGGTCACTTCACCGATGGCGCGCTTGAACAGATGGGTCTGCTCGACGATGGGCATGCGCACTTCGCTGTAGCCGTAGCTGGCGACGACCTGGCGCAGGATCTGTTCCACTTTCTGCCATACCGGGCTCTGCTCCGGCAGGCAATCATTCATACCGCGAATAGCTTGGATCTGTTTTGCCACGTTGATACTCGAGAAAAAGAGGTAAAATTTGGCCGCATTATAGGGATTTTCGGCCCCGAGGTAAAATCAGGGTGCCCGGATGCGGGATGTAAAATCAACAACCTAAAGCCGGGGCCACCCCAGGTGGCCCCTTCATGGTTCAACCTTTGTCCACCTGGATCTGGTTGGCGGGATCCAGCATGGCCGCCCGGGCGCGGATGCGGCGCTCCAGCACGGGGATGAGATCCTTGTTGTCGAGCCTGTCGACCCGCTGGCCCCCTTCATAGAAGGCACTCTTGTTGGCAGCACCGGCAAGGCCTAGATCCGAGACCAGGGCCTCGCCCGGACCGTTGACCACGCAGCCGATGATGGAGACGTCCATCGGGGTGATGATGTCCTCCAGCCGCTCTTCCAGGGCGTTCACCGTCCCTATCACATCGAACTCCTGACGGGAGCAGGATGGACAGGCGATGAAGTTGATGCCGCGGGAGCGGATGCGCAGGGACTTGAGAATGTCGAAACCCACCTTCACCTCTTCCACCGGATCGGCGGCCAGGGAGATGCGAATGGTGTCGCCTATGCCATCGGCCAGCAGCATGCCGAGCCCGATGGCGGACTTCACCGCGCCGGCACGGAATCCGCCCGCCTCGGTGATCCCCAGGTGCAGCGGCTGGTCGATCTGCTTGGCCAGCAGGCGATAGGCACCGACCGCCAGGAAGACGTCGGAGGCCTTGACGCTCACCTTGAAGTTCTCAAAGTTGAGGCGATCCAGGTAATCCACGTGGCGCATGGCCGACTCGAGCAGGGCTTCCGGGGTCGGTTCGCCATACTTTTCCTGGATGTCACGTTCCAGAGAGCCGCCGTTAACGCCGATGCGGATCGGAATGTTGTAATGGCGGGCACAGTCGACCACGGCGCGCACCCGCTCTTCGTTGCCGATGTTGCCCGGGTTGATGCGCAGGCAGTCAGCACCGTACTCGGCCACTTTCAGAGCGATACGGTAGTCGAAGTGGATGTCGGCGACGATGGGAATGCGGGTCTGCTGCTTGATGAGCCGGAAGGCTTCCGCCGCTTCCATGGTGGGCACCGAGACCCGGACTATGTCAGCACCGACCCGCTCGATCCGCTGGATCTGCTCGACGGTGGCGGCAACATCGGTAGTCTTGGTGTTGGTCATGGTTTGCACCGTGATGGGGGCATTGCCCCCAACCGGCACGTTGCCGACCATGATCTGCCTGGATTGACGACGAATAATGGGGGATTCGTGAGCGGACATGGCGGACAGATTACTCCTGCGGCAGTGAGAAGCGAGCAGTCCGGCCGTTGTTGTAACGGCTCATGTCGAAGGACTTGCCCTGGTATTCGAGATTGACCGCCATGGGCGCGCCAATGATGAATCTGAGTGGCTCGGGTCCTTCCAGCACAAGCTCGTCGTTCGCCTTCTTCAGACCGCTGAACAGGGTCTTGCCGTTGGCATCCTTGACATCCAGCCAGCAGTCGGCGGTGAAGCTCATCTTGAGCTGGGGCGCCTTGCCAGGTTCGGTGGCGACCGTCTCTGCCGGCGCCAGGGTCGCCTCTGCTGCCGAGGCCTCGGTAGACAGGGCGGCGCTGGTCGCGGCAACGACATCCGGTGCTGTGGCGGCGGCGTCACTCACCGCAGGCTCAGTCGCCACGGCATCGGAGGCCACGGGCAACACGGGGTCGGCCACGTCCACCGTAGGCGTCACGTTGGCGACCGACGCGGTCGGGTCCGTGCCCATCTCGCTCGCCGCAAGGGCTTCATCCCCGGCGGAGCGACGTGCTGTACTCTGCCACCACCAGGCGATGGAGAGCGCAATCAGTACCAGGATCACCAGCCAGGTCACCACCTTGAGCCGACTGTCGTTGGCTTGCTGGCGGGAGCGGCGGGAGAAGCTCTGCATGTCGATGTTATCGGGCGGCGTCAGCCCCAGCTTGTCGTAGGCCGCGAGTATGGTTTCCTCGGGAATGCCGACCAGCTTGGCATAAGTACGCAGATAGCCCCGAATGAAGGTATGGGACGTGTGCTTGTCGTAGGTATCCGATTCGATAGCGGCGATCAGGGTCAGACGAAGGTGAATGCGGGACGCAACCTGCTCTCGTGTCCAGCCGAGCTGTTCACGGGCGTTGCGCAGCAGCTGGCCTGGGCCAACTGCCTGGGAGTCGTCTTGGAAATCGTGTGGCTGTTCAGTAGTCATTGGCTAAGTAACGCTTGGCTTGTTGCGAAGTGGGATATTGCCTTACCAGCTCAGTCCCGAATTGGTGAAGTAATGCCGGTTTGTCCATGGCCTGGGCAAGCCTCAGCCGGAGCCAGAGGCTCTCCTCGTTCTCGTCTGCCACGTCGGCGAAACGCGCGAGGTAAGACTGCACATCAGGCAGCTTGCCATCTTTCATGGAAAGCTCGGCCATGTCCAGCAATAACCTTGGATTGCGGGGATTATACCCCAAGGCCAGACGATAGTACTCGTTGGCCTTGTCATTTCTGTGATTTTGCATCGAGCAGAGCGCCGCATTCTCGTAGGTATCGGCGATCTTGATGTAATCCGGCTGGCTGACCGCCTGCAGGAATGCCTTCTCCGCCTCGTCGAAGCGCCCACGGTTGCACAGGAAGGCACCGTAGTTGTTCATCGCGTCAGCGTTGGTCGGATCCATGGCCAGTGCCTTCTTGTAATTCTCTTCGGCCGCCTTGAAATCGGATACCTGCTGGTAGAAATAGGCGAAGCCGATATACACCTGAGGGTTGCTGGGGTCGTACTGGAGGGCCCGATCGAGGTTGAACTTGGCCTGTTCGGCATTGCCCTGACGCAGATATTGAATACCCAGATCGAGGCGGGTCTGGGCAGCCGCCTTGAAGTCGGGACCCACTTCACGCTGGGTAGAATTCTGGCCAGCGTAAGTGGTCTCGGTGACACAGCCAGGCAGCGCGCAGAGCGCTGCCACTACGATCAATGTACGGATATCCATTTCCTGTCTATACAATGGCTTAGCGAGTTAAACCATTTTGACGGAAATCCCATCCTGTTGCATCCGATTTTTCATGGTGCGCTTGGTGCGGTCGATCACCTCCCCCACCAGCTGGCCACAGGCCGCATCGATGTCATCCCCGCGGGTCTTGCGGACGATGACGGTCATACCGTATTCCATCAGCACCTTGGAGAAGCGGTCGATGCGACTGTTGCTCGGCTTGCCAAACGGATTGCCCGGGAAGGGGTTGAAGGGGATCAGGTTGACCTTGCAAGGGGTATCTTTGAGTACCTGCGCCAGCTCGTGGGCATGCTGCATGTCGTCATTGATATGATCGAGCAGCACATATTCCACCGTCACCCGGCCGCCATTGGCGTTGGACTTGGCCAGATAGCGGCGCACCCCCGCCAGGAAGGCCTCGATGTTGTACTTGTCGTTGATCGGCATGATCTCGGAGCGCAGCTTGTCATTCGGTGCATGCAACGAGATGGCCAGCGCCACGTCGATCTGGTCGCCCAGCATGTCCAGCGCCGGCACCACGCCGGAGGTGGAGAGGGTGACGCGGCGCTTGGAGATACCAAAACCAAAGTCATCCATCATCAGGCTCATGGCCGGCACCACGTTGGCGAGATTCAGCAGCGGCTCGCCCATGCCCATCATCACCACGTTGGTGATGGGGCGCTTGCCGCCCACCACCTTGGCGGCACGCCAGACCTGGCCGATGATCTCGGAGACCTTCAGGTTGCGGTTGAAACCTTGCTGGGCGGTGGAGCAGAAGGTGCACGCCAGGGCGCAGCCGACCTGGGAGGAGACACAGAGGGTCGCCCGATCCGCCTCCGGGATGTAGACGGTCTCGACTTCCTGATCCCCGACCTGCAGGGCCCACTTGATGGTGCCATCCGCGGAGCGTTGTTCACGGCTGATCTCGGGGGCTCGGATCTCGGCAATGGCCTTGAGACGCTCACGCAACGCCTTGTTGACGTTGCTCATCTGATCGAAGTCATCACAACCGGAGTGGTAGATCCACTTCATTATCTGATCTGCCCGGAACGGCTTCTCGCCCAGCTCGACGAAGAAGGCACGCATGGCATCCCGATCGAGATCCAGCAGGTTGGTTTTTGTTTCGCTCATCAAGGGCCTCAGCTCACACACTTCATAAATTATCGGCTGACCTACGTCAGGGGGCGGCATTGTACAAATAATGGGTCTGCCTTTCCACCTGGAGAATAAGAGGATATTGACCGAATGACCAAAAAACAAAAGGGAGCCGAGGCTCCCTTGATGATCTTCTGACGAAAATCAGCCGCGTGGGCAGATCTCGGCGTCGGAGAAGAAGTAGGCGATTTCACGGGCGGCAGAGGCCGGGGCATCGGAACCGTGCACGGCGTTGCGATCGATGCTCTCGGCATAGCAGGAGCGCAGGGTGCCGGCCAGGGCCTCTTTCGGGTTGGTGGCGCCCATGATTTCGCGATGACGGCGAATGGCGTCTTCCCCTTCGAGCACCTGTACCATGACGGGGCCAGAGGTCATGAAAGCAACCAGTCCATCATAGAAAGGCTTGCCCTGGTGTTCGGCGTAGAAACCGGCGGCCTGCTCGCTGCTCAGGTGCAGCATCTTGGCGGCGACCACTTTCAGGCCGGCGCTCTCGAAGCGGCTGTAGATGGCACCGATCAGGTTCTTGCTGACCGCGTCCGGCTTGACGATAGAGAAGGTACGTTCGATAGCCATTGAGTTCTTTCCTTAACTACAGAGTTTTATTGTAGGAATCCATGTTCGGCGGCGATTATACGTAAACAAAAACCGAAATAACACACAAAATAGCAACTTTTTATTAAACAAAAAATTCCTTGAAACAACATGGTGACTCATCTTGTGCCATGGCACTGAGAAAAAATGTGCGCTTGTGCACGATAGTCACGCTAACCCGCTAAAACCCTATCTATTGCTCATATAACCAGCACCGTTGAAAAGGGCACCCCGAGGTGCCCTTTCGCCTTGTCATGCCCCTCGGCGCGTCTCCGCCAGCAGGGTATGGGCGATGGTGCGCATCCCCAGGGTGTTGGCCCCGGGGGCCCAGAGGTTGTCACCGTTCTCGCTGAAACAGGCGGCCAGATCCACGTGCAGCCAGCCCCGCCCTTCATTGCCGACGAAGCGGGAGAGGAAACCCGCCGCGTTGGAGGCGCCGCCCGGGCCACCGCCCGGCACCGGACGGCTGTTGGCCGTATCGGCGTAGTGGGACGGGCACTGCTGGCGGTGCCAAGGTTCCAGCGGCAGCGGCCAGGCTGGCTCCTGCTCCGCATCCGAATAGGCCATAGCACGGCTCACCAATCCCTTGTCGAGGCCGAACAGGGCGTTGTAGCGCCCCCCCAGCGCCATCACGGCGGCCCCGGTCAGGGTGGCGGCGTCGATGATGAGCGGTGCGCCGGACTCCCCGGCGAGCTGCAGACCGTCGGCCAGCACCAGGCGCCCCTCGGCGTCGGTGTTGACGATCTCGACCGTGGTGCCGTTCTTGTAGGTGAGGATATCACCCAGCTTGTAGGCGTGACCGGAGACCAGGTTCTCGGCGCAGCAGAGAATGAGCTTCACCCGCTTGTCGAGGCCGCGCAGTATGGCCAGCGCCAGGGCGCCGGTGACGATGGCCGCCCCCCCCATGTCATGCTTCATGGTGAGCATGCCCTGGGAGGTTTTCATGGAGTAGCCGCCGGAGTCGAAGGTGATGCCCTTGCCTACCAGGGCCGCCGCCACGGGGGCGTTGCGATCCCCGGTGGGGTTGTAGTCCAGCTCCAGCATCACGGGTTCGCGATCGCTGCCGCGGCCAACCTGATAGAGACCGACCCAACCCGCCTGCTGCAAGGCTTCACCCTTGAGGATGCGATGGCTGATCCTGTCCGGTGCCAGCTCGGTGATGAAAGCTGCCGCCTCCACCGCCAGCTCCAGCGGCCCCAGCTGTTCCGGGGTGGCATTGGTCATCTCGCGCACCCAGCGCCCGCACAGCCAGCGCGCCTCCAGCTCCTCCCTGTCCTCTTCGGACGAGGTCGCCCACTGCAGCTCCACCTCGGCCTTGGGGGTCTGCAGCCCCTGGGCGAAGGCCCACTGCTGCTCGCGCTCCCAGTGACCGCACAGGGCGACCGTCTGGATCCCCTGACCGCAGAGACGGCGGGCCGCCTGCTGGATGTCCAGCAAGGGGGACGCCGTCACCAGGTGGATCACCATGCCATCGGCACGGTGGGAGAGCAGCGCCCCCTCACCCCACTCGGCTGGTGCAAATTCACGACTTAACCAGACATTCATGCAGTCACCTCCTGCAGCCAGCGTGCGATGGTGCGCAGACCGTGACCCTTGGCACCGGTCGCCCAGAGATCGTTGCCCGATTTTTGATAAGAGGCGGCGAGATCCAGGTGCACCCAGCCCTTGCCCTCGTCACGCACGAAGCGCGACAAGAACGCGGCGGCCGTGGTGGCCCCGGCGGTGCCTTCGGCGGAGGCGACGTTACCCAGCTCGGCGAAGGCCGAGGTGAGCTGCCCCACATGCCAGGGTTCCAGCGGCAGCGGCCAGGCCTTCTCCTGCTCGGCTTTCGCGGCGGCCAGAGCGCGCTGTTGCTCGCACTCGTCCAGGGCAAACACGGCATTGTAGTCGCGGCCCAGCGCGGTCTTGGCGGCGCCGGTCAGGGTGGCGGCATCGAGAATGTGGGCGGCGCCGCTGTCGGAGGCTGCCAGCAGGCCATCGGCCAGCACCAGGCGCCCTTCCGCATCGGTGTTCTGGATCTCCACCGAGATGCCGTTCTTGTAGGTGAGGATGTCACCGAGCTTGAAGGCGTGGCCGGAGACCAGGTTCTCGGCGCAGCAGAGAATGAGCTTCACCCGCTTGTCCAGACCGCGGCTGATGGCGAGCGCCAGGGCGCCGGTCACCATGGCGGCTCCACCCATGTCGGACTTCATCGGCAGCATGTTGTCAGAGGACTTCATGGAGTAGCCACCGGAGTCGAAGGTGATGCCCTTGCCCACCAGAGCCGCCACCACGGGGGCGTTGCGATCCCCGGTCGGGTTGTAGTCCAGCTCCAGCAGCACGGGCTCGCGCTCGCTGCCGCGGCCCACCGACCAGATCCCGATATGGCCGGCCTCGCGCAGAGCTTCGCCTGCGGTGATGCGGGCGGTGACCTGATCGCCACCCAGGCCGCGGATCAGCAGCAGGGCGGACTCCGCCAGGCTCATGGGGTAGATCTCTTCCGGGCAACCGTTGGTCACCTCGCGCACCCAGCGGGTAGCCTTGACCAGCGCCTCCAGCTCAAGGGCATCCGCTGCGCTCTGCTCGCCGAAGTCCAGTTCACGCTGCCCCTTGGCGGCATAGAAGCCCTGGGCGAAGGCGTAACGGCGCTCCAGATCCCAACCCTCACCGACCAGGCTCACCCGCTTGATGCCGCTCGATTCGAGTCGGCGAGCCGCACGCTGAACGGTGCGCAGGATATCCTGCTGCAAGACGGTGGAACCCAGGTGGATCAGGGTCTCCTCACCGCTGAAACTGAGCAGGGCGCCTTCACCCCAGTGGGCGGCAGCAGCCTGGGCGGATAACAGTACCTTCATCATGTCAGCCATTTTCTCTTGCTTCCTTTTCTTCTTGGCACGATTCATTAACAACGCGGGGTAACGGAGACAAAAAAGGCCGTTCCCCCGAGGGGTACGGCCTTCACCATATCATCACTGCACCATGAGATGCTGCACGCGCAATTCACTCATGTGTAATTAGCGGGTCAATCAATGACGCTCGGAGGCGAGGTTGATGGTGTACTTGGGCAGCTCCACCACCAGATCCTCATCCGCCAGACGGGCCTGGCAACTCAGGCGGGATTCCGGCTCCAGTCCCCATGCCTTGTCCAGCATGTCGTCTTCCAGCTCATCACTCGGCTCGAGGGAGTCAAAACCCTCCCGCACCACGCAGTGGCAAGTGGTACAGGCACAAGACTTCTCGCAGGCATGCTCGATCTCGATGCCGTTGCGCAGGGCGATGTCCAGTATGGTCTCACCGGTCGCGCCCTCGAGGGCTGCGCCGTCCGGACAGAGTTCGGGGTGAGGCAGAATGATCAGTTTTGGCATATTACACCTTGTTGACGTTTTGGCCGGTCAGCACCTTGCGAATGGACGCATCCATGCGACGGGCCGCAAACTCGCCACTGACGGCATCCGCCGCCTCGATGGCATCTTTGATTTGATTGGTTGTGCCTGTGGCACGCATGGCCAGCAGATGAGTGATCGCGGCGTCGATCTCGGCACGTTCGGCAGCATTGAGCAGCGCTTCGCCATCGGCGGCCAGCGCCGCATTGAGGCTCTCCACCACCCGATCGGCTTCCACCTGCTGCTCCGCCAGCATGCGGGCATCCATGTCCTGCTGGGCATTGGCGATGGAGGCGCTCAGCATGCTGAGGATGTCCTCTTCCGCCAAGCCATAGGAGGGCTTGACCTGGATCTCAGCCTGCACGCCGGAGGATTTCTCCATGGCGCTGACCGACAGCAGTCCGTCCGCATCCACCTGGAAGGTGACGCGAATGTGGGCGGCACCGGCCGCCATGGGCGGAATACCGGTCAGGGTGAAGCGGGCCAGGGAGCGGCAATCCGCCACCAGCTCGCGTTCTCCCTGCACCACGTGGATGGCCATGGCAGTCTGGCCATCCTTGAAGGTGGTGAACTCCTGGGCACGGGCCACCGGTATGGTGGTGTTGCGCGGGATCACCTTCTCAGCAAGCCCCCCCATGGTCTCAAGACCCAGAGAGAGCGGGATCACGTCCAGCAGCAGCATCTCGGCATCGGGCTTGTTGCCCACCAGGATGTCGGCTTGGATGGCGGCGCCGATGGCCACCACCTTGTCCGGATCTATGCTGGTGAGCGGCGTACGCTGGAAGAACGCCCCCACCAGCTCGCGCACCAGCGGCACCCGGGTGGAGCCCCCCACCATCACCACTTCCAGCACTTCCATCTGCTCGAGCCCCGCATCGCGCAGGGCGCGGCGGCAGGCCAGCAGGGTGCGCTTGACCAGCGGCAGGATGAGCTCGTCGAACTGGCTGCGGCTCACCTCCCCCTGCCAGCCGGCAAAGGAGCAGGCAACGCGGTCGGCATCCGTCAGGCCGTGCTTGACCGCCGCCGCCACGTCCAGCAACTCGCGCTGGGTGCGGGCATCGAGCTGGCCACTCAAACCGGCCTGCGCCTTGATCCAGTCCGCCAGCAGGTGATCGAAGTCATCGCCCCCCAGCGCCGAGTCGCCGCCGGTGGCCATCACCTCGAACACCCCGCGATGCAGACGCAGGATGGAGATGTCGAAAGTGCCGCCACCGAGGTCATAGACGGCAATCACCCCTTCCTGACCGGAGTCGAGGCCGTAGGCGATGGCGGCGGCGGTGGGCTCGTTGAGCAGGCGCAGCACGTGCAGACCGGCCAGACGGGCCGCATCCTTGGTGCCCTGGCGCTGGGCGTCATCAAAATAGGCGGGCACTGTGATGACCACACCGTCGAGGTCGCCCCCCAGGGAGGCGGCGCCGCGCTCGGCCAGTTTTTTCAGGATCTCCGCCGAGACCTGCACCGGATTGACCAGCCCCTGGCGGGTCTGGATCTGGGGCATGCCGTTGTCGGCGGCCACGAACTCGTAAGGCTGCTGACGGGTATCCATGTCGGCCAGCGCCTTGCCCATCATCCGTTTGACCGAGACGATGGTGTTGTGGGGATCGAGGGCGGCTTCGCGCTTGGCGTCAAAGCCCACCCTGATGGCGGCGTCCTGGCCAGCTTGATAGTGCACCACAGAGGGCAGCAGATCGCGCCCCTGCTCGTCACACAGGGTGTCGGCCTGGCCGCTGCGTACGGCGGCAACCAGGGAGTTGGTGGTGCCGAGATCGATGCCTACGGCACGTTTGTGCTGATGAGGCGCGGCGCTCTGGCCGGGCTCGGCGATTTGCAGTAATGCCATGGGTAATCACAATTCCAGCGTTAGAGGGTCAAGACTCGAACAGCGAGTCTTCGAATCGTTCCAGCTCCTCGAGGAGCTTGTCGACAAACTTGAGTTTGCGCACGCAATCGGCCGCCGCCAGATCTTCACCCGCGGTGAGGGTATCGGTCAGCCGTTGCATCAGAGACTGGTGATCATGCCTGATCTCGCGACGAAAATCTTCGATGGCCCCCTCAGGATCCGCTTCTCCTTTCAACTCGGCCAGGCGCTCGCGCCACTCCAGCTGTTGCATCAGGAAAGAGGTGTCTTGCAGGGTCTGTTGCTCGCCTCGAATGTCGGTACCGCGCAGGGAGAGCAGGTATTCTGCTCGGCGCAGGGGGGACTTGAGGGTAGTGAAGGCATCGTTGATCTGGGCGGCATGCTGCACCGCGGCCAACTGCTCCCACTCGGGGGCGGTGGCAAAACGATCGGGGTGAAACCGGGTTTGCAACTGGCGGTAGGTGTCTGCCAGCTGGCGGGTATCGAGCTCGAAGCCCTCTGCCAGCCCGAACAGCTCGAAATGATTCATTCTGTGTCCTCAGACTCGAAGGCTAGTGCCTTGCTCACCATCCATCTTGAACGGCAAAGCCGGCAGCAGGCTGCCGGCTTCATCGATTAGACGCTGAAGCTCTCGCCACAACCGCACTCGCCCTTGGCGTTCGGGTTGTTGAACTGGAAGCCCTCGTTGAGGCCCTCCTTGACGAAGTCCAGCTCGGTGCCATCCAGATGGATCAGGCTCTTGGCATCGACGATGATCTTGACACCGTTCTGCTCGAACACCTGATCCTCAGCGGCCAGCTCATCCACAAACTCGAGCACATAGGCAAGGCCAGAACAGCCGGTGGTCTTAACGCCGAGGCGCAGGCCTATGCCCTTGCCCCGGTTGGTTATGAAAGAGGAAACCCGTGCCGCTGCGGCGTCTGTCATGGTAATGGCCATACTGCTCTCCGGACCTTAGAGACCTTTCTTCTGCTTGTAATCGGCGATGGCGGCCTTGATGGCATCCTCCGCCAGAATGGAGCAGTGGATCTTCACCGGTGGCAGGGCCAGCTCTTCGGCGATGTCGGTGTTCTTGATGCCGGCGGCTTCGTCCAGGGTCTTGCCCTTGACCCACTCGGTCACCAGTGAGCTGGAGGCGATGGCGGAGCCACAGCCGTAGGTCTTGAACTTGGCGTCTTCAATGATGCCGTCGTCGCTGATCTTCAGTTGCAGCTTCATCACGTCGCCACAGGCCGGGGCGCCGACCATGCCGGTCGCGATGCTGGGGTCGTTCTTGTCAAAACCACCGACGTTGCGGGGATTCTCGTAGTGGTCGATTACTTTTTCACTATAAGCCATATCTAACTCCTGCTAATTCCGTTGTTCACCAAACACTTGCCACGCTGGCAAGGATCAGTGATGTGCCCATTCGACCGTGTTCAGATCGACGCCGTCCTTGAACATCTCCCACAGGGGGGACATCTCGCGCAGACGACCGATGGAGTCGCAGATGAGCTTGATTGCGTAGTCGATCTCTTCCTCTGTGGTGAAGCGACCGATGCTGAAGCGGATGGAGCTGTGTGCCAACTCGTCGTTCAGGCCCAGGGCGCGCAGCACGTAGGAAGGCTCCAGGCTGGCCGAAGTACAGGCCGAACCGGAAGAGACAGCCAGATCCTTCAGCGCCATGATGAGGGATTCCCCTTCCACATAGGCGAAGCTGACGTTCAGGTTACCCGGGACGCGCTGGTCCAGATCGCCGTTGATATAGACTTCTTCGATGTTCTTGATGCCATTCCACAGACGCTGACGCAGGGCCATGATGTGCTGGCTCTCGCTCGCCATCTCTTCCTTGGCGATGCGGAAAGCCTCACCCATGCCAACGATCTGGTGGGTCGCCAGGGTGCCGGAACGCATGCCGCGCTCATGACCGCCACCGTGCATCTGGGCTTCCAAGCGTACGCGGGGCTTGCGGCGCACGTACAGGGCACCGATCCCCTTGGGGCCGTATACCTTGTGGGCGGACATGGAGAGCAGATCCACTTTCAACGCTTCCACGTCCACCGGGATCTTGCCCACGCTCTGGACCGCGTCCACGTGCAGCAGGATCTTGCGGGAGCGGCACAGCTCGCCGATGGCGGCGATATCCTGCACCACACCGATCTCGTTGTTCACATGCATGATGCTGACCAGGATGGTGTCATCGCGCAGGGCACCTTCGATCTGCTCCAGGGTGAACAGGCCGTTTGGCATCGGTTCGAGGTAGGTCACCTCATAGCCTTCACGCTCCAGCTGGCGGCAAGTGTCAAGCACCGCCTTGTGTTCAGTCTTGGAGGTGATGATGTGCTTGCCCTTGCCAGCATAGAAGTGGGCTATGCCCTTGATGGCCAGGTTGTTGGATTCGGTCGCGCCGGAGGTGAAGACGATCTCGCGAGGATCTGCACCAATCAGCTCTGCCACTTGATTACGGGCCAGGTCCACCGCCTCTTCGGCCTGCCAGCCGAAACGGTGAGAGCGGGAGGCAGGATTGCCAAACAGGCCGTCCATGGTGAGGCACTGCATCATTTTTTCTGCGACACGCGGGTCCACCGGACAGGTTGCCGAATAATCAAGGTAAATAGGCAGTTTCATGTTTTTCTCCGTTACGACGCGGCCACACAGCGACTCGTCGTGGAAAGCACGTTTATAGTTGGACTTTCAAGCTCACATCACCGCGTTCGGCCCGGTCAACCAGGGACAACACGGTCTTCATTTGTTCATCTTGCTTGCCGGCGATGCGGCGCACATCGGCCTGACCGACCAGCTCCGCCAGGGTGATGTCCCCCAGGAAACTGGAAATGCGCTCACTCAAGTCACGCCACAGGGAGTGGGTCAGACACTGGGTACCACCGTGGCAGCCACCCTTGCCGAGGCACTTGGTCGCATCGACCGATTCATCGACCGCGGTGATCACCTGACCTACCGAGATCTCGCCAGGGGCCAGGCCGAGGCGATAACCGCCGCCCGGGCCGCGCACGCTGCTCACCAGCCCATGCTTGCGCAGACGGGCAAACAGTTGTTCCAGATAGGACAAGGAGATGCCCTGGCGCTCTGAAATATCAGCAAGAGGAACGGGCCCCTGCTCTGCATGCAACGCCACGTCGAGCATAGCTGTCACTGCGTAACGTCCTTTTGAGGTCAGTCTCATATGCCTTACCGTCTTGCGAACAAATCAATATGGGCACATGGTCACATACCCGACTAAAACAGTCAAGTATATGGTTGAGTAAATCAGTCGGGATTAATCCTGCGGCCGGGCTTTCTGCACCGAGGTGAGAATGCCTCGCAGGATATTCAATTCAACCACTTCCGGCCGGGCGCGGTTGAACAGACGGCGCAGCTTGCTCATGACATGACCGGGGTGATCATCGGCAATGAAGCCTGTCTTCTGCAGGGTCTGCTCCAGATGCAGATAGAAGCCTTCCAACTGCTGGGCACTAGGATAATCCACCCGCTCCGCATCCGATTCCACCGTGGCAGTTCCCTGAGTCTCCAGCCAGCGCATCCGCACCTCGTAGCAGAGGGTCTGCACCGCCATGGCCAGATTGAGGGAGCTGTATTCGGGGTTGGCCGGGATGGCCACGTGGTAGTGGCACTTTTGCAGCTCATCGTTGGTGAGGCCGGTGCGTTCACGACCAAACACCAGAGCGACCGGATGCGTCACCCCCTCCGTCACCAGCTTCTCACCCGCTTCGCGGGGATCCAGCATGGGCCAGCTCAGGGTCCGAGAGCGGGCACTGGTGCCGATGACCAAGCCACAATCGGCGATGGCCTCATCGAGCGTCGGCACGATGCGGGCGTTGACCAGTACATCGCTGGCTCCCGCCGCCAGGGCGATGGCATCGTCATCGGGCAAGGCTTGCGGATCAACCAACACCAGCTGAGTCAGCCCCATGGTCTTCATGGCTCTCGCCGCAGAGCCCATGTTGCCGGTGTGAGAGGTGTTTACCAAAACGATACGAATCTGATCCAACATGCCCAGTCAATCTTCAGTCAAAAATGGCGCGTAATAGTAACATAACGAATCGCTATTTTGGCATCGCTTCTGACCCTGCATTTCAGAACAAAAATCACCGCTTGTATAACCAACCGGCCTGAAGGCGGGAAAAGGGAGAGCTAACCTTAGAGGGTCAAGCTGCATTACCCGGAGCACTCCTCTCATGCTTCCCCCCTGGATCTATGAACAATTGCCGTTGCTTTACCTGCTGCTCTCCGCCGTGTTGTGGTTCTTTGCCCACTCACCGCTGTTCTGGCTCGCGGCGATCCTGCTGTTTGTGGTGGGTGCTCTCCTCTGGATGATGCGCTCCAACTACAGGCGCACCGATCTGGTCATCTATCCCGCCAAACGCTGGCTGCAACCGGAGTGGTACTATGAGGCCCTGCCTTTCCTGTGGCTGGCGCTCGGGCTGGTGCTGCTGCGCCTGCCTGACACCACGGCCCTGCTCGCCCTGCTCCCCTGTCTCTGGGCTGGTCGCTGCCTATGGACCAGGCGGCGTCATCGCCATCATACCCCGGGGCTGGCGATGCAGCTGAGACGCGGCTCAGGCCATCGACGCGGGCAGCGGATCCTGCGCTGATCGGACCCGCTCTATCAGGGTTGCCAGGTCCATCAGGGGATATTTCATCAGCCCGGGCAGCCCATCGAGATCCAGGCTGTCCATCAGGTTCTTCACCTCGAGGCCCAACTCGGTATCCCCTTCTATCTTCAGCCTGCGCTGGAAGAAGAGGGAGTCCGGATCCTCCTTGCGACCGGCAATCAGGATGAGATCCTGGCTGCTGCCGCTGAAGCAGACATCGGCTCGCTCGCAGTCACGGGCCACCACCAGTTTTCCCTCTCGCTCGCTGACAAACCAGCATAGTTCGAGGTCCGACACCTCAACTTTCAGCCACTTGCCGGCCAGGAAGGCGAAATCCCCGTCCTGGATGGCCTCCTTGAACGCCTGCGCCAACAAGGCTTCCATCAGGTTTTGCTGCAGGGTGAAGGGCACCAGCTTGAGCGGGCGGCGCAAGAGACGAGGGGCCTGTTCGACCAGGCGGCGTTGCAGTTGTTGGAACACGATAAACTCCCAGTTTTTTGCGCATTCAAACACAGTGCAATTATCAGGATCCTGTTGAAAATCAAACTTGTGCCCACTTACCTCTAGAAGGGTAAAGCCACACAAAGCTGCCTCAGGTCAAAAAGCGGGGGGTCAAGCCTGCATACAATCGGGCCACTTTTTGCATTTTTGCCCTCTCGGAGCGTACCCGATGGAATTACTCTGCCCGGCAGGTAGCCTGCCGGCACTGAAGACAGCCGTGGATAACGGGGCCGATGCGGTCTATATCGGCTTCAAGGATGACACCAACGCCCGCCACTTCGCCGGGCTCAACTTCACGGACAGCAAACTGGAGAAGGCGGTGGATTATGTGCATCAACATGGTCGAAAGCTGCACATCGCCATCAACACCTTCGCCCACCCGGGCTCGGATGCCAGATGGAAGCAGGCGGTGGACAGAGGGGTGGCGCTCGGTGCCGATGCCCTGATCATCGCCGATCTCGCCGTGCTGGATTACGCCAGCCGCCATCATCCCGACATGGAGCTCCATGTATCTGTCCAGGCCAGCGCCACCAACGCCGCCGCCATCCGCTTCTACCAGCAGCACTTCAATGTCGGCCGGGTGGTGCTGCCACGGGTGCTCTCCATGCATCAGGTCAGGCAGTTGGCCCGCGAGACCGACGTCGGCCTCGAGGTGTTCGCATTCGGCAGCCTCTGCATCATGGCGGAGGGGCGCTGCTATCTCTCCTCCTACATGACCGGCGAGAGCCCCAATACCGTGGGCGCCTGCTCCCCCGCCAAGTTCGTACGCTGGGAAGAGACCCCCCGCGGTCTCGAATCCCGTCTCAATGAGGTGCTGATCGATCGCTACGGCCCGGGGGAAAACGCCGGTTACCCAACCCTGTGCAAGGGACGTTTCGAGGTGGATGGCCAGACCTATCACGCCCTAGAGGAGCCCACCAGTCTCAACACGCTTGGCCTCTTGCCCGAGCTTTTCCAGACCGGGATCCAGTCGGTCAAGATCGAGGGCCGCCAGCGCAGCCCCGCCTATGTCGAGCAGGTGACCCGGGTCTGGCGCGCCGCCATCAATGCTTATCAAGCCAACCCCAACGCCTACAGCGTCAAGAGCGAGTGGGATGCCCAGCTTGCCCGCGTCTCCGAGGGAAGTCAGACCACCCTCGGCGCCTATCACCGCCAGTGGCAATAAGGAGCACTGTTCATGAAATTCTCTCTCGGGCCCCTGCTCTTCTACTGGCCCAAGACCGACACCCGGGCCTTCTATGAGGCGGCGGTGCAGAGCCAGGCCGACATCATCTATCTGGGTGAGACGGTGTGCAGCAAACGCCGTGAACTGAAAGTAGATGACTGGATTGCCCTAGCCCGCCAGGTGGCGAGCACAGGTAAACAGACCGTGCTCTCCACTCTGGCGCTGATCTCGGCGCCGTCGGAGCTCAAGGAGGTGAAGCGGCTGGTGGACAACGGCGATCTCATGGTCGAGGCCAACGATCTCGGCACCGTCCAGCTCGCCTGTGAGGCGGGCCTGCCCTTCGTGTGTGGCCCGGCCATCAATGCCTACAACGCAGACGTGCTGCGCATGCTGCTCAAACAGGGGATGCAGCGCTGGGTGATGCCGGTGGAGCTCTCCCGCGACTGGCTGGTGCAACTCAATGAGGATCTTGGCCCGCTCCGCCAGCAGTTCGAGGTGGAGGTGTTCGCCTACGGCCACCTGCCGCTCGCCTACTCGGCGCGCTGCTTCACCGCCCGCTCCCTCGACAAGCCCAAGGACAACTGCGAGCTCGCCTGCATCCACTACCCGACCGGACGGCTGGCCAGCAGCCGCGAGGGACAGAAGGTGTTCAATCTCAACGGCATCCAGACCCAGTCCGGCTACTGCTACAACCTCGGCAACGAGCTTAAAGGCATGGCTGGACTGGTGGATGTAGTGCGCCTATCTCCCGAAGGGATGGAGACACTCGACATGCTGGCGCGTTTCAAGGCCAACCAGCAGGGTCAGGCTCCCCTCCCCCTGCAGCAGGAACGGGACTGCAACGGTTACTGGCGACAGATCCCCGGCATGAGCCTGGTGGAGTGATCACGCAGGGACGACTGCAGCAGACAGCAAAAAGGCCTCGTCAAGAGGCCTTTTTCATGGGGTTCAAACCCGTTTAGTCACGCTTTGCCGCTCTTGCCCTGGGCTCCGGGTGGCTGGGGCTTGCGCGCCATCAGTTCCAGCTCCAGCAAGGCATAGCGATGCTCGATGAAGTCATAGACGTTGTTGGCCAGCGCCAGCTTGAAGTAGCTGATGGCTTCCTTGCGGTTACCCTTGGCCAGCTCGAACTTGCCGAGATAGAAGTAGGTCTCGCACAGGCGCTCGGCGAGCTCCCTGTTGTCCTTGACCCCTTTCACCACGTTGCTCATCAACTGGGTGGCATTGATGTCGCCCGTATAGAGGCGCACCAGATCCCAGTTCCAGGCGTCGTCGTCATACTTGCTGAGCCGCTCGCGCATCCGGCTCATGGCCGCCGGTCCGTTGAGCTTCTGCTCGGCCAGATAGAGCCAGATCACCCGATAAGGGTCTTCTGGTTGCGCCTCGTAGAAGCGCTTCATATCCGCCGCGGCAAGCTCGGGGCGATTGCCGTAATAGAGCGCGATTCCCCGGTTGAGATAGGCGTAGTCGTAATCCGGGGCGAGCTCCAGGGCGGAGTCGAACGCCTCATAGGCCTCGTCGTAGTTCTGCTGTTGAACCAGATAGACACCGATGAAGTTGTAGGCCTCGGCAAAATCCGGCTTCTCCCGCAGGGCGCGGTTGAAGTCGAGTCGCGCCAGGGAACGCAAGCCCACCCGGTCAAACACCACGGCACGCTCATAGAAGAGTTCTGCCCGCTGTTCGGTCGTCAATTCCATTTCACTGAGCATCTGCCCGAGTCGCGCCAACGCCAACTCGCTCTGGTAGGAGACCTGCAAGGGGGTCGCCAATACCAATGAAGCGGGTTGCGGCTTGGGAACTTGAGGCGCTGTAACCTGACTGCTACTGCTGCATCCCCACATGGGGAGCAACAACAGAATACCGGTGAGGTATCCAATCCCTTTCCTGACGTTCAATGAACACTCCGACGCTTACGCTTGACCCCGCATATGGTAAAGGTCAACCGGCCTTTTGTCATGTGGCGCAACCCCTATCCCTCAAATAAATCAGGATTCGACAGGGTATCCGGCATCACTCCAACCACGAAAGCCTCCATCGACGCTGACCACCCGGGAATACCCCATCTTTTGCAGGTTGTCCGCCGCCAGGATGGAGCGAAAACCCCCACCACAATAGAGGTAGAGCTCGGTGTCGGGATCGGGAAAACGGGTCTCTATGTCCCGCTCCATCACACCGCGGCCCAAGTGTTCCGCCCCCGGCAGGTGCCCTTTCGCCCACTCGTTATCTTCCCGCACGTCGATCAGGTGAAAAGCACGGCCTTCTTCCTGCCAGCGCCTGATCTGGTGCACATCGGTTTCCCGTATCTGCGGGCGAATGGCCTCTACCAGGGCCAGAAAACGGGGATTGTGTTGCATGGCTTGCTCCTTGCGTACTTGTAATGGGTCATGAGGATGGCTGTTGGGGAGCATAATGACTCAGCCGCACCCCAAGAGAAAGGGCGCCCTGTGGCGCCCTTGTCTGTTACGGCAAGATCTCTTGCTGATCCGCACCTTCTTTTTCCACCTGGGTCGGCAGCATGTGCTCCCGCTTGACCCCGAAGAACATGGCAGAGGCACTCGCCACATAGATGGAGGAGTAGGTCCCGAAGGCCACCCCTATCACCATGGCGATGGCAAAACCGTGGATCAGCGGGCCGCCCTTGAGCAGCAGCGCCACCACCACCACGAAGGTCAACCCCGAGGTGATGATGGTCCGGCTCAGGGTCTCGGTCATGGAGAGATCCATGATCTCGGCGGTATCACCCCGGCGCACCTTGCGGAAGTTCTCCCGCACCCGGTCGAACACGACGATCGTATCGTTCAGGGAGTAACCCACCAGCGTCATCAACGCCGCCAGCACGGTCAGGTCGAACTCGTACTGGAAATAGGCGAAGATGCCGAGGGTGATGATCACGTCGTGCGCCAGAGAGAGGATACCCCCCATCGCCAGACGCCACTCGAAGCGCACCGCCACATAGGCCAGGATACAGAGGATGGAGGCCAGCATGGCCAGGGCACCGTCTGTCGCCAGCTCGTCACCGACCGAAGGACCGACGAACTCGACCCGCTTGAGCACGGCGCTCTCGTCGATCAGCTTGGCGGCCGCCAGCACCTCGTTGCCCTGCTGCTCGACCTTGACCCCATCTTTCGGAGCCATGCGCACCAGCACGTCGCGGCTGGAGCCGAAGAATTGCAGGGTCGCCCCTTCAATCTTCTGCTCGTCCAGCGCCTCATGCATCTTGTCCAGGCTCACCGATTGCTGGAAGCCCACCTCGATGGTGGTCCCCCCGGTGAAGTCCAGACCCCAGTTCAAACCGCGATCGAACAGACAGAACAGGGCGAGCATCGTCAGCAAGGCAGAGAACACCATTCCCGACTTGGCGAAGCGCATGAAGGGGATGGGCTTTTCAAAATGTAGAATCTGAAACATGTCTCTTCCTTAGATCGGCAGCTTGTCGATGCGCCGTCCGCCCCAGGCCAGGTTGATGATGGCGCGGGATACCGTGATGGCCGTAAACATGGAGGCGGTCAGACCGATGCCCAGCGTCAGGGCGAAGCCCTTGATGGCGCCGGTGCCGATGCCAAACAGGATCACACAGGTGATGAGCGAGGTGACGTTCGAGTCGGCGATGGTCGAGAAGGCGCGGTCAAAGCCCATGTGGATGGCTTGCTGCACGCCGCGGCCGTTACGGATCTCTTCACGAATACGTTCGTAGATCAGCACATTCGCATCCACTGCCATACCCAGCGTCAGCACGATACCGGCAATACCCGGCAGGGTCATGGTGGCCCCCGGTATCATAGACATGATGCCGACGATCAGCACCAGGTTCATGGAGAGAGCCAGGTTGGCCACCCAACCGAATGCACGGTAGTAGATCCCCATGAACAGCACGATCACCAGCATGGCCCAGCCGATGGCTTCCATCCCGCTGTCGATGTTCTGCTGACCCAGGCTCGGGCCTATGGTGCGCTCTTCGACGATCTGGATGGGGGCTATCAGGGCACCGGCACGCAGCAGCAGCGCCAGGTTGTGTGCTTCGTTGGCGTTGTCGATGCCGGTGATGCGGAACTGGCTGCCAAGACGCGACTGGATGGTGGCGACGTTGATCACCTCCTCCTGTTTGCGGAACTTGCGCTTGCCGTCCGGACCAGGTTGACCGACCGGCTTGTACTCAATGAAGACGGTGGCCATGCCCTTACCAACGTTGTCCTTGGTAAAGTTGGCCATCTTGTTGCCACCCTGGCCATCGAGCTTGATGTTGACCTGGGGACGACTGTATTCATCGAAACCGGACTGGGCACCCACGATGTGGTCACCGGTCAGGATCACGCGCTTTTGCAGCACCACGGGACGACCGTTGCGATCGTTGTAGACCTTGGAGCTCGGCGGCACCCGACCTGCGGCCGCGGCCTGGATGTCGGCGGCCTCATCGACCATGTGGAACTCCAGGGTCGCAGTGGCACCCAGGATCTCCTTGGCACGGGCGGTGTCCTGGATACCGGGCAGCTCCACCACGATGCGCTCGGCACCCTGCTGTTGTACCAGCGGCTCGGCCACACCCAGTTCGTTCACCCGGTTACGGATGATGGTGATGTTCTGCTCGAGGGCGTACTTCTTCACTTCCTTGATCTTGGCTTCACTCAGGCCAGCCAGCAGGATGAAGTCATCCCCTTTCTGCTCTGTGGTGAAGGTGAGATCTGGATTCTGCCGACGCAGGAAGGCGGCGGCCTTGGCCTGATCGGCCTCCTCGCGGAACACCACCTGCACCTGATCACCCACCCGGCGCACGCCGGAGTAACGGATCTTCTGGGTGCGCAGCTCGGAGCGGAAATCCTGCACCATCTGCTCTTGCTGCTTGGTCAGCGCCTCGGCCATGTCCACTTCCATCAGGAAGTGCACGCCACCGCGCAGATCCAGACCCAGCTTGAGGGGAGCGGCGCCGATGGCTTCGAGCCAGGCAGGAGTGGAAGGTGCCAGGTTGAGGGCGGTAATGAAGTTGTCGCCCAGCTTGTTGGCGACAACGTCACGTGCCTTGAGCTGGTCTTCGGTATTGGTGAACCGGATCAGAATGAAACCGTGTTCGAACGCAGCATGTTTGACCGGGATCTGAGCCGCTTCGAGCGTCTCCTTCACCTGATCGAGCGTCTCTAGTTTGACTTCGGCACCACGGCTGGCAGAGACCTGCAAGGCCGGGTCTTCGCCGTAAAGATTGGGGGCTGCATATAGAAAACCGATGGCGATCACGACGATCACCATCAGGTATTTCCACAGCGGATAGCGATTTAACACGCTGTGCTCCTCGGGAGATTAAAGGGACTGGATAGAACCCTTGGGCAGAACGGCAGAGACGAAATCACGCTTGATGGTGACTTGAGTCTGATCGTTCAGGGCCAGCACGATGTAGTCGCTATCGACGGACACCTTGGCAATCTTGCCGACCAGGCCACCGGAGGTGAGCACTTCGTCACCCTTGGCCAGGGAGCTCATCAGATCGCGATGAGTCTTGGCGCGCTTGGCCTGGGGACGGTAGATCATGAAATAGAAGATGAGGCCAAACACGGCCAGCATGATGATCATTTCCATGCCACCACCCTGTGCACCCGGAGCTGCGCCTTCTGCATACGCCTTGGAGATAATGCTCATTTAACAACCTCTTATTGATGTGGATTTGAAAACTAACTTATATGTCGTTGTTATTTCACGTCATTTTCAGTTAACGGAGGCACGGGCTTCCCTTGCCGACGGTAAAACTCAGTTACAAAGTCGTCTAATTTACCCTGCTCGATCGCGTCCCGCAAACCCTGCATCACACGCTGGTAATAACGCAGGTTATGAATGGTATTCAGACGGGCACCGAGGATCTCGTTGCACTTGTCCAGATGGTACAAATAGCTGCGGGTGTAGTTCTTGCAGGTGTAGCAATCGCAGTCGGCATCCAGGGTGCTGGTGTCTTCGCGATACTTGGCGTTGCGGATCTTGACCACCCCGTCGGTGGTGAACAGATGGCCGTTGCGGGCGTTGCGGGTCGGCATCACGCAATCGAACATGTCGATGCCGCGGCGCACCCCTTCCACCAGATCCTCCGGCTTGCCCACCCCCATCAGGTAGCGCGGCTTGTCGGCCGGGATCTTCGGGCAGACGTGATCCAGGATGCGGTGCATGTCCTCCTTGGGCTCGCCCACCGCCAGACCGCCTACCGCATAGCCGTCGAAGCCGATCTCCAGCAGACCGTCGAGGGAGACATCCCGCAGCGGCTCGTAGACGGAACCCTGAATGATGCCGAACAGGGCGTTCTTGTTGCCCAGTGCATCAAACTTGTCGCGGGAGCGCTTGGCCCAGCGCAGGGACATCTCCATGGACTTGCGCGCCTCTTCGTAGGTCGCCGGATAGGGTGTGCACTCGTCGAAGATCATCACGATGTCGGAGCCCAGATCGTACTGGATCTCCATGGATTTCTCGGGGTCGAGGAAGATCTTCTCGCCGTTGATGGGATGACGGAAGTGCACACCGGCCTCGGTGATCTTGCGAATGTGCCCCAGGCTGAACACCTGGAAACCACCGGAGTCGGTCAGGATGGGGCCCTGCCAGTTCATGAAATCATGCAGATCCCCGTGGGCGCGCATCACCGCCTGACCCGGCCGCAGCCAGAGGTGGAAGGTGTTGCCAAGCAGGATCTGGGCGCCGGTCTCGCGCACCTCTTCCGGGGTCATCCCCTTGACGGTGCCGTAGGTACCGACCGGCATGAAGGCCGGGGTCTGGACCACACCGCGCTCGAATACCAGCTGACCGCGACGGGCGCGACCATCTGTGGTTTTCAGTTCAAATTTCATTGCTACCTCGATTCAGTCAGAGAAACAGTCTGACAACGGAGGGCCCCATGGGCCCGATACAAGAAACCGGCCAGGATCCTGACAAGACCTCCCTGAACGGCTTCTGAAGGCGGAGGCTTATGCCTCAACCTGGCGACGGGTGACAAACATGGCGTCCCCGTAGCTGAAGAAACGGTACTGATCTTCCACTGCAGCCTGATAGGCCGCCATCACGTTGTCGTACCCCGCGAAGGCGCTGACCAGCATGATCAGGGTGGATTCGGGCAGGTGGAAGTTGGTGACCATGGCATCGACCACCTGGAACTGGTAACCCGGGAAGATGAAGATGTCGGTGTCGCTGAAGAAGGGCGCCAGCGGCTTGCCCTGGGCCAGGGTCACCCTGGCCGCGCTCTCGAGGGATCGCACCGAAGTGGTGCCCACCGCAACCACGCGACCACCGCGGGCACGGGTCGCGGCTATGGCGTCCACCACCTCCTGCGGCACTTCGGCATATTCCGAATGCATGTGGTGATCTTCAATCTTCTCCACCCGTACCGGCTGGAAGGTGCCCGCCCCCACGTGCAGGGTGACGAAGGCTGTTTCAACCCCTTTGGCACGAATTTTCTCGAGCAGCGGCTCGTCGAAGTGCAGACCGGCGGTCGGCGCCGCCACGGCGCCCGGCTTCTGGTTGTAGACGGTCTGGTAGCGCTCCTTGTCGGCGTCCTCGTCGGGACGGTCGATATAGGGGGGCAGCGGCATGTGGCCGATGGCTTCCAGGATCTCCAGCACGGGGCGCGGGTCCAGGAAGTGGATCTCGAACAGGGCATCGTGGCGGGCGCGCATCTCGGCCTCCACCTTCTCCCCATCGGGGGCGCCATCGAGGATGAGGCGGGTTCCGGGCTTGGGAGACTTGGAAGAGCGGACATGGGCCAGCACGCTGTGCTCGTCCAGGATGCGCTCCACCAGCACCTCCAGCTTGCCGCCGCTGGCCTTCTGGCCAAACATGCGCGCCGGAATGACCCGGGTGTTGTTGAACACCAGCAGGTCGCCCGGGTTGAGCTGGTCCAGCACATCCACAAATTGACCGTGGCGCAGGGCGCCGCTTTGACCATCGAGCTGCAACAGGCGGCTGGCGGTGCGCTCTGCCATCGGATAGCGGGCAATCAGCTCGTCTGGCAGATCAAAATGAAAATCGGATACTTGCATCTTTCACCTCGGGGGAATCGGCGGCTAGTCTAGTTATCCCCCTCTTCCAAGGCAACCCAAAAGACCAAAAACCCAAGGCCGGCAAGGGATAGCGCTCTTTTTGCGAGCCTGGGGGCCCCTTGGCGCACCGACACGGACACTTGGGCGTCAATTTGTACCCCGCCGTACCAACAACCCCTGGGTTAATGATTCTTTAATGAACTGTATTGACCCTGATCAGGTTCCAAGGCCAGGAGCTGAGCTAGGGTGAGATCAGAAACACAAGGAGGCCCACCATGATGACCCTGACTGAAATCATGACCGAACACCCCTTCACCCTGGGGCCGCAGAACAGCGTCAAGCAGGCGATGGAGCTGATGCAGCAGGAGCAGATCCGCCACATCCCCATCGTCGACGAGCACCTGCATCTGCTGGGGCTGGTCACCCTCTCCGACATCCTGGCAACCCGCGACTCCAAGCTGCTGCTCATCAATCCGGAGCGGGAGGCGGAATTCACCGACAGCGTCCAGCTCGACGAGATCATGACCCGCCAGGTGGCGAGCGTGGATCCCCACGCCGGCATCAAGGAAGCGGCCCTCTACCTGCAGCGCCACAAATATGGCTGCCTGCCGGTGGTGCGGGGACGCAAGCTGGTGGGCATCGTCACGGAGTCGGACTTCATCACTGTCGCCATCAATCTGCTGGAACTGATGGAGGAGCAGGAGCCGCCCTCCGATTTTTGATCACAAAAAACTGTAATTAAATTACAATAAAAGCGTTTTCAGCCTGATTAATCGGCTAAATAGCTGAAACACTTTCAGTTTGATTGAAAACTTACACCACAAACTTGCTTTGTGATCTTCATCACACTATGATGCTGTCCATGCAATGGTTGCCGAAGAGGAGATGAGGATTGTGCACCCGATGTCTTCTCTTCATATGTCTGCAAGTTTGCACACCCCGTAGTTAGTCTTTGCTGTAAAGCATTTTTATATCGCCATTCCTTGTTTGATGACCCGGCACTGTCTGTGCGACGGCGCCGGGATTTTTTTGCCCGTCTCTCACGCCCTCCCCCTCTGCCCGACGCACCTTCAACACTCCTCTCATCACCTCCGGCATAAAACAAGTTCCCATCCGGGACTTGAAAATGTGACATGGCGGACAGAAATTGAACTTCGACAATGAGTTATCTCTGAAGGCCTGAGATATTCATGTTAGGTACAGTTGCGATGGGCTATCTAATAAATAGATTTAAGTGATTCAAAATTGTGGCTTTGACCGATTAGCTAAAAGCCCTATGATGCCTCCATCGAAAGTTAAGCGCCTCGCCTGGCCAAGCACTTCACGACCAGACGGGCATATGTACATCACCAAGGAGCAAATACATGTCTACCTATATCAACACTGAAATCAAGCCGTTCAACGCTACCGCCTACCACAATGGCAAATTCGTTCAGGTGTCTGACGCTGACCTGAAAGGCAAGTGGTCCGTGGTGTTCTTCTACCCGGCTGACTTCACCTTCGTTTGCCCGACCGAGCTGGGCGACCTGGCTGACAACTACGCTGCCTTCAAGAAGCTGGGCGTCGAGATCTACGCCGTTTCTACCGACACCCACTTCACTCACAAGGCCTGGCACGACACTTCTGACACCATCAAGAAGATCCAGTACCCGATGATAGGCGACCCGACCGGCACCATCACCCGCAACTTCGGCGTGATGATCGAAGAAGCTGGCCTGGCTGACCGCGGTACCTTCGTCATCGACCCGCAAGGTGTCATCCAGATCGTTGAAATCAACGCTGGTGGCATCGGCCGTGACGCTCTGGAGCTGCTGCGCAAGGTCAAAGCTGCCCAGTACGTTGCCGCTCACCCGGGTGAAGTGTGCCCGGCCAAATGGCAAGAAGGCGATGCCACCCTGGCCCCGTCCCTGGATCTGGTAGGCAAAATCTAAGCCTCCTGCTCTCCAAGACCGGCCCACTCAAGGGCCGGTCTGCTTTCTGGCCCAGCGCTTCCTGTATTCACTGTTTTTTGCATCCAGTGCTTTCTGTATTCATTAATAGTGCCGACCGCCATAACAAGAAGGAATTCGACCATGTTAGATACCAACCTCAAACAACAACTCAACGGTTACTTGCAGTACATCGTCAATCCCATCGAGATCAGCGTGTCCGGCAATGACAGCGACAAATCCGCAGAGCTCCTGGCATTGGCCAACGAGATAGCAGAGATGTCCCCCAAGATTTCCATGACCGATGGCACTGCCGCCCGCAAGCCTTCCATGAGCGTGGCGCCACAAGGCCAGGCACCGCGCGTGCATTTTGCCGGCATCCCCATGGGTCATGAATTTACCTCCCTGGTGCTCGCCCTGCTGCAAAGCGGCGGCCACCCCTCCAAGGCCGATCCGGCCGTGTTGGAGCAGGTCAGGAACCTCAAGGGCGAGTTCCACTTCGAGACCTATATCTCCCTCTCCTGCCACAACTGCCCGGACGTGGTACAGGCCCTGAACCTGATGGCCACCCTGAACCCCGGCATCACCCACACCATGATCGACGGTGCCCTGTTCCAGGACGAGGTGAACGAGCGCCAGATCATGGCGGTCCCGAACGTCTACCTGAACGGCCAGCCGTTCAGCCAGGGTCGCACCTCCCTGGAAGAGATCATTGCCAAGCTCGATACCGGCGCGGCAGAGCGCAAGGCGCAAGAGCTGAGCGAAAAGGCCCCCTACGACGTGCTGGTAGTGGGCGGTGGCCCGGCTGGCGCCGCAGCGGCCATCTATGCAGCTCGTAAAGGCATTCGCACCGCCATCGTCGCCGAGCGCTTCGGCGGTCAGGTGATGGACACCGTCGGCATCGAGAACTTCATCTCCGTGCCCTACACCGAGGGCCCCAAGCTGGCCGCGAGCCTGGAGCAGCACGTCAAGCAGTACGGCGTGGAAGTGATCACCGAACAGCGTGCTGCCGCCATCAGCAAGGATGGCTACGTGAACGTGGATCTTGCCTCCGGTGCCACCTTGAAGAGCCGTGCCGTGATCCTGGCGACCGGTGCCCGCTGGCGCGACCTGAACGTGCCGGGCGAGCTCGAGTACCGCACCAAGGGCGTGGCCTACTGCCCCCACTGCGACGGTCCCTTCTTCAAGGGCAAGCGGGTGGCGGTGATAGGTGGTGGTAACTCCGGTATCGAGGCGGCCATCGATCTGGCTGGTATCGTCGAACACGTCACCGTGGTGGAATTCGCCGACACTCTGCGCGCCGACGAGGTGTTGCAGAAGAAGGCCCGCTCCATGGGCAACATCGACATCATCATGAGCGCCCGCACCACCGAAGTGATCGGTGACGGCAGCAAGGTGGTGGGCATGGATTACGAAGATCGTACCACAGGCGAGATCAAGCACCTGGCGGTGGCCGGCATCTTCGTGCAGATAGGTCTGGTACCGAACACCGAGTTCCTCAAGGGGAGCGAAGTTGCCCTGACCCGCTTCGGCGAGATCGAGATCGACACCAAGGGCGCCACCTCATTGCCCGGCGTCTACGCCGCAGGAGATGCCACCACTGTGCCGTTCAAGCAGATCATCATCTCCATGGGCGCCGGTGCCACCGCCGCCCTGGGGGCCTTCGATTACCTCATCCGCAATGCGGCGCCGGAAGCCGCTGCCGCCAAGGCCGATGCAGTGACCGCCTGACGGGCCCCACGCCCGACAAAAAGCCGACTCCCTGGAGTCGGCTTTTTTATGCGCGTCTTCGGGCTGGCTGCCTCAGCGAACCTGCGGCTCCTCCATCCCCTCCACATCCTCAACCTCGGGCGCGGCATAACTCGCGGGCACCGCCTCCCCTTCCAGATCCGTTCTCGGCTCCAGCTCGGCCGTCATCGGGGTATTGGGCGGCACCGGCATGAACACCTGGTGCTCAGCCAGGGGAATGGGCGCCCGCTGCCGCCTGCGCCAGCCCAGATAACCCGCCAGCAGGGCACCGCACAGGGCGAAGTAGATAAACAGCCCCTCTGGCCCGAACTGCACCATGACGAAGGGCGCCAACAGTGGCCCCGTCATGGCCCCCAGGCTGTAGGCGAGCAGCAGCCCCTGATTGGCCCCCAGCACCTGATCCGGGCGCAACTCGTCGCAGGCGTGGCTGAGACTCAGGGGGTAGATGGAGAACGCCATCCCCCCCAGCAGGAACACCAGGGCACCCGCGATCGGCTCGCGCCACGCCTCGGGCAGCAGCACCATCAGCAGGGCGAGCAGAGTCAGCGCCCCGCACAGCAGCAGGATCACCAGCCTCCTGTCATAACGATCTGACATCCGGCCTATGGGGTATTGCAGGCACATGCCCCCCAGGATCACCAGCGCCATCATGTCCGCCACCCGAGAGAGCGAGGCACCGCTGTCGGTAAAGTAGAGCGGCAGCAGGCCGTAAATGGCCCCGAGGATGAGGCCCGAGGTGAAGCTGCTGCCCATGCCCGCCGGGGTGAGCCGGACAAGCTCCAGCACCCCGACCGGCTGGGGTGCCACCATGGCCGGAGTGGGCACCCGGGAGAGGGCGAGCGGCACCACCGACAGGGTGGCGGCCATGGCGCACAGGGCAAAGGGGGTCAACACCATGGGATCCACCCACTTGAGCAACAACTGGCCCATGGCTAGGGAGCCATAGAGCAGGATCATGTAGAGGGACATCAGCCGCCCCCGGTTGGCCGGGGTGCTTGAGACCAGCATCCATGACTCCAGCACCACGAACAGGCCGCCGGTGGCAAAGCCTCCCAGCAGCCGCAGCGCCGCCCAAGCGATAGGGTCCACCACCATGCCGTGTAGCAGGAACAGGAAGCAGAGCAGGGAGGCGTAGGCCGCATAGGCCCGGATATGGCCCACCCGGATGATGAGGCGCGCATTGACGAAGGCCCCCAGCACCAGGCCGCCGAAGTAGGCGGCCGACACCAGGCCGATGGCCTGCACCGACACCTGCTCGGCAAAGAGGCGCACCGTCAGCAGGGTGTTGAACATGCCGTGGCCCAGAATGAAGATCACCAGGCTGGTCAGGGGTGACAGCAATCTCGTGAGTGTCATGGCACCTCCTCGTGACGAAAGGGTCATGGTAGCCTTTGTTTCTTGCCCGGTTCAACCCAATGGCCCAGGCCCTCCCGGGCTATTCTTAACGGGATCCCATCAAGGAGGTCATAGAGATGAGACTCATGCTGTTGTTGGCAACCCTGCTCTTCGCCGGGAGCGCCATCGCCTTCCACTGCCCCATAGACATGAAGAAGATTGATGATGCCCTGGCAACGAACCCCGCCCTCAGCGCCGAGCAACTGGCCGAGGTAAAACAGTTGAGAGCAGAAGGAGAGACCCTGCACAAGGCAGGCAAACATCAGGAATCCGTCGATACCCTGGCCAAAGCCATGGCCATCCTGGGCATCGACATGGAGTAAGGTCATGGTACCCCCTCGCGACAGTCTGCTTCACAGCCCACCCATGCGAGGTCCCAGGGTCATCACCAAGGCCCTCGTCGAGAACGACGAGGGCCTTGTCATGTCGGGAAGCCGGCCTCGGTCAGGCCGACACCCGACCACTGTAAACCAGGGTGCAATAGTTGAAGGAGATCCTGTCGTTGACCGCATGACGGCCAAATTCACGGCGGATCAGCGCCGTCATCTGCTCATGGGCCGGGGTGCCGACGGCGGGCGCATAGGAGGAGGAGTTGAGCCGCCCCAGCACGCCGTCCAGATCGAACAGCTGGCGGTTCTCGAAGCGATCGAGCCGATACTCCCCTTCGAAGAAGGCACGAAAATCGTGCTCGCCGAGGTTGCGATGATTGACCTCCTCGTAATCCCCCGAATAGGCGTGCAGCCCCTCCTCGTAAGCCTTGAGAAAATCGGTGTTCGTCAGCCGATCGTTCCAGATCAGGGCGACCCGGCCACCGGGTCTGAGCAGGCGCTGGCACTCCTGCCGAAAGGCCGCGCGATCGAACCAGTGAAACGCCTGGGCAACCGTGATCAGATCCACCGAGCCCGTCGGTAGGCCGGTGGCCTCCGCACTGCCGTGGGACCAACCTATGTTGCCCATATCCGCCAGCAGCCGTCTGGCGGCGCCACGCATCTCATCGTTGGGCTCTACCGCCCAGACCCGCGCCACCCGGGGGGCGAGCAGGGTGGTCAGAATGCCGGTGCCCGCCCCTATGTCGGCCACCTGGGCCTCGGGCACCATGGCAAGCTCGTCAGCCAGAAAGTCCAGCATGGCCGCTGGATAACCGGGGCGGTACTTCACATAAGCCTCGACCCGGGTCGAGAATCGCTGGGTACTGTCCATCGCGCACACCTCTCTTGTCAGTGACGGGCACCATCTGCCCGCATCCCGTTTCCCTTCCTGCCGCGTTGCACGCCAGACCGGGCGGGCCGGATCCCTATGCCACTACACTTGACGACATCATGCAACTCCCCGGCTGGCAACAGAGGGCGCCAGGTAGCAACCAATGGGGCAAGAGAAAGGGAGGGGCACAGGATGACAGCAACCGGCAGGAGCCACGAGATGATGACAACCGCAAAGAACAGGATCTGCCTCTGGTATGACGGGGATGCCGAGGAGGCGGCACGGTTTTACACAAGCCTCTTCCCCGACTCTGCCGTCGACGCCGTGCACCGCGCCCCGGCCGACTACTCCGCCGGCAAGGAAGGGGATGTGCTGACGGTCGAGTTCAGGGTGATGGGGATCCCCTGCCTCGGCCTTAACGGCGGGCCCGGGGTCAGCCACAACTGGGCCTTCTCGTTTCAAGTCGCAACGACGACCCAGGCCGAGACGGATCGCTACTGGCACGCCATCATCGAGAACGGCGGCCGGGCGAGCGAGTGCGGCTGGTGCCAGGACAGGTGGGGCATCTCCTGGCAGATCACCCCCCTCGCCCTCACCGAGGCGATCACCGATCCCGACCCCGAGGCTGCCAAGCGCGCCTTCGAGGCCATGATGCAGATGGGCAAGATTGATATTGCCGCCATCGAGGCGGCACGGCGTGGTTGAAGTGACCATAACCCTCGACATCTCGCTAATTGATCAAAAGCTAACACCGTGGGAGATTGTGCTGAAAAGACCCTACCAAAGGTACTGGTTGGAAGCTATTTCTCACTGCAGCCTGAGATAAATCCTGTTCGAAAGACTGGCAACTTTACGCAGGATTAACCCTTTTCTTCATCACCCCAGACCGAGACTGCTTTTCTGTCAGCAGCCTCGGTCTAAGATCCAGCACATGTATGGTCAATGAAACTGCACCTCCCATTTCCCGCTCTACACGTCTGGCTTCATCATCCAACAGCTCCTTGAGCTCTTCTAAGCCGATTCTTTCCCCGCTATCAGGATGATCCCAGTCCCGCACCTTGGACAAGGTGATAAGTAATGCACCGGATCGGCGAGTTTCAAGCGACAAGTATTTTTTTACCAATTGAGATTCGATCGTGTCACGCAGGTCTCGAGCCGAGCGATTATCACCAAGTTTCAACTCAATTACTGTCTCATATTCAGAAGCCGTCGAACGAAGGCGAATATCGGTCTCCTTTTCATCAGCGGTCACTGACTCTTGATCCACCTTATATATACCATTGGCTGCATGCTGTAACTCACGCGCGATTTCGCGGCGCATAATTCGCTCTTGATCAATTTGCGCCCATGCCTCTTGTGGCGAAACATCACTTTTTAGCAGTTCATCAAGGTCGACCAAACGGTCACGTAGCAAAGCAAACATTGCTGAGTTTGTTGTGAGTGGTGCTTCACCTTTTTTGTCAAGCTCAACACATTCCTGCTCATTTAATAAGACTGAGTCAGCTTCCTGAGCTAAGGAAGGTGCGAATAAGCGGGGAAATTCTTCTCGGCTGACTCAGTCATTTCATTTCTTCATGTTTTAGCCGATTTTTTGCTCCCGCAAATGCCTTGAAT
>NZ_CDBZ01000208.1 GCF_000819985.1 Aeromonas media | reverse complement strand
AAGATCTGATCAAGAGACAGCCCGAAGGGCTGGGAGATAAAAAATTTAAGCGAAATCGCAAAGATACAAATAGGACCGTTCGGTTCGCAGTTGCATAAAGAGGATTATATTTCAGGTGGTATTCCACTCATAAACCCAACGCATATCTGTAATGGTAAAGTTGAACCAGATGACGACCTTACCATAGCAAAAAATATGTATATGTCATTGCCACAGTATCATTTAAAAGCAGGGGATATTGTGATGGGGCGTCGAGGTGAGATGGGGCGCTGCGCATTAATAACGACCAATGAGGATGGTTGGTTTTGTGGAACTGGCAGCTTATATATCAGACCGCATGCAGATGTTTTATTTTCTAAATATCTAGTCCAGCTTTTATCTGGAGACGCCATTAAAGAACACCTCCTGGCAGCATCCTTAGGTGCCACAATGCCAAACTTAAATAAAACTATAATTGGCAACATTAAAATCCCAATCCCTAACGATCTTACACTTAAAAAATATGAAAAATTTGAGAAAATACACATAAGCCTTATTAAAAATACAACCAATAGTAACGAGAACGAGTTATTCTGCTCACTTTCTCAAAAAGCTTTCTCCGGCCAGTTATAACCAGTTGGGAGGTGACACCCCTCCCTCAATTGCTTTAGGTTACAGGAGTTCCTTATGCAGCAAACCTCACTACTACTTGATATAAATGACTTACCACCAATTGAAACCATTGAACATGTGGATCGTAAGCAACTCAGGGCGTTTATTGAAGTCTGTCGGGCTAGCGATCGCCCCGATCTCGCTGCCCCTTATGCTGCTTATCTCTGTGAAGAATCCCGCTATGATGAGCGTCGTTCGAAAATATGGTTTGATGCCATCAGTGAGGACGATATTTTTTTGGTCAAGGCCATTATTTCATCAGGCTTTGATGTCAATGAAACTTATGAGTATAGAAATGAAGATAATGAGGAGGAATTTGGGTCAGCCATCACTGATGCATTAGCTTATAAAAGTGAAAAGGTTTTATCATTTTTACTTGAGCAACCAGAATTAGATATTGATATTGTTGGTTATACGATATCTGATTACGAACGTCCGACGCTCGCAAATCCTTTTCCAGCCAATGACTATGTAGTTCCATTCTTAAGACTTCGCCGAAGTGCATTTGCATTTCATCTTGAACGACTAAAATTTGATATAGATATTCGCTGGGGGCGTTCTGATGATCGCACAGCGTTGATGGTAGCAATAGAGAAGAACGATTTTGAGTTGGCAGAATGGTTACTCAAGCATAAGAGTGACCCCAATCAATTGCTTGAAGATAGTGATTATGCATCTTTATTCGGGTGGCAGGTCCATGATTATTTACAGGAGCCAGCATCAGATAAGCTTAAACTCATAAAGTTGATGCTTGAACACGGCGCCTCCACTCTGGCAAATGATTGGGAAAACATACCTGTATATCTGATAGTTTGGCAGAGCAAGGACCAAGAACTGATTAATTTATTTCAATTAGATTTTCTGCAAGAGGAGTGGGAGAGCAAGGAATGCACCATTGCCGCATTACAAGAACAAATATCAGCAGTTCATAAAATAGAAGAATTAAAGAACCATGCCAAGCATGCTGAGCATATCAGAAATGAAGATAGCACCACATCTCCAACACTTGATGTCAGCATATTGACAGAACTACGGGTGTTAACTAAATTTCATCCAGGCTCATGGGTTTCAGATGTCCGAATCAAGCAGGTCAACGATGAATTACGCATTATTGTCTGCCAAGATGAAAGCTCTCCTCTAAATATGGTCGAAGTCACTATTCCAGATGAACTAGCCTATTACGATCAACCCTGTTATACCTCCTGCTTAGATATGATTTTGACCATAACATCCATGCCTGATTCATGGTGGATAGAGGTTGACCATTATCTAAATCGCTTTGGGGTAACTTTGTTTGATAAAGGGTTCCACGAAAGGAAACTTGCGGAATTCATCTACAACTACTGGTAATGGCGCTGTTCCGGTTACGTATTGGCGACTCCTTTTATACTGTTCTCAAGCATTCAGGCAGGGGGATGTCGCCATGGGCAACAGCCCTTTCGTCACACTGCTCCGTTATTTTGCTGAGCTCCCCCCATGCTACTGGAACGTACGCAGGAACATATCCACGACTTTCAACAGAGCAACCTGCTGCACCAGGCCCTGTTCGCGACTTCCTACGCATCGACGAAGAGCCGGCCAACGTCATGGTGTTCGAGTTTGGATCTCAGAAACATCCCCGATATTCTGATAACGCGTATCGCGTACTCCGGGAGTCAATCACCCCCGAACTGGTGGAGCAAGCATGGCGTGAGCGTCGGCGAGGGGGTGATAGATAGTGTGTTGATCACCTACACCTAACTAAGGTTTGGCCTTCTACCAAACCTCCTCGGGGTCAGCGTCGACTTCCTCGGTATCCCAATCGCCGTCATCGCCGGCCAGAACAGTCCGGCCTTCCAGAAGGGCATCCTGCTCTTGCCTTGGAGCTATTGTCAAATGTGGTGTATGGAGTAGGTCAGGCGGCATTCCTGTCTGACTCATCCAGCACCTGGACTCCGTCCTTGAATTTCACGTTGTTTACCACCAACGTCAGCAGCACAAATCCCTTGAGCCGCTTCCACTTCTTCTGTGCCGCTTCAAGCAGCTTGTAAACCATCGCCAGCGTGGTCTCCCGAGACCCACAGTTCCGCGCTCTCTTGCTTCGTAGCCTGACCGTCGAAAACGTCGACTCTATCGGGTTCGTCGTCCGGATATGCACCCAGTGCTCGGCCGGAAAATCATAGAACGCCAGCAGCTCTTCCCGGTCTTTCGTCAGCTTCTCCATCGCCTTCGGGTACTTCGCTTCAAAGCGCACCAAAATGCGGTCAAACGCCATGTGAGCCTCATCCCTTGTCTCGGCCATCCAGATTTCATGCAGCGCATCCTTGACCTTGAGATGCACAGATTTGGGCAACGCTGCCAGCACGTTCGCGGTCTTGTGAACCCAACATCGTTGATGGACCGTATCCGGGTAGCACTTGGCCAGCGCTCGCCAAAAACCCAGGGCGCCATCACCGACGGCAAGCTTGGGGCCCTTGCCCAGCCCTCTGGCTCGCAGCCCCATCAGGAGCTCTGTCCAGCTGGTCTCAGACTCCCTCAGGCCATCCTCGACCGCCACCAGTTCCTTATGGCCATGCTCCGTTACGCCAATGATAACCAGCAAGCAAAGCCGGTCTCCCATGCGCACGTTGCTGTATATCCCATCAGCCCAAAAGTACACATACCGCTTCTGGCTCAGGTCCCGCTGGCTCCACTCCCGATGCTCATCACCCCAGTGCTGTTTCAGGCGGCTGATGGTATTGGCCGACAACCCCTTGGCCTTGTCACCGAGCAACGCGCCCAGCGCCTCCTGATAATCTCCAGTGGAAATCCCCCGCAGGTACAGCCAGGGCAGCAGCTCTTCTATGCTGCTGGAACGCTTGAGATAGGGCGGCAGCAGCGAACTGTTGAAGCAGATCCCTGAACCACTTCTGTCGCGCACCTTTGGCACCTTGATCTCGACATCGCCGATCCCGGTCTGGATGGTGCGTTCAGGCAAAAAGCCGTTGCGTACCAACGCTTGGCGGCCATCGGGGAGCTTAAGCTGAGCGTGGCGCTCAAGCAGGGTTTGAAGCTCTGCTTCCACAGCCTGGGCAATCAGGTCTCTGGCTCCTGCACGCAGCAGGTCTGTGAGCGGATCTGTTGACTTGGCCTCTGGTTGTGGCAGGGCTCTGAGGGTAGAATCGGTCATGGCGTATCACCTCTGTTGATTGAATTCTTTGAGCGGAATCAATCAGCAGGATACGCCACCTTCTCTATATCCCCCATACACCAGAAATCACCATAACTCCTTGCCTTGCAAAACTCTCCTCATCAAGTTGAGTCCCCGCCTGATAGGCGGTTTCCTGCTCGATCATGGCGGCGATTTCAGCCTGACGTGCCGGTAACCATACCTCTTCCTGATACTTGAGCTTCTTATAGAATTCTTGGCGGCTAAGGGCCAGTTCTTCATAATTAGTCCCACCGTCAGTATCGATGGCCGGCTCCAGCCAGGACACCTCTTTCTTGGCCTCTATTTGCAGCGGCAGCGGGATATCTAGCCCCTCATTAACGAACAAATATGAAGTTTCCAGTGCAGAAAGCTCTTGATCGGTGCGCTTAGCCAGGATGTCGCGGGTTCTGGCTATGCGCTCGGCCCGAGTCAGTGGATGTGCTTCGTGCTCAGCTTGTCGTTCGACCAAGGACTGCTTGCGCATCGCCATCTTGCGCCGGCTGATGGTCGCCTCTAGCTCGGTCATGCGCTGACTAACCCCAAACAGAGCCTGTGCCTCTACCTGAGAGCGGGGCAAGGGCTGACCCATTTCATCCTTCCAGGGCTTCTTCGCGTCATAGTCACTCGCAATGGCTTTCTGCATCCGACCTAGTGCGCGGGTCATTTGCATATGACGTGCGATGGAGATCAACAGATCATAGTCACCAAGACCAAGCGCCTCGACGGCCTCGCGAATATCGTCATCAATTTCCAGCAGTGAGGCATAACCGCCAAATGTCATTGCATTGGCATTGCTTGGGCGTGTCGGCGGTCGATCTTGGAAAAAAATATTTTCCGCCGACGCCTGCTCGTCCATACACGGGCCCCCTCCATCCACATCCATTTCGGGGCTCTGTTGGCACTTTTTGCAGTTGTTTTTGCCACGGCCATCACGCTGACCATGATTGTCCTCGATCTGATCGTCTTCACTCGACCAGGATTCATGAAAATGATCGGATCGCGGGGGGCGATCCGATGATGCGCGATCTGCACGTTGCTGGTGAGACTCGGCAGTCAGTTCGAGGGCCTTCCGTCTTACCGTACGGCTAACCTTGATGACGGAGCCCGACACGTTGGTCGGTACGGTAAGCGTCACGTCACCAGCGACCTGGTCAGCTAGAGTTGCAAGCACTGCAGGCCTCATCGCGCGGCGAGCGGAGGCTGTGTTAATGCCATTGGCGCGAGCATAGTCCGGGATCGACTTACTATCGCTGTGCTGCGCCAGGTAAGCCTGAATGTGGAACTGCCAGTCAATCTTTGCGTGAGCCATATCAGCATCTCCGTTCGCACAATAGTGCTACACACTCTTCGTTAATCACGAGGATATCCCGTACAAGCTGGTGGCCAGCGGCGTTCAATACCTCTCTCACCACTCTGGTCTGGCGCCGCTTCAGTGCGGCAATTTTGTTTTTAGCGTCGGTCATTTTTCTAGCTTCCGAATTGCCAACATCATCAGGTTGGCGACTAGCGGTGGGTCGTCCTCACTCACCCTCATCTCATCCTCACTTTTTCAGGCCCTCATCTGAACGTCGCGAGCGGTGAAGGGATGGTATGTGGCGACCCAGTATTGACGCGGTTTACCGGCCGGTTTTCCCTGTCCGCCCTCACTTTCTTTATGTATGAGGAAAAAGTGAGGGGATCGAAGCACCGCCGCACTTGCCCTCACCGCGACCTCACTTTTTACTCCTGGTGGTGTGGCATCGAGAGCATGCTGCTATCGGCATCCCAGACCACCAGCCCATCCCTGATGAGCTTGTCGCGGCACCGTGTGGCGTTCTTGGTGTCCCATGTGCCAGCCTCCTTCATCTGTTGGGTAACGGTTGTCCACGACACCTTACCCCCCCGGCTTTCGCACAAGCGTCTGATCGTCTGATACATTGCGATGTGGTTTTGAGACAGGTTGCCCACGTCGTTCAACGCGTCCGGCTCTACCGGCTCCCGCCCGTTGTCTTTTAGCACCAAGCTGGTCACCTCGTTGCCGTCGCTGTCATAGCAAACGATTCGCCTCTTGAGGTCATAGGCCCGCCTAGCAGGTTCCTCGTCATCCTTCATCTTGGTGCAGGCGATGGTCACTGCCTGACTGTCGGCACCTTCACGCTTCACAAAGAATTCGGCATCGAGCGCAGCACGTAAAGCACTGCTCCCCCGGGCGCCGTTGTCCTCGTTCTTACCTGTGTGGTGAACCATCAGCACGGTTGCGCCGGTCTTGTTCTTGATGAGATCGCAGCCTTTGATGAACGCGCCCATGTCGGCTGCGCGGTTCTCATCACCGGCACCAAAGCAGCGAGCGACGGTATCCACCACGATCAAGCGTACCGGTAGGCCGGTTGCGGCCTTGACCCGATTGGCAGCGTGTTCTAGCTCGGCAACTTGCAGCTCGTCAGCCATGAATACCGGTATCGGAATGCGGTAAAAATTGGGGATGTCGCGACCGCCTGCGTACTGGTCGGCCCAGGCGCGGATCCGGCGTGGCACACCAACGCCGCCCTCGCCTACGATATAAAGCACAGCCCCCTGTTCAACTTGCCGGCCGTCCCATGCGGTGCCGGTCGCTACATGACAGGCCATTGAGACAGCCACAAACGACTTAAAGCTGCCCGAAGGCCCGTAGATCGAACATGTGCTGTTAGTCGGTAACAGACCCTTGATGAGATAGCTGCTCTGAGAGTCAAACCCCTCATATCCTGAGATCAAGGGAAAGCGCCCCGCGTGATTCATCGACATCGATGTCAACGCCTCAGTGAGTGAGGTCCAGGGCACAGCATTCTTCCCTTCAGTCCCCTGATATACCTCGACGTTGGGGGCTTGCTTCTTCAATTGCTCACATAATCTCTGCAACTTGGGGAAATCCAATTCACCTTTAGTGTGAATGATGACGCGCTCTGTCATATCCGGATCGGCCATCTTGAAGAACCTCCCCCCCTTGGCGCATTGCTCCTCACTGACGAAAAGAGATTGTTCGGGCTCCTGTTCGGGGTCTATCGGATTGGTCTCGGAGATTGCGAGGTTATGTGCGCGTTGCCAAATCTGGCGACTCTCTGAGTTATGGTGAGCAAATTGACCGGCATGAATGACTACGACCTTCTTATCGACCAGATCGTGGAACTTCGTGGGAGCAAACTTAGATGCTGCCGTCATTTTTTCCCCCAAAAACTTCGTTCCAACACTGGCGCTTGCTCTCACCGAGCGCCGTTTCGCACACCGAAGGAGCCAGCGCAACCTGGTTGCATTTGCAGGACGGAGAAAAGGGGGAACAGATCCCCCGTGCCAAGTGCTGTTGGTTGATTTTGAGCAAAGCTTCGCCCCGGACGCCTTCGCGCCCTTTTTGATAAGGGTTCATGGCGTTACCTGTTAGATGGCGGTTAGGGCGTCATTTGATGAGAATTGGGCAAGGCAGGCGGCGATCACCTTATGACTGAGCAAGACTGCCCCGCGCTGTTTGCGCTTGTGATTGACCAGTTCCGCAAGCTTACGGGCTTCATCAGGGTTGGCCACCCAGTAGCGTTTAAGGCGAATAGAGCCGCCCTCCCTGCGCTGGTAGTTGACGAATTTGTCCTCAATGGTGATCCCGTGATGGCCGCGCAGCTTGCTAATCGAGTTATGAAGGTTCAGTCCATCGAGAAACCATAGGGCATAGAGAGCGCAGATCCCGTCCTCGCCATTCACGAGTAAGTGGCAGGCCACCTGCTCGATCTTGGTTGTGGGGCCGGGGAGGGGGCCGATAGAATCAGCCCCGCCTGTCGCAAGGCAATCTGTTTGGGTTGTATCGCCTTGTGGTGTGGCCTTTTCAACTTGCTTCATAGTCACCTCCTTCTAGACCGCGACGTTGCGAGCCGCAACGCGGCTGGCCATCCAGTCTTCAATCTCCGATTCAACGAATGCTACGCTGCGGCCCACCTCGCTAAGGCGAACCGATTGGGGGAAGTGCCCCTGCGCCATCATTTCGTAGATACTGGACTTGCTCAGACCAGTCTTCTCGCAGACTTCTCGGGTGCGCATAAAGCGGTGCGAAGTCTTTGGGTTGTTGTATTCCATAACATTCCTCATTGTTCGGGTGATTCCGACAATGGGATTCTGATTTTATGGTTACGTTTTTACTCCCCAGAATTTTGCAAAAGAAAATGGCACCATAATAAAACAAACCCGGCACGGGGCCGGGTCTCATTTGACGGAACATGCCATCTAATACAGGGAATGCTAGGATTATTTTTCGGCCGGGGGAAACTCATCACGCACAAGTCGATCACGGTTGTAACGGCCATCCCTCCCTATCAGGCCTAACCAAGCCAGCATTCTATCTTGCTGGTCGTGTAGGCCAAATCGCTTCTGAAATGGTCGCCGCGTAGTGGACATGGTTTTCTCGGAGACAATCTCGTTTGGGTAAAGGACATCCAATAACTGGGGGTGACTGTACCCATCCTTCAACTTTGCGTACTTCGACCACAACTCCAGATCCAGCATGGCGATGGCTTTGTATTCAACAATCCGCTTAATAAGCGATCCGCCCTCTTTATCACCCTCCGTTTTATCTGGTTCAGGTGCCTCCACCTGCTCTCGCCAAATAGGTAGAAGCTCAGAAAACTCCAGAATCATTTCTACGTTTGTAGCCTTAGTGGGATCTATAGCGACGTAAATCAGCTTACTATCGAGGGTTTTTGTCAGGCTGGCAGACATTTTTCCTAAATTTAACCTCAATTGGTCGGGGGGATCCTCAGGAAGCCGTTGTATCGCTCCTGTGTCGCGAAGCCCTGTGTACAGTTTTCTCAGTCCGAAGCCATTGAGCGGATGGATTGATACGCCATAAGCTAAAGGGGGTGTTTCAGGACGAGGAACAGGGGAGAGAATCCTAGCGAGTTCTGGATCTGCTAAAGCTGAGACAAATGGCTCGTGTTCGTGGCCATCGGGTGACATTGAATAGGCTATTCCAGCGCGGACAGCCCGGCCCACAAATAGATCACCACTCTCTAGCACTCGAATGGCATCCCCTAGATAACTCATGGGATTGTCGGCATTAGCGTAGATAATCGCCCTAGCAGCAATTTCGTAAAAAATATCTTCATTTTTTACGTCTAAAAATACATCGTATTTTGTTAGGTTGAACCATTCCGGCAGAGGATGGATCCGTTTTTTATTACCCATATTGCGGGACTCATATTGTCAATAAAAGTAGGGGGGCCGATCAGGCAGTAGGTTTATCCCGAATTTCTCCACATCGAAATAGGCTAGATAAGTCAACAAATTGGGATCAGTTACTCACCACCTTCAATGCTCGTTGGCCGCTCGCCAGAGAGAGGTTCCCTTGGCTGGCTTTCTCAATGTGGTCGCTCCACCAGCCCATCATTTTTATCCGTTGCTCGAAGTAATCGGAGCGGTTATAGGCACGTCGAATCTCATTTTCATCGGCGTGGGCCAGAGCCGCTTCTATGGCGTCGGGGTTAAAGCCCTGTTCGTTGAGAGTGGTACTGCCCAGCGAGCGCAAGCCATGAGCCACCAGTCGCCCGCCATACCCAAGTCGTTTTAATGCCGCATTGGCGGATTGGTCGTTGATATGCTCAAGTGGGTCGCGGCGGCCAGGGAACACAAAGGGGCGGTGGCCGCTGATCGGCTTCATACGCTCCAGCAGGGAGAGTGCTTGCGGGGTGAGCGGCACCCGGTGGGGGCGATCCATTTTCATGCGATCTTCAGGGATGTTCCAGACTCTGGCCTCCATATCGATTTCATCCCAACGAGTGCCCGCAGATTCACCGGGGCGCACCAGTGTGTGAAGGCTCCATTCAATCTGGCAGCGAGTGGCGTGTTCCAGACGACCGTTGGCAATGTCTGCCATCAGCAGCGGCAGCTCGTCGGGCTTGAGGGTGGGCATGTGCTTCTTGGTAGGTTTCTTGAACACCTTGCGAATGGCAGAGCAGGGATTGGCAACGAGCAGACCATGATTCACGCTGTAATCTAGGATTTCGTTCACCCGTTGGCAGAGGCGGCGAACGGTCTCAAGTTTGCCGTCCGCTTCCAGCGGGCGCAGCAGTTCAATCACCTTAGGGGCGCGGATTTCATCGATGGGTACGGAACCGATGAAAGGAAGCACATACATCTCGAGGGAGCGCCACGAATCTTTAGCATATTCCTCAGTCACGCTATGGCGTTTCAGATCCAACCACTTGGCAGCCATGTGTTCAAAGGTGTTATGGCTGGACTCTTGTTCAGCCTTGGCAATGGCGATTTGTTCTTCTCGGTGGAGCTTGGGATCAATCCCTTGAGCCAGCAGGGCGCGAGCCTCTCGCCGCCGTTCTCGTGCTTGTGAAAGAGTTATCTCTGGGTAAGTGCCAAAGCTCATGTTTGTTCGTTTCTTGTCAACGGGCTTTGAATACTTGAACGCCCAAAGCTTAGAACCAGCAGCAGTGATCCTGAGTTCCAGTCCATCGCCATCGAGCAAGGTGGTCATAGTGCCCTTTGCCTTCGCCTCTTCTGATGGCTTGGCGGTCTTTACCTTGGAGTCACTTAACCTGTCGCAACTCGTGTCGCGCCTCTTTTTCTCAACCTTCTCCATATCGCCCCTTAGTACCATTGATTTGAGTACCACAAAGCTTGTGGTGCTAAATATAGTACTCGTGGTACTGGCTTTAGGCGACTACCTCGGACTAATGCGGACAACAAAAAACCCGCAAGGCGTTGAATCCTGCGGGTTTTTAGTCTTCTTCGTTCCTACTCGGAACATTGTTTGGTGGAGCTGGGGGGATTTGAACCCCCGTCCAAAATTACTACATCCTCGGTACTACATGCTTAGTCACTCTTTACATTCGCCAACACGCTGCGGAGAGACACGCCACGCATTGACTAGCTCGATTGGTTTTAATGCTTCCGCCCCGAGCAGGACTTCCACACGATCCTGTGAAGGATGACCTTCCAATTCCCTAGGACACAGGCAAGCTAGGGGAGAAGGGCTCAGCGCAGGTTATTAAGCTGCGAGTGCGTAGTTTTCGTCGTTTGCGACTATTTTTTTGCGGTTTGTTAACGAGGCCTACCGCACCTCGGCATGCACCTTGGGTTTCGTGAATCTTGTCGAATCCAGAATCAGCCCCAAGTTGTCAAAAGCGATTGTACGCAAAAATCCTGCCATGGCAAGGCGTTGATGGCAATCGACCGGCATGGGCCGGTCGATTGCTGGTTTATTGGTCGCCGCACGGGCGCTGGCGGCGCACAATCAACCGCGGTTCTTGTTCTTCATGATGCGGGCCTTCTCACGGTCCCATTCCCGGGCTTTGGTGTCTTCCCGCTTGTCGTGTTCTTTCTTGCCCTTCACCAGGCCAATCTCGACCTTGACCCAGCACTCTTTCCAGTAGAGCGCCAGCGGCACTATGGTGTAGCCCTGGCGGGCAACCAGGCTCTCGAGCTTGTCGAGTTCACGGCGGCTCAGCAGCAGCTTGCGGGTGCGAGTCGGGTCACACACCACGTGGCTGGAGGCGGCGTTCAGCGGCAGGAAGCTGGAGCCGAACAGGAAGGCTTCGCCCTGCAGGAATATGACATAGGCTTCGCTGATGTTGGCCTTGCCCGCCCGCAGGGATTTGACTTCCCACCCTTGCAGGGACAGGCCGGCTTCCACGCGCTCTTCGATGAAGTACTCGTGACGGGCGGTTCTGTTGAGTGCAATGGTGCTGGACCCGGCTTTGTTTTTACTGTTTTTTTTGCTCATGACGGGGGCCTTCGGCAATGTTTAGGAAGGCGCATTATACGTGGGTGGCGGCGGCTGTAAAACGCGCAACCACTCGAGTGGCGGCTTTGTGAGCAGTTCGGTGATGTTTTTGGCTGGCAAGGTGATCTCAAGCTGGTCATCAGGGGCTGCAAAGGGGGCAATTGCATGAGTGGCGGCCCGGTGAGCAGTTTCGGCGGTGATTTTGGCTGGCAAGGTGATAAAATCGGCCCGATTGGATGAGGAAAGCCCATGCCCCGTATTACTCGCAGTGCCCTGGTGATGTTCAGCGCGGAACAAATGTTTCGTCTGGTCAATGATGTTCACGCTTATCCCGAGTTTCTGCCCGGTTGTGTCGGCAGCCGCGTTCACGAGACGGGTGAGGACTACATGATGGCCTCGGTGGATGTGGCCAAGGCAGGCATCGCCAAGACCTTTACCACCCGCAACCTGCTCGATGCCAACCGCGCCATCAAGATGGAGCTGGTGGAGGGCCCCTTCAGCAAGCTGGCGGGCTGGTGGACCTTCACGCCACTGGACGTGGATGCCTGCAAGGTGGAGTTCGATCTCGACTTTGAATTTACCTCCAAGCTGATCGAGCTGGCCTTTGGCCAGATCTTCCGCGACCTGGTGAGTTCCATGGTGCTCGCCTTCTCCAACCGCGCCAAGGTGGTCTACGGTGTCTGATCTGCTCAATATCGAAGTGGCCTATGCCCTGCCCGAGCGGCAAACCGTGCTGTGCATCCGGGTGGCCCCAGGCACCAGCGTGCTGGCGGCCATCGAGCTGTCCGGCATAGTGCAGAAGCACCCGGAGATCGATCTCTCGGTCAACAAGTTCGGCATCTACAGCCGTCCGGTCAAGGGAAGCGAGCCGGTGCAAGACGGAGATCGCATCGAGATCTACCGCCCGCTCATCGCCGATCCCAAGGAGATGCGCAAGAAGCGGGCGGAGAAGGCCAAGGAAGAGGGACGGGCCGACGTGGTCACCGGCGGGCGCCCCGACGTGCACCGCAAGCGGGACGACGGCGAATCGACCTGATGCGGGGAGACCGAGCAATGAAAAGAGGCGCCATGGCGCCTCTTTTCTATTGGATGTTTTACCACAGGGGCTGCACTGGCCTGGGCCTTACAGGGTGAGCAGCCGCTCGTTCTGCACTATCTCTACCCCCTGAGCCTGGTTGGCGAGCACCGTCATGGCATGGGCCACCTGGCTCGCCTCTATGGCACGCCAGCGCCTGAGGGGCCCCTGCAGCAGGCAATGCTGTTCACTTAAG
>NZ_CDBZ01000207.1 GCF_000819985.1 Aeromonas media | reverse complement strand
TTAACTGATCAGCATTGCGCTCATGCCGGCTCCGCATCGACCTCGTAGAGCTCCAACGGCAGGCCGTCCGGGTCTGCGAAGAAGGTGAAGCGGCTGCCGGTCAGCTCGTCCACCCGTACCGACTCCACGGCCACCCCGTGCTGCTCCAAATGGGCGATGACGGGATCGAGCGCCTGCACCCGAAACGCCAGGTGCCGCAGACCACACGCCTCCGGCCTCGAGGGGCGCGCAGGAGGGGCGGGAAAGCTGAACAGCTCCAGCTGGCTGCCGTCAGGCAGCGCCAGATCCAGCTTCCAGGACTGGCGTTCGGCCCGCAGTGTCTCCGCCAGGATGGGCAGCCCCAGCACCTGGTGGTAGAAGTGGCGCGAGCGCTCATAGTCGCTGGCGATGATGGCCACATGGTGAATGCCGCCGAGCAGGGAAAGTGTCATGGCAATCCTTGTAAAACGGGCAGCCTGGGCTACCCGTCTCCGTTAGTTGAAGAAGCCGCCGAACCACTGATCCAGCGCGTTGACCGGGTTGGATACCGGGCTGGCGCAGCTCATCGGCTCGCTCAGTCCCGCCAGCTTGGCCGGCACCTGCAGACTGCCGGGGCAATCGCTCGCGACCCGGGCGCCGCTGCTGCGAGAGAAGCTGGCCCAGCTCACCCCTTCCGGCATCTTCAACCCCAGGCTGTTGACGCCGCGCTGGCTCATGTAACCGCTGAACAGCTGCAAGGCACCGCTGGCCCCGGTCAACCCGGCGGGCTGGTTGTCATCCCGACCGACCCAGATGCTCACCAGTTCATTGTTGTCCATCCCGGCAAACCAGGAGTCCCGCAGCTCGTTGGTGGTCCCGGTCTTGGCGGCCATGGTGGCGCCGGGGAACTTGGCACCGAGCGCCCGGGCCGTGCCCTGGCTCACCGTCTTGGTCATGGCGAACAGGGTCAGCCAGCTGGCCTGAGGATCCGTCACCCGCTTGGCGGTCTCGTCATGCTGATAGAGCTGGCTGCCATCGCCGTTCACCACGGCGCGGATCGCCGACAACGGCTGGGTCAGCCCCTGGTTCGCGATGGGCAGGTACATCTGGTTCACCTCCATGGGCGAGAGCGCCACCGCCCCCAGCACCAGAGAGGGATAGGGCTGGATCTCCTGCTGAACCCCCAGCTTGTGCAGGGTGTCCACCACCTTGTCGAGCCCCACCTGAAGACCCAGATTGACGGTCGGCACGTTGAGGGAGCTGGCGAGCGCCTCCATCAGCGGCACGCTCTGGCGGAACTTGCGATCGTAGTTCTGCGGCGTCCAGATCTGGCCATCCTGACCACGGATGCGGATCGGCTGGTCCTTGAGCGGCGTGCCCAGGGTCAGGCCGTTGGAGAGGCCGGTGAGATAGACAGCCGGTTTCACCAGGGAGCCTATCTGGCGACGGGCATCCAGGGCACGGTTGAAACCGGCGTAACGGGGATCCCGTCCCCCCACCATGGCGACCACCTCGCCCTTGTGCCAGTCGGAGACCACCATGGCCGCCTCCAGCTTCTTCTTGCCGCGCTGCTTCTCGATGGTGGCGAGGCCGGTCTGCACCGCCTGCTCGGCGGCATGCTGGGCGATGGGATCCAGGCTGGTGAAGATCTTGAGGCCGGACTGCTTGAGCAGATCCGGGCCGAAGCGGTTCTGGATCTCCCTCTTGAGCAGCCCCATGAAGGCCGGGGTGCGACCATAGCTCATCTGGCCCCTGGCTATGATGCCAAGGGGCTGCTTGCTGGCCAGCTCATACTCGGCCTGGGTCAGGCTGCCGTGCTCCATCAGCAGTTTCAGCACCAGATCCCGGCGCGCCTTGGCCCGCTCGGGGAAGCGCCAGGGATCGTAATAGGAGGGCCCCTTCACCATGCCCACCAGCAGGGCCACCTGATCGATGTCCAGCTCGTTGACCGGGATGCCGAAGTAGAAGTAGGAGGCGAGCCCGAAGCCATAGACCCCCTGGGAGAAGTTCTGCCCCAGATAGACCTCGTTGAGGTAGGCTTCCAGGATTTCGTCCTTGCTGTAGCGGTAGTCAATCAGCACCGCCATATAGGCTTCCTGCGCCTTGCGCCACAGGCTGCGCTCCCGGGTCAGGAAGAAGTTCTTGGCGAGCTGCTGGGTGAGGGTACTGCCCCCCTGTACGGTACGACCCGCCAGCAGGTTGGCTACCATGGCGCGCATGATGGCCACCGGCGAGACGCCGCCGTGCTGGTAGAAGTCCCGATCTTCGGTGGTCAGCAGGGTCACCAGCAGGCTGTCCGGCACCTCGGCGATGCGCACCAGCAGGCGATCTTCCCGATCCTCGGTGTTGAGGCGATCAAGCAACACCGGGTCCATCTGGGCATAACCGAGCTGACGCTGGTTCTCCAGGGACTGAATCCCCTCCAGCCGCGCACCGTTGAAGGTGAGGCGCAAGCCACGGGCGCCGTCGGCGCCGTCATGGAACTCGAACGGACGGCGCACCAGCTCGATGCGATTGCCGTTGACCGCATACTCTCCCGGGGTGTGGGGCTGGCGCACCTGCTTGTAGCTCAGCATGTTGAGCTCCCGCAGCATCTGGGTCTGGGAGAGACGCTGGCTGGGGTAGAGCTCCAGTGGACGGCTGTAGACCATCACGGGCAACTGCCACTTCTCCCCGTCGAAGCGCTCGCGCACCTTGGTATCGAGGTAGATACCAAACACCACCATGAAGGCCGCCACCACCAGGGAGAGCTTGAAGCCAAGCCAGAACAGGGTGCGCCAGATGGTGCGCTTGGGAGCTGCCTTCTTGGGGGGGCTCTTGCGTCGTTGGGTTGCCATAATTCCTCTTTGCTTTCCTTTCTACTTGTGATGTCGCATTCGCGAACGGCCGATCGGGCTTAACCAATCGAACCTGGATCCTGGGTTTCGCTTCGCCAGACAAATGGATGCCCGGCCCCTCATCCCCACCCCTTCTCCCATGTCTTTGAAAAAGGAGAGGAGAAGGGCGCAAACACCAACCTCACTCGGTTCCCTCTCCCTCTCGGAGAGGGCTAGGGTGAGGGCTGTCTGCTGGAGTTGGGCTTCGCTACGCTCAGCACCAACCTACAGCCCCATCTTCTTCTTGGTGACTTTGGTCGGCATCGCCTCCAGCGGATTGTCCGGCCAGTAGTGGCGGGGGTAACGTCCCTTCATCTCTTTCTTCACCTGCTCATAGGATCCCGCCCAGAAGGCGGCGAGATCGGCAGTGATCTGCAGCGGCCGCTGGGCCGGGGAGAGCAGCTCCACCACCAGGGGCACCCGGCCATCGGCCACGCAAGGGGTAGTGCCCTGCCCGAACATCTCCTGAATGCGCACCGGGATCACCGGGGCCTGCCCCGGCTGATAGCGGATCCGTACCCGACTGCCGGTCGGCGCGCTGAAGTGGCTCGGCAGCGCCTCGTCCAGCCGTTTTGGCAAGGGCCAGGGCAAGGACTGCCGCAGCAGATCGGAGAGGTTGAGCCTTTTGAGCTGCTCCAGCCGGGTCATGCCACTCAGGGCAGGCAAGAGCCACTCCTCCAGCCGGGCCAGCAGACTCTCGTCGTCCACGGCGGGCCAACCCTCGTCCGGCAGCCAGTCGGCCGCGCAGCGCAATCGGGCCAGCAAGCCTTCGCTGCCCTCGTCCCAGGGCAGCACGTGCAGCCCCTTGCGACGAATGCCCTGCAACAGGCAGCGCCCCTTCTGTTCGTCGGAGAGATCCGTCAGCGGCCGCTGGCCGAGCACCAGTTCGCCGATCACCTGCTGGCGCTCGGCCCGCACCCGCTCCTCGCGCTCGTCCCAGTCGAACCACTGGCGCTCGCTGACCAGCTCCGGCAGTTGGCGTACCAGCTCGTCCAGCGCCACCGGCTCGGCGATGAAGATGCGGCTGCCGCGATCGTTCTGCCCCATCTCGATGGCGATCAGGGCCCCCTGTCCCTGACATGGGTGACCTTCTACCAGATCGCAGCCGATCCCACCACTGAGTTGATAGCGGCTGCCGCTGCGCAGCTTGCCTATCCGATCCGGCCAGGCGAGGGCGCACAGCAGCCCCAGCCACTGCCCCTGTGCATTGGCAGGGCGTGCCCCCAGGCGTTCGAACCAGCGGGCGGCCCCCTGACGCAAGGCCCCCTGGCGGCGATGGAAGAGCACGGAGAGGCGCTCAGATCCTCGCAGATCTTCTTCCAGCAGCGCCACCAGGAATGCCGCATCGGCGACAATCCCTGTCAGACCCTCGGCCTCCAGCTCCCGGGCCCGCAACAGCATGCGCGCCAGACGGGGATGAGTGCCGAAGGCGGCCATGGTGCGGCCGGCCGGAGTGAGTTGTTGCTCAGCCTCCGGCTTCATGGCGCCAAGGGCCACCAGCAGGCGACGGGCACTCGCCACCGCAGCAGAGGGGGGCATGTCCAGCAGCGGCAGGCTCTCCACCCTGGCGCCCCACTGGGCGGCGTCCAGCAGCAGACCGGTCAGCTCCTGGGTGAGAATGTCCGGCGGGCTCTGCTCGGCGAGGCGCTCCTGCACCTCGGCGCTCCAAAGCCGGTAACAAACCCCGGGGCCGAGACGGCCGGCACGGCCCGCCCGCTGGGTGGCGGAGGCCCTGGCAATCTGACGGGTCTCCAGCCGGGTGACGCCACTTCTCATATCGAAGGTGGCGCGCCGCTCCAGCCCGCTGTCGATGACCACAGAGACCCCCTCTATGGTGAGGGAGGTCTCCGCCACATTGGTGGTGAGCACCAGCTTGCGGCTCCCCGCCGGGGCGGGCTCGATGGCCGCCTGTTGCGCCGCCATGTCAAGCCGGCCATAGAGAGGGGCGAGACGCACGTCGTCCGGCAGGCGCCCTTCCAGCCACTGGGCGAGCCGCTCTATCTCCCCCTGTCCCGGCAGGAACACCAGGGCACTGCCCGCGTGGGCCGCCAGCGCCTCCAGCACCACGGCGCCCACCTGGGGCTCCAGCCACTGCTGGCGATTGGCGGGGCGGTAGTGGTAGTCGATGGGAAAGCCGCGCCCCTCGGAGCGGATCACAGGGGCCCCCGGCAACAGGGCCTCCAGCGCCATTCCGTCCAGGGTGGCGGACATGATCAGCAAGCGGAGATCATCGCGCAGCCCCTGCTGGCTCTCGATGGCGAAGGCCAGCGCGGTATCGGCATGCAGGCTGCGTTCGTGGAACTCATCGAAAATGACGAGCGACACCCCGGCAAGCTCGGGATCCTGCTGCAACATCCGGGTCAGCACCCCCTCGGTCACTATCTCGAGCCGGGTCGCGGCACTGGTGCGACTCTCGCCCCGCACCCGCAGCCCGATGCGCTCCCCCACCTTCTCTCCGAGCTGGCGCGCCAGGAAGCTCGCGATGTTGCGCGCCGCGAGGCGGCGGGGCTCCAGCATGATGATGCGGCCGGGCAGCCGGTTTCGGCGCACCAGCTCCAGGGGCAGCAGGGTCGACTTGCCCGCGCCGGGAGGGGCCTGCAGGATCACGCTGACGTGGCTGTCGATGGCATCAAACAGCTCGGGCAGCACCGAGACGATGGGGAGTTGGGACAAAACGGTGGAGCCCTTCTGTGATGACCAGGAAAACGGCGCCCATTCTGCCACAGCCAGCCGCCCACCGTCAGCAGCCGTGCCGGGGGCGCACCAACCGGTTGGGGTTGGCCAGGGGAATGCTCCGTCGGCACGACAGCTCTGCTCACATAGGCGCGAGACGCGACCAGGAGACATCCGCAGACGAGCTGCCATAGAATGGTCCTCTCATGTGAGTACCACGAGGATCGACGCTGCGCATGCCCAGACTCTTCTTTGCCCTGCCCCTACACCAGCTTGCCCCCGCTCTGATCGACTGGCGCGAACGGCGCCCCTGGCCCGGCCTGCCGGTGCCCGAGCATAATCTGCATTTGACCCTGGCCTTTCTCGGCGAGGCCGACGAGGCCACCCAGGCCAGCCTGATCGCCGCCGCCGGGCAGCAGCGCTGCCCCCCTTTCAGCGTCCATCTGGATCAGACCGGCTGGTTTGCCCGCGCCAAGGCTGCCTGGGTGGGACCCAGTGAGTGGCCAAACGAGCTGAACGTGCTGGCCAGGGCCCTGCGTCGCCACGGCGAGAAGCTGGGGCTCGGCAACGGCGAGCAGGGCTATCGCCCCCATGTCACCCTGTCGCGCAAGGCGGCCGAGGCCCCGGAGGCGCTGCCGGCGCCGGACTTCGTGCTGCAGGCGGATCGCTTCTGCCTCTATCGCTCCGTCAGCACGCCGGACGGGGTCCACTACGAGCCGCTCGCCTGCTGGCCCCTGCGTGCCCGCGCCAAAGCAACAAGCAGCGAGGAGCTGACCTCATGATTTTCGATCCCCCCTTGCAATCCGGTCTGCTCATCGCCCGCTACAAGCGCTTCCTGACCGATGTGCAGCTCGACAACGACGAGGTGATCACCCTCCACTGCGCCAATACCGGTGCCATGACGGGTTGTGCCGATCCGGGCACCCGGGTCTGGTACTCCACCTCAAGCAACCCCAAGCGCAAGCTGGCCCACAGCTGGGAGATAGCCCAGAGTCCGGCGGGTCACTTCATCTGCGTCAACACCGCCCGGGCCAACCAGATCGCCCGGGAGCTCATCGAGCAAGGGGCGCTGGCCCCGCTGGCGGGTTATGCCAGGCTGCGCACCGAGGTGAAATACGGGGAGGAGAACAGCCGCATCGACCTGCTGCTGGAAGACGAACATCGGCCGAATTGTTACATCGAGGTGAAATCCGTCACCCTGCTCGACGAGCGGGAGCAACCGGGCATGGGCTACTTCCCCGATGCGGTCACCACCCGTGGCGCCAAGCACTTGCGTGAATTGATGGCCATGAAGGCGGCCGGACACAGAGCCGTGCTGCTGTTCATGGTGTTGCACTCCGGCATCGCGAGAGTGCGCCCTGCAGCCCATATCGATCCGCACTATAGTCAGCTTGTTGAGCAAGCAATTACGGCAGGGGTTGAAATTTTATGCTATCGCCCCCATGTTGGGGTGCAGGGCATGGTGGCTCAAGATTTTATTCCATTTGAATCTGGTCACCTGCTACCCGAGGGCTGAGAATAAATGCTGAAGTGGGTAACAATATTGACAAGGCTTGTTTGCCTCCCGTTGACCCTTCTGCTATAGATACCGCCCTCAATTTATGGATGGCACGGGTAGCGTGCTGAATTAGGAGACAGGGCATGCCAACAGGCGAAAACAGGAAATCTCTGGGCCCCCTGGCCATTGCGGGTGTAGAGCCTTATCAGGTGAAAGCCGGTGAGGAGTACATGAATGACCAACAAAAGGTACATTTTCGCAAGATCCTGGGAGCCTGGCGCAACCAACTGATGCAGGAAGTTGACCGCACCGTCGACCACATGAAGGATGAGGCTGCAAACTTCCCGGATCCGGTCGATCGCGCCGCGCAGGAAGAAGAGTTCGCACTCGAACTGCGCACCCGCGACCGTGAACGCAAGCTGATCAAGAAGATCGAGAAGACCTTGCTGCTGCTCGAAGAAGACGACTTTGGTTACTGCGAACATTGCGGTATCGAAATCGGCATTCGTCGTCTGGAAGCCCGTCCGACTGCCGACCTCTGTGTCGACTGCAAGACGCTGGCTGAAATCAAGGAAAAACAGATGGCTGGCTGATGCCGCCCATCGACATGGACAAAAAAAGGGAGCTCGCAGGCTCCCTTTTTTATTGAGCTTTTCCCACGACCATCCCAGAATGCAGCCTCAATGCATCGTCTACCCGAATTCCATGGCCATGACCCCCTCCTCCCCTCTCCGCCCCCATGTCGGT
>NZ_CDBZ01000206.1 GCF_000819985.1 Aeromonas media | reverse complement strand
GTGGCCGGGTCGACCCGGCCGGTGCAATGAAAGGGGTTAACGGGGCAGCTGACGCAGCAGCGGGAAGGCGGCGCTCATCTGATCGCCCCCCACCACGAAGCCGCACAGCTCGCCGGCTTCGTCGCGCGCCTCGGCCACCATACCGTGGCTGTTCCAGCGGCACTGCCAGGCGAGATCCTCACCCCGGGTGCGGCCCGCCAGTTGCAGCGGGTAGCGCGGGGTCTTCACCTTCACCAGCATGGGCGGCAGGGTCAGCGGGGTCGGCGTGCCGAGCAGGGTCCGCGCCAGCGCATTGGCTCCCAGCACGATTGGTTGCAGGAAGGGAAGCAGCTGGCCCCGCCACTGCACGCAATCCCCCAGCGCGAAGATGTGGGGATCGCTGGTCTGCAATCTGTCATCGACCAGGATGCCGCGCTCCACCTCCAGCCCGGCCTGCCGGGCCAGGGTCAGGTTCGGCCTAAGGCCGATCGCGGCGATCACCAGACCCTGTTCGCTGACGCGGCCATCGGTCAGGGTGACGCGCCAGCCATCGCCGGGCTGGGCGTCTATCCTGGCGATGCCCAGCCCGAGCTGCAGTGTGACGCCCTGGCAGCGCAGCGCCTGTTGCAGCGGCTGGGTCAGGGTGGCGGGCAGCAGGGCACTGAGCGGGCTGTCGGCCAGATCCAGCAGGGTGACCTCGCGGCCATCGCTCGCCATGTCCATCGCCAGCTCGCAGCCAATGAGGCCGGCCCCCAGCACCAGGATGCGGCGGGCATGCTGGATTGCTCCCTCGGCGGCGGCATACTCCTGCTGGCTGTTGAGGGTGACCAGATGCTCGCTGCCCGGCAGGTCGGGTCGCGCCGCGCTGGCACCGGTGGCCAGCACCAGCTGGCCGTAAGGGAACTCTCCCTGTCCGGTCAGCACCACCCGCCGGGCAGGATCTATGCCCAGTACCGGACAGTGGGGCAGCAGCGTGACGCGCTGCTGCTCGGCAAAGTCGCTGCCGCTCTGCCGGGTCATGGCGGCGGCGGCGCAGCCCCGGCTCACCACGTGGCTGAGATCCGGCTTGTTGTACTCGTCACCGCTGTCGGCGGTGATGAGACGGATGGGCTGCTCCCCATCCAGCTTGCGCAAACTCTTGACCAGCTGCTGGGCGGCAAAGCCGCTGCCGATCACCACTATCTCCCGGCTGGCACCGGCGTCACTCAGGGTTGCTGCATTCATACACAGGCCTCCGCCCCACAGGGTTCAAATACCTCCTTGCCGATGCCGCAGCCCGGGCAGAGGAAGCTGTCAGGTACCTGGGCCCAGGGGGTGCCAGGTGCCACCAACTGATCCGGCTCACCGAGAGCCGGGTCATAGACCCACTGGCAGACGGTGCAGAGCATGGGCTGGTCGTCGTCCCATTCACCGGCGGCCGGTGCGGCTTGCGGCGCCTTGGCGATCACCGGGGCAGGCGTCACCGCCGTCTGGGTTGTGGTGATCGGGCGGGATGCCTCAAGCGGATGCAGCGCCCACTGACGGGCGAGCTGGCGACCGTGCTCGCGGCACTCGGCCAGCGCCGAACCATCCGGGCGCCACTTGGCCTTGAGGGAGAGGCTGATGTCAAAGCCCGCGTCCATCAACCGGGTCTGGATGCGATCCACCGCGCCGCCGCTTTCGGCAGCTACGGCTGGACCGGCGGCGCGGTGGATCGCA
>NZ_CDBZ01000205.1 GCF_000819985.1 Aeromonas media | reverse complement strand
CACGTTGCCGGGCCAGGGGTAGTCTTGCAGCAACTGGGTCGCCTTGCGGGAGAAGCCGGCAAACAGCGGATACCCCAGCTCCCGGGTCATGCCGTGGGCGAAGTGCTCCGCCAGCATCAGTATGTCCTCCCGTCGCTCCCGCAGCGGGGGCAGGGTGATGACATCGAAGGCCAACCGGTCCAGCAGATCGTGACGAAACTGTCCCCGAGCCGCCAGCTGCGGCAGATCCTCGTTGGTGGCGCACACCAGGCGCACATCCACCTTGAGCGCCTTGGCACCGCCGACGCGCTCGAATTCACCGTACTCGATGACCCGCAGCAGTTTCTCCTGCACCCGGGCGCTGGTGGTGGCCAGCTCGTCGAGGAACAGGGTGCCGCCATCGGCCCGCTCGAAGCGGCCCTGATGACGCTTGGCGGCGCCGGTGAAGGAGCCCGCCTCGTGGCCGAACAGCTCGGTTTCCAGCAGGCTCTCGCTCAAGGTGGCGCAGTTGATGGTGACAAAGCTTTGATCCCAGCGATCCGAGAGATAATGTAGGCGGTGGGCGATGAGCTCCTTGCCGGTCCCCCGCTCGCCGATGATCAGCACAGGTTTGCGCAGGGGGGCGAGTCGCGAGGTCTGCTCGATGATTTCTAGAAACGCGTTGGACTCACCCAACAGACTTTCCGTGGCCGTGGTCATCCTGATCCCTGTTCGTTGAAAAATCTGGTTAATCTTACTAAAAGTTGGTTATTTTTATCATCTCTTGTTCCGGGCATCTTGCGACTCATGGAGAGTGCCCATATAAATCAACAAGTTAATTATTGTTCCAGATTGGCACACAAGTTGCCATTGTCAATGGAGAAACAACCCAATGCCCATCACAGGAGTACAACCATGAGTATTTTTTCCCGCCTGGCCGACATCATCAATTCCAATCTGACGTCCCTGCTCGACAAGGCCGAGGATCCCCAGAAGATGGTGCGCCTGATCATCCAGGAGATGGAAGATGAACTGGTGAAGGAGCGCTCCAACCTGGCCCGCTTCCTCGCCAACCAGAAAGAGATCGGCCGTCAGGTCAGCCGCCATCAGGAGCGGGTGAACGAATGGCAGGCCAAGGCCGAGCTGGCCCTGACCAAGGGGCGTGAGGATCTGGCCCGGGCCGCCCTCATCGAGAAGAACAAGCAGAGCGAGCTGGCCGAGGCGCTCTATCGCGAGCAGCAGGCGGTGGACAGCGGCATCGACAAGCTGGGCGACGAGATCCGCCAGCTGGAAGCCAAGCTCGAAGACGCCCGTGCCCGCCAGAAGGCGATGGCCATTCGCAGCGAAGCGGCCAGCAGCCGCCTGAACGTGCAAAGCCAGGTGGCCCGTGGCGACAGCCAGGCCGTGGTGAGCAAGTTCGAGCGCATGGAGCGCCGCATCGACGAGATGGAAGCCCGTGCCGATCTGGGACAGTCCGACAAGGCCCTCGCCCAGCAGTTTGCCGAGCTGGAAGCGGACGATCAGATTAGCCGCGAGCTCGAGGCCATGCGCAAGAAGCTCGGCCAGAGCGACACTGCCTCGAAAGGAGAGTGATGAATGGAAGACATTCTTGGGATATTGGCGACGCCACTCATCGTCTTCATGGTCATAGTGGCCCCCATCTGGCTGGTGCTGCACTATCGCGCCAAGGGCCGGATTGGTGCGGGGCTCGCCGACAATGAGCGGGAGCAGCTGCAGGGGTTATTGGTCCGTGCCGAGAAGATGCAGGAGAGAGTCGGGGCCCTGGAATCCATTCTGGATGCCGAGGTCCCGGGCTGGAGGAACAGGGTATGAATGCCATCCATTGCTGCCATCACATGCAGCCTGCGTCGGTCGGTACACCGGGTTTCATTCCGGATGCCGAGGCCCCGGGCTGGAGGAACAAGGTATGAGGGCTTCGAATAACTCTCGCAATCTCTACCGGGATCCCCAGAAGGGCAAGATAGCCGGCGTCTGCGCCGGCCTTGCCGACTACTTCGGAGTGGAGACCTGGATAGTGCGGCTGCTGGCCATCAGCGGCCTCATCTTTGCCGGTTTCATCACCTTCACCGCCTACATCGCCGCCTGGTTTCTGCTCGACAAGAAACCTGTCACCCTGTTTGGGGAGCAGGAGGCGGACTTTAGCGAGGTGCGCATGAAGGCGCGCAGCTGGCAGGCCGGCGTCACTCCCCATCAGGCGCTCGGTCGCATCGCCCAGGAGCTCGACGCGCTCGAGCCAAGGGTGCAGCGTCTCGAGAAGCTGGTGACCTCCAAGGAGTTCACCCTGCAGCGCGAGTTCAGCAAGCTGTAAGTACCGCAAGGGCGCGAGGCTGTGGCCCGGCCCTTATCCCCATGGTTCGGCTGTGACAGGAGAAATAGACCCGCCTTGATACGCAACAAACTCGAACAGTCATGGTCTGTGCTGCAGCACAAGGCCTTTGAGGTGGTGAACCGGGCTCGGGATCGCCACATCCGGCTGGCGGTCACCGGCCTGTCGCGCAGCGGCAAGACCGCCTTCATCACGGCGCTGGTGAACCAGCTGGAGCACGCCGCCATCGACGGCCGTCTGCCCCTGTGGGATGCCCATCGTCAGGGGCGGATCCTCGGCGCCCGCCGGGTTCCCCAGCAAAACGCCCACATCCCCACCTTCCCCTACGAGCGGGGCCTCGATGCCCTGTTTGGTGACCCTCCCGATTGGCCAGAGCCGACACGTGGGGTGGCCGAGGTGCGCCTGGAAATCCGTTACCGCACCCGCCACCCCTTGCGCCGGCACCTGGGGGAGATCTCCACCCTCTATGTGGATCTGGTGGACTACCCCGGCGAGTGGCTGCTGGACTTGCCGCTGCTGGATCTGAGCTACGAGCAGTGGAGCGAGCAGGTGGCAACCCAGTTGCGCCGCCCCGAGCTGCAGGCCCTGGCCGCCGACTGGCTGACCCGCGGCTGGCAGGCCGAGCAAGCCTTTGAGGAGCGGCCGGCCTGCGAGCTGGCGGCCCGTTACACCGACTATCTGCACGCCTGCAAGCAGGAGCTCGGGCTGCATCTCATCCAGCCGGGCCGTTTCGTGCTGCCGGGGGAGTATGCCGGGGCGCCGCTGCTGCAATTCGTGCCCTGGGTGTGGGACAAGCCAGCCCGGGAGCCCGCCGATGGCACCCTCTACGCCACCTTCAAGCAGCGCTTCGAGCAGTACAAGCAGCACCTGGTGCAGGGTTTCTACGAGCAGCACTTCGCGGGCTTCGATCGCCAGATAGTGCTGGTGGACTGCCTGGCGCCCCTCAACGCCGGGGCCGCCAGCTTTGGCGACATGCAGCAGGCCATCGCCCGCATCATGGAGAGCTTCGCCTATGGCAAGAGCAACTGGTGGCGCCGCCTGTTCTCCCCGCGCATCGACAAGCTGCTGTTCGTGGCGAGCAAGGCCGATCACGTCACCCCGGAGCAGCACGGGCCCCTGGTCTCCCTGCTCCAGCATCTGGTGAGCAGCGGCCGGGGTCAGGCCCGCTTCGAGGGGATAGAGACCGAATGCCTGGCGCTGGCCGCCATCAAGGCCACCGAGGTGGGCAAGGGGGTCGCTAATGGTCGCGAGTTTCCGGCCATCCGCGGCACCAGCCTGGCCGGGGAGCCGCTCTTGCTCTTCCCGGGGGAGGTGCCACCCCATATTCCACCCGCTCAGTGGTGGAGCACCCAGGGCTTCGATTTTCAGGCATTTCGCCCCATGCCCATGAGCGCCCATCAGGCGCTGCCCCATATCCGGCTGGACGCGGCACTGGAGTTCTTGCTCGGGGATCACCTCGAATAACCGGCGCCGCACCAAGGAGCAGACAACAAGATGAACGATCAGACAACACAGACGGTGCCGCTGCAAGGCAAGGTGATCCTGGAGCCGACCCTGTCGGTGGCGAGCGAGACGCCGCCCCCGGCACCGGCCCAGCGGCTGGAAGAGGAGAGCTTCGAACGACTCGAGGCGCTGGACGAGCTCACCGAGGTCGAACCCGCGCTCACTGTCAGGCCTCGCCGTCGTCATCGCCTGCTGGCCTGGGGGTTGGGGGCGGTCGGTCTGCTCTCCCTGGGCCAGTTTGGCGCCTTCCTCTACGACCAGTTTCTCACCACCCCGCTCTGGGGCGGCGCCTGGCTGCTGGCTTCGGGTCTGGTGGCGGTGGGCACGGCCGGCGTGGTCGGGCGCGAGTGGCTGCGGCTGCGCACCCTCAAGCGGCGCCAGGATGTGCGCTCAAGGGCCGAAGATCTGCTCGCCCATCAGGGGGTGGGGCAGGGGCAGGCATTCTGCGAGGCCCTGGCCGAAAAGAGCGGCGACAAGGGGCGGGAGGGATATAACAACTGGCTGGTCCAGCTCGACGAGAGCCACCGCGATCGGGAGGTGCTGACCCTCTATAGCCAGCTGGTGCTGGGGGAGCGGGATAAACTCGCCCAGGCCCGGGTCGCCAAGTGGTCCGGGGAGGCCGCGGTGCTGGTGGCCCTGAGCCCGCTCGCCACCGTCGACATGATGCTGATGCTCTGGCGCAACCTGCGGATGATCGAGGACATCGCCGATGTCTACGCCATCGAGCTCGGCTACTGGAGCCGCATTCGCCTCATCCGCCAGGTGTTTCGCAACATGCTCTATGCCGGCGCCACCGAGCTGGTGACCGAGGTGGGGATGGACTTGCTGGGGGCCGAGCTGACCGCCAAGCTCTCCGCCCGCGCCGCGCAAGGGGTGGGGGCCGGCCTGCTCACCGCTCGCCTTGGGCTGCGCACCATAGAGGCGTGCCGCCCTCTGCCCTGGTGTGCGGACGAGAAACCCAGGCTCGGGGAGCTGCGCAAGCGGCTTGTCGGCCAGCTGGCGGGCTATCTTCGCAAGTCATAGTGCCATTCAAGGGCGGGGATCAGCCTGCCTGATCTCTCCCCGTGCGGGTCGTTTGCGCCACCACAGCGCCCCGGGAAAGCAGATCTGGATGTCACAAATTATTTACATCTGTGGCAGGCAGCCGACCTGGGGGTCGGCTGTTTTTTTGATGGGCAAGCCGTTACAGTGATCCTGAAGAGCAACGACAAGGAGCCTCTAGGGGCGGGAGATGGCAGGGATCATGGCAAGTAGCTACACAGCACACCAACCGGACGAGCAGGGCGTCATCCACTACTCGGAGGAAGAGCAGGGGACCTGGCAGATCCTGATCGCGCGCCAGCTCGCGGCGCTCGAGGGCAAGGCCTGCGACGCATACCGGGCGGGGCTGGCTCGGCTCGCACTGCCTCGGGATCGCATCCCGCAACTGGGGGAGATCAACGCCGCCCTGACCCCCACCACCGGCTGGTCGGTGGCCGCCGTGCCCGCGCTCATCTCCTTCGATCGCTTCTTCGCCCTGCTCGCTGATCGCCAGTTTCCGGTGGCCACCTTCATCCGCCGCCGGGACGAGCTCGACTACCTGCAGGAGCCTGACATCTTCCACGAGATCTTCGGCCACTGCGCCATGCTGACCAACCCCGCTTTTGCCCACTTCACCCACCTCTATGGCCAGCTCGGGCTCAACGCCAGCAAGGAGGATCGGGTCTATCTGGCGCGGCTCTACTGGTTCACGGTGGAGTTCGGGCTGGTGCAGGAGGGCGATGACCTGCGCATCTACGGCGGCGGCATCCTCTCCTCCATCGGCGAGACCGCCTATGCGCTTTCCGGGCAGCCGGTGCTGCAACCTTTTGATCTGCTGGAGGTGCTGCGCACCCCTTATCGCATCGACATCATGCAGCCCACTTATTTCGTGTTGCCGAACCTGGCGTGTCTCTACCGTCTGGGGCCACAGGAGATCATGGCTGCGGTGGCCGAGGCCCGTCGCCTCGGCTTGCGTCCGCCCCGTTTTGCCCCGGCCCCTGGCCGGCAGGCGAGCTGAACCCGTTTTCAACCCATTCCACAACATGATTGATGAAAGGAGTCCCGAATGTCTGAACTGGCAACCCAACGGTGCGAAGCGTGCCGCGCCGATGCCCCCAGGGTGACCGAGCAGGAGCTAAGCGAGCTGATGCACGCCATCCCCGACTGGCAGCCCCTGGTGGTGAACGGCGAGCTGCAACTGAGGCGCGAATTTGCCTTTCGCAACTTCAAGGAGGCGCTGGCCTTCACCAACCGGTTGGGGGAGCTGGCGGAGGCCGAGTTCCACCACCCGGCGATCCTGACCGAGTGGGGCAAGGTGACAGTGAGCTGGTGGACCCACAAGATAGGAGGGTTACATCGCAACGACTTCATCATGGCAGCACGCACCGACGAGCTGATGAAGTAACCGCGGCTTGACGCGAAGCAACAGGGCCTGCCCGGTGAAAACGGGGCAGGCCCGCATTTTTATGGGGGAGCGCTCGCACTGGCGGGATCGAGTCTGTATCATCCGGCTATTCAGAATGTTAGCTAGGAAGTGTGTTCCGAATGCGTCTTGAAGTCAGCTGTGAAGACCGTCTGGGCCTGACCCGGGAACTGCTCGACCGACTGGTGGAGCACAACATCGATCTGCGCGGCATCGAAATCGATACCTCAGGCATCATCTATCTCAATTTCCCCGAGCTGGAGTTTCGCGATTTCCAGCATCTGATGCCGGAGATCCGCCGCATTCCCGGCGTCTATGACGTCAAGACCATCCCCTACATGCCCTCCGAGCGAGAGCATCACGAGATAGAGGCCCTGCTCAAGGCGCTGCCGGATCTGGTCTTCTCCCTCGACAGCAAGGGACGTGTGACCCAGGCCAACCAGGCCGCCCTCACTACCCTGGCGCTGCCGCCGGAAGAGGTGCGCGGGGTGGCGCTCGCATCCCTGGTCAAGGGTTTCTCCTTCGCCCGCTGGCTGGAGGCGAGCGAGATCAAGCCCCAGACCTGCAAACTCAGCCTCGGCGGTGAGGAGTACCTCGGCGATCTGATGCCGCTGTTCGTGGCAGAAGAGAAGGGGAAGCAAGCCCTGGCCGGCGCCGTGGTGGTGCTCAAATCCGCCCGCCGGGTCGGCATGCACTTCAGCGCGCTCCATGCGGTGGAGGTGGGAGGCTTCGAACACCTGCAGGCCGAGAGCCAGAAGATGAAAGAGGTGCTGGCCCAGGCCGCGAAACTCGCAATGCAGGATGCACCCCTGCTCATCGTCGGCGAGACCGGCACCGGCAAGGAGCTGCTGGCCCGTGCCTGCCATGGCGCCAGCCTGCGCTCCAGCCACCCCTTCATGGCCCTGAACTGCGCCGCCATGCCGGACAACGTGGCCGAGAGCGAGCTGTTTGGCTACGCTCCCGGTGCCTTTGGCAACAACACCGAGGGCAAGCGCGGGGTGCTGGAGCTGGCGAGCGGCGGCACCCTGATGCTGGACGAGATAGGCGACATGTCACCCCATCTGCAGACCAAGTTCCTGCGGGTGCTGCAAGACGGGGTCTTTCGCCGGGTCGGGGACGAGCAGGAGGTGAGGGTCAACGTGCGCTTCATCTGCACCACTCAGAAGCAGTTGCTGGATCTGGTGCACGAAGGCAAGTTCCGGGAAGATCTCTACTACCGCCTCAATGTGCTGAGTCTGGCGCTGCCCCCCCTGCGTGAGCGCAAGGCGGACATCATGGCGCTGGCCCAGCAGTTCGTTTCCCGCTTCGCGATCGAGTTGCAGCGCCCGCGCCCGCGCTTTACCCGCAACATGGCAGAATACCTGACCGCCTACCGCTGGCCCGGCAACGTGCGCCAGCTGCGCAACTGCCTCTACCGGGCCATGACCCTGCTGGAAGGGGACGAACTCGGCCCCGAACACGTGGATCTGCCGGTGGCGGCCGATGCCATGCCGCTCATCGACGAGTGGTTCGAAGGGGGGCTCGACGAGGCGGTGAAGCGTTTCGAGAGCCGGCTGCTGGAGCGGCTCTACCCGGCCTTCCCCTCTACCCGCCAACTGGCCAAGCGGCTCGGGGTCTCCCACACCGCCATCGCCAACAAGCTGCGCGAATACGGGATTGGTAAAAAGTAACTCCGAAGGCGGTGTGCACCCAGGACGCCCCTCCTGGAGTGGGCGGTCGCCATCGCTGCGACGCCAGATGACGCAGCCGGTGTGTGTCCGGATGGGGAGCCGCCGCGCGGCTGGTAAGCTCGGTGCGACTCCTCTCTGGCACTCCCTTCATGGGCGTCGGCCCATCCCGGTACCGACGTGGATTTAAGCGCGGGCATCATGCAGTTGTTTTGTTTCATCCGGATTTCCATGTGGTTGCTGCCACTGTGTTGCATGCTGGCACTGGCCAACGTGGCGGTGGCCGCGACCTCGGCCGAGATCCGCAGCGACATGGTGCGTCAAACCGTGCTCGATATCCTCAGCTACACCCGTTGGCCCAGCGAGCCTGCCACACTGCGGCTCTGTGTCGCCGCGCCCACAGCATATGCGGCGTCGCTGCTGACCATCAGACAACAGGCCAATGGCCGCCCGGTCGATGTGCATCGCTACGAGCTCGACGACGAGGCGTTGTTTCGGCGCTGCGATGTGATCTATCTGGGAGTGCTGACCCCAGAGCAACGCCTAGCCCTGTTCGAGCGTCTGCATGGTCACGCCATCCTCAGCATCAGCGAGCAGAGCCGCGAGTGCATCGCCGATGCGGTGTTCTGTCTGCAGGCAGGGGAGCGGGTGCGCTTTCGGGTCAACCTGGATGCACTGGCCCGCAGCGGCGTGCGGGTGCACCCGGCCGTACTGAAGCTCGCCAGGGCGGATGAGGACGCGCGATGACAATCAATCACGCAAACCCTCGACTCACGCTGCGACAGAGCCTGGGGCGTACCCACATGATGATCTCCCTGACCGCCGTCTGCATGGCGGGCCTCTTCCTGACCATCACGGCGCTGCTGGCCCTGCGTCTCTATGCGGATCACAACCTCAAGTTGGTGGCGCGTGCCATCAGCTACACCACGGAGGCGGCCGTGGTGTTCGATGACAAGGATGCGGCCAAGGATGCCCTGGAGACCATCACCTCCCGGGAGGACATCGCCAGCGCCAGTATTCTGCTGCCCGACGGTCAGGTGCTGGCGAGCTGGCGGCGGGACATCACGACCCCCTGGACCAGCCTGGAACAGCAGTTGGCCCGCTTGATCCTGCCGGGGCCGGTGGAGCTCTCCATGGTGCGGGAGAACAAGGAGATAGCCCGGGTCCACCTGGTCGGTCACGGACAATACCTGCTGCGCTTTCTCTTGCAGACCCTGATGGCGACCCTGGTGTGCCTGTTGCTCAGCATCCTGGGGGCGCTCTATGTGGCGCGCCGGATGCAGCGATCCATCACGGCCCCCCTCAAGGCCCTGACCGAGGTTGCCTATAACGTCAGCCGCCAGCGCGCCCTCAAGCAGCGAGTACCGGCGGCCAACATCGCCGAACTGCACGCGCTCGGGGAAGACTTCAATTCCCTGCTCGACGAGCTGGAGGCCTGGCAGGCTCACCAGAAGCGGGAGAATGCCAGCCTGCTGCACCAGGCAACCCATGACCCTCTCATCGGTCTGCCCAACCGGGCGCTGTTCGAGGCGCGGCTGGAGCAAGCCATCCAGGCAGGACACACCCGGCATGAGCGGTTTGCCCTGCTCTATCTGGATTGTGACCGCTTCAAGCAGATCAATGACAACCTGGGCCATGCCATAGGTGACGAGGTGCTCATCGCGCTGGCGCGGCGGGTGCAGCATCAGCTCAGGCCCATGGATCTGGTGTGTCGATTGGGAGGGGATGAATTTGTCATCCTGCTCTCTCCGGTGCATCAGGAGAGTGAGGTGCGCGAGGTGATGATGCGGATCCAGCAGGCGATGACCACTCCTGTGGTCTTGAGCGATGGCCACCATCTGCAGATAGGGGTGAGCGTCGGCTCCGCCCTCTACCCCGAACAGGGGGGGACGGCAGAAGCCCTGTTGCAATTCGCCGACGGTGCCATGTATGAATCCAAACGACAACGCAGGGAGGGAGCCGGAGACCATAAGACAACCACTTGAAATTGAAAATAATGAAAGGACAAGAACAATGACTTTTTTCAACCTGATGGGAGCGGGTCTGTTCGCGCTCTTGCTCGGTGGTCTGGCGGCTTGCCAGAGCGCGCCCAAGGGCCTCACCGAGCAGCAGATCGCCGCACTCAAGGAGCAGGGGTTTCACCTGACCGACGAGGGCTGGACCCTGGATATCTCCAACAAGGTGCTCTTTGCCAACAACGTGGGGGCTCTCAATCCCGGCACCCGCCAGGTGGTGGAAGCCTTGGGCAGGGCCCTGATTGAGGTGGGTCTGAACCGGGCCCGGGTGGACGGCCACACCGACTCCAACGGCGAGGCGGCCTACAACCAGCAGCTCTCGTTGAAACGGGCCCAGTCCGTGGCCGAGGTGCTGGCGTCGGTGGGTATGCCCGCTGCCAACCTGGACATCCGTGGACGCGGGGAAGAGGCGCCCATCGCCGATAACGGCACCGCCGCCGGACGGGCGGAGAACCGCCGGGTCGCCATCATCATCGACAACGGCTGATCGGCCAACGCCCTGCATCAACTGCTATCATCCGGTTTTCCGGATCCCTTCGTTCGTTAGCCCGAATGCGTGTGTGCCACCACTCTCCTGGCGGAGAGTGGCTCTCTTCCTGCCACTCCTCCTGCATGATCCCGCTCTACATACTCTCTCGCACCCAGATAGCGGGGGGCTATGAGTTCCTCTCAATGTCCCGGACTTGATCCAGCACAACACGGAGCTCAACTGATATTCGTTATCATTTGCGTTATTTCAAGACGGTAACCTGCCAGTGATGACGCCACTATTCACCCCGACCATGACGGGGCTCGCCACCCCGGATCCCCTGAAGTTCGCCTTTGGCACCAAGACCTCGGCCCATGCCAGCCGGGGCGGCGCAGCCCCCTTGACGCTGGACGACGCCGGCTGGCGAGCCTGGTGGCAGCGACCGAGCGAATCCCAGGAGCGGGCGCTCTATATCCATGTTCCCTTCTGCCGCAAGCGCTGCAGCTTCTGCAACTTCTTCGAAAACGGCGCCAACCCGGCGCGCATGAGCTACTACATGGCGGCCCTGTGCGACGACCTGCAACGGGCCGCCGAGTCTCCCTTTGGCCAGAGCCGTCCCTTCTCGGCCATCTACGTGGGGGGCGGCACCCCGACCGATATGGCGGCGGCGGATCTGGGGCGACTGGCCAGGGCCATTCGCGCTTTCCCCCTGACCCCGGATGCGGAGCTGACCCTGGAGGGGCGGCTCAACGGTTTTGATGATGTGAAGTGGCAGACGGCCCTGGCGGGGGGCTTCAACCGCTTCTCGTTCGGGGTGCAGAGCTTCAACACAGCAGTGCGCCAGCAGGCGGCCCGTTTCGACGACAGGGAGACACTGCTCGCCCGACTGGGGGAGCTGACCCGGGATGACGCAGCCGTCATAGTGGCGGATCTCATCTTCGGCCTGCCGGGGCAGGATGATGCCCTGTGGCGCCAGGACATCGCGGACGTGATGGCCAGCGGGGTGCACGGAGTGGATCTCTACCAGCTCATCTCCATGCAGGGCACCAATCTGGATCGGGCGCAGGAGAAGGGCCGGCTCGGCTGGTGCGCCGATGGCCAGCAGCGGGCGGCCATGTATGCCTATGGCGCCCACACCCTGGAGCAGGGGGGCTGGCAGTGCCTCTCCTGCAGCCACTGGCGGCGCAGCGACGCCGAGCAGAGCCGCTACAACCAGATGGCCAAGCGCGGCGCCGAGATCCTCCCCTTCGGCGCGGGGGCGGGGGGCAACATCCATGGCCACGGCCTCATGTATGGCCGGGATCTGGCAGCCTGGCACGAGGCGCTGGCGGCCGGTCTGCGTGCCCCCGGCATGGTGATGAGGCCCAATCCCAACGCGCCCGTCGATGGCCTGCTGCGTGGTGGCCTCGACACCGGCTGGCTGGCTCTCGGGCGCTTGGCGCCCTCCTTGCGGGCGCATCTGTTGCCGCTCTTTGAACGCTGGCAACAGCATGGCCTGGCCGAGCTGGCCGGGGAGACACTGGCGCTGACCTTGGCGGGGCGCTTCTGGACCGTCAATCTGCAGGCGGGTCTGTTCGAGTATCTGCAGTCAAATCCCCTGGGAGGGGAGGCGGCAACCCACGCCGCTCATCCGGGCGGGGCCCGGCATCACTCGCGGGGGTAGCGGGCAGGGAGAAAAACGAGAAAGGAAAGGGGGCCGCTTGAAGGCCCCCTTTTCGTTATTGGTTGTTCACTTCCTCCACCCGCACCCGCAGGCTGCCCTCGGCGAGCGTGGTGACCAGTTGCTGGCCCGGGCTCACCTGGGCGGCGCGGCTGATGACCTCGCCACTGGGGGTACGGGTGATGGAGTAACCCCGCCCCAGGGTGGCCAGCGGGCTTATCCCGTCGAGGCGCGCACTCAGCATGGCGAGGCGGTGGGCGGCGAGATCCTGACGCTTGTTCATCAGGGTATGGAGCCGCTCTTGTGCCAGCTGGTGGCGACGCTTGCCGGCGGCCAGCAGTTTTTCCGGGCTCCTGGACTGCAGCCGCAGTTCGAGGTTCGCGAGGCGCCGCTCCCCCTGATGCAGGCGCAGATTGAGCAGTTGCTGCAGGCGGCCGGACAGCTCGTCCAGACGCTGGGACTGTTGCTCCAGCCGGCGCTTGGGATCCTGATGGTCGAGCCGCTTTTGCAGCAGCGCGAAGCCGTGGCGGGCGGCGGTCTGGCGCCGGGAGATGGCCTGCACCAGGCGCTGCTTGAGGTGCACAAGGCGCTGGGCGCGGGCGCTTCTGTCCGGTGCCACCAGCTCGGCGGCGGCGGAGGGGGTGGGGGCGCGTAGATCGGCGGCGAAGTCGCTGATGGTGATATCCACCTCGTGGCCCACGGCGCTCACCACCGGGATGGCGGAGTGGGCAATAGCGCGGGCCACCGCCTCCTCGTTGAAGCACCAGAGATCTTCGAGCGACCCGCCGCCGCGCCCGACGATGAGCACGTCCACCTCGGCGCGGCGGTTGGCCAGGGCAATGGCCGCGACGATCTGGCCGATGGCGGCGCTGCCCTGCACCTGAGTCGGATAGATGAAGACCGGGAGATCCGGGGCGCGGCGCCCCAGCACCGTCAGCATGTCGTGCAGGGCGGCGCCGGTGGCCGAGGTGATCAGCCCCACGGCGCGTGGCTCGCGGGGGAGCGGGCGCTTGCGGCCCTCGTCGAACAGCCCCTCGGCGCCGAGGCGGCGCTTGAGCTCCTCGAAGCGCAGGGCCAGCATGCCGTCCCCGGCGGGTTGCATGGATTCGATGATGAGCTGGTAGTCGCCCCGGGGCTCATAGAGGGAGACCCGCGCCTGCACCAGCACCTGCATGCCATCTTGCGGCCGGAACGGCACCCGGCGGTTGTTGCCCTTGAAAATGGCGCAGCGCACCTGGGCTGAGATGTCCTTGAGGGAGAAGTACCAGTGGCCCGAGCTTGGCATCGCCAGGTTGGAGAGTTCCCCAGTCAGCCACACCAGCCCCAGATCCTGCTCCAGTATCATGCGCACGGCGCTGTTGAGGCGGGTGACGGTGAAGATCTGCTGTTGCCTGCTCTGGCTGGATTCGTCGAGGTGGTTCAAGGCTGGCCCTGCTGCTGTGTCCGCCGGGGCGGGGAGAAAACGATGGGGCATATCTTACCCCAGTTCAGCCCATCCGCCGAGTCCATGTCTGTGGCAGCAGCGGCATCTGGCACCAGTTTGGCTGTGCCAGACGCCGAGCCATGGGGTCCGGCAGATGGCAGTTAGCTCTGTGGCTGCGCCTTGGCCGGTTTGGCGGCCTTGCTCGGGCTCACCACCAGCCAGACCGCGAGACAGACGATGGCGCCGCCCGCCACGAAGCCGCCGGTGAGGGTCTCGCCGAGCACCAGATAGCCCCACAGTATGCCAAAGGGCGGGATCAGGAAGGTGACCGTCAGGGAGCGCAGGGGTCCGATATCGGCGATCAGCCTGAAGTAGATCAGATAGGCGAGGGCGGTGCAGATGAAGCCGACCGCGAGCACGCTGGCCCACACCTCGGGCAGGGCCCAGTTGACGGTGGGGCCTGTTACCAGGGTGTAGCCGAAGAAGGGGAGCAGGAAGAGGCAGGCACCGAGCTGGCTGCCAAAGGCCACCAGCTTGGCGTCGAGGCCGCCCCGCTCGCTGATCCAGCGCCGGGTGAGAAAACCGGCGCAGCCATAGCAGGCGGTGGCGATGAGGCAGGCCAGCACGCCGATGGCCAGCTGACCACTCAGGTCGACCTCCCCCGTGGTGGTGGTGAGCCCTATGCCCATCAGCCCCAGCATGACGCCGCTCCATTTGCGCAAGGTCAGCGTCTCGTTGAAGAAGGAGAAGCCGATGAGGGCCCCCATCAGCGGCGTGGTGGCGTTGAGGATGGCGGAATAACCGGCGGGCAGCCAGAGCGCGGCGATGGCGTACATCAGGAAGGGCACGCCTGAGTTGATGATGCCGAGCACCATGATGGACTTGAGCTTGCCCTGAAACAACATGGGAGTGCGCAGCAGCAACAGCATGGCGGCGAGCCCGACCAGGGCGAAAAAGACCCGCAGGAAGGTGGTGTTGACCGAGCCGAAGGCGGGCGCGGCGATGCGCATGAACAGGAAGCTGGCGCCCCAGATGGCCGCCAGCGCCAGCAGCCGCACGTAATCCGATGTTCTCATCTTCTCTCCCTGAATGAACCGCCCTGCTGCCCTAGATGGCAAGGGGCCTTGCATCATGGCGGCAAGCGCCCCCAATGGCAACGGCCCAGAGCAGTAGGAAAGGCGCTGATAAGGTTCCCCGATGTGACCGCCACGGGCGGCGCGTCTATATCCTCCGGGTGGGGGACTTCCCCTTCACTCCCATACAAAGAAATGAAAGCGCTATCAATCACATACAGCCAATGGTGAGGTCGACGCCGGTCATATTTTGCGCGTGTTTGCCATGAGTCGGTCACTCGGGACTCTAGACTGGTCGGGCTCATCCGAAGGCGGGACGTTGCGGATGGGGGAATGCCTGGGTACACAGGCGTCACACACAAAACAATGAAAATAAAGGACTATCAATGGCTAGATGGATACTCGCGGCCGGATTGTTGGGAACCCTGATCACGGCGCCGAGCACGGCGGCGGAATGGTTCTTCCGGGGCACCGCGAATGGATGGGCGGCGACCGCCATGACGTCGACGGACGGCGTCAACTTTGATACCTGCCAGCGCTTCGTGAGCGGGGACGCCAGCGGCGGCCCGCGCTTTAAAATCGACCGATACGGCAACTGGCAGCAGAGCTACCCGAGCGCCGACTACGCGGTCACTGCCAATACCTCCTATCAGATCCGCATCCATGCCGGCACCCAGGCCATCACCACCACGGCGGTGGCGAGTTGCGAGGCCGCAGGGTTTGCCAAGACGCTGCCGCAGCTCAACGTGCGCGGCACCTTCAATGGCTGGGCCAGCCTGCCCATGACGCTGGTGGCGGATCACCTGTGGCAGGCCGACGCCTACATGGATGGCAAGACCAACCAGCGGCTCAAGTTTGATCAGGCGGGGAACTGGGCCATCAACTTCGGCGACAGCAACGCCGATGGCGTGCTCGAGCGCAGCGGCGGCGACATCCTCTGGAGTGGCACCGGCAATGTGCGCTTCCAGGTCAATGACCAGACCCAGGCCTACAGCATCACGGCGCTCGGGGACGATAACCAGCCCCCCATCGCTGTCATCACCCCGGGGGGTATCCTGAATGTCGCTGTGGGGGATACCGTGACCTTGAGCGGCAGCGACTCCACGGATCCCGACGGCCAGATAGCGAGCTATCTCTGGAGCAGCGGCGAGACCACGGAGAGTATCAGCGTCAACACAGCTCAGGCGGGCACCTTCACCTATGGCCTGACGGTTACCGACGATCAGGGGGCCAGGAGCAGCAGCAGCGTGAGCCTGGTGGTTGCCGCCCCCCAGACCGGCGGCAGCTGGTATTTCCGCGGCACCCCCAACAACTGGGGCCTGACCGCCATGACCAGCGAGGATGGAGTGACCTTCTGTACCGAGCAGACCTTTGGCAGCAGCAACCCCCGCTTCAAGATTGACCGCAAGGGGGACTGGACCGAGGCTTACCCGGCCCAGGACTACAAGGTGAGCGCCAACACCAGTTACCGCATCTGCTTCGACAGCCAGGACAAGACGCTGGAGGCGGCACCGCTCGCCGGCGCCGACAATCAGGCGCCCACCGTGACCGCCACCCCGGCCCCGGGGAGCTATGTGGATAGCCAGTCCATCACCCTGGGAGTGAGCGACGATAACGACAGCGCCCCCGCCGTTCATTTCACCACGGACGGCAGCACCCCCACCACGGCGTCCCCCCGCTACGCCGGTCAGGCCATTCTCGCCAGCGACAAGGGCAGCGGCACCGATCTGGTGATCCGCACCCTCGCCATCGACGCCAGCGGCAATCAAGGGGTGCAGAGCTTCAGCTATCAGATTGGCGAGACCCCGGTGGCGAGCGGCGATTTTCGCGCCGAGAGTATCTACTTCCTGTTGACCGCCCGTTTCTACGATGGGGATGGGAGCAACAACTACTACAATCGGGACCGCTACAAGGCGGGGGATCCTCACTGGCGTGGCGACTTCAAGGGGCTCATCGAGAAGCTCGACTACATCAAGGATCTCGGCTTCACCGCCATTTGGGTGACGCCGCCGGTGGAGAACCGCTCCGGCCTCGACTATCACGGCTATCACGCCTACGACTTCTACCGGGTCGATCCCCGTCTGGAGTCGCCGGGGGCCGGTTATCGCGAGTTCATCCAGGCCGCCCATGCCAAGGGGCTCAAGGTGATACAGGATGTGGTGATCAACCATTCGAGCCAGTACGGCCTGCGCGGCAAGACCTGGATCGATCGCCTGCCGGTCAAATACTACGTGCCGGCAGGCTCCAGTCAGGGACTCATCAACAACGGCCCCTATCAGGGCAACCTCGGGGACTATGCCAGCGCCAACCGCTGTGACGACGACAACCCGGCGGCCCCCGACTGGTACAAGGCCCGCTGCCAGTCCGATCCGGCGGGCATCCAGCCCCTGGTGGACCCCAAGACCGGCGCCACAGTGCCGAGCGCAGGCTACAACCCGAACCGCTTCTTCGGTATCGACGCCCAGACCCTGGATCCCAGCTGGTATCACCTGGACGGCTTCATGTCCGGCGGCGACTGGGAGAGCCCGCTCGCCCTGCAGCGCAAGCACATGGCGGGGGATTGCATCGATCTCGCCACCGGCAACCAGAACGTCAAGGATTACCTCAACGGCGCCATCCACCAGTACCTCGACATGGGAGTGGACGCCATTCGCATCGATACCTTGAAGCACATCGAGCGGGACGAGCTGCTGACCTATGTCCACGATTGGCAGGCCCACAAGCCGGGGCTGTTCGTGTTTGGCGAGAACCTGGTCAAGGGCACCGGCTGGGGCTCTGAGCTGGCCAATGACAACGCCTCGGCGGTGATCCGCCCCTGGTGGTATACCCGCACCACGGCCAATCCGGCGGATCCCCGCGCAGGGGGTGATTCCGGCCTCTCGGTGCTGGACTTCTCCCTCTTTTCCACCTTCCGTGACAACGTCACCAAGGGGAGCTTTGGCGGGGTGGGGGGGATCTTTGGGATGGACTGGGTCTATGGCGATGCCACCAAGCTCATCACCTTCTTCCAGAACCACGACGTGGGGCCGGACAATGACTTCAAGTACCGCTACGGCGGGGAAGAGGGCAATGCGGCCATGACCTACAACCTGCTCTGGACCGCGCGGGGCATCCCGACCCTCTACTACGGGGAGGAGGTGATGTTCCAGGCCGGCAAGCCGCAAGACATCGACGGGGCCACCATGACGGTGGATCAGACCGGTCGCGCCTACTACGGCGACGTCCTGGACAACCCGGCGACTCCTAGCCACCCGCTCTATCAGCACATCAAGCGCCTGAACCAGATCCGCAAGGCGGTGCCCGCCCTGCAGAAGGCGCCCATGAGCCAGGTGAACGAGTGGGGGAGCGGCATCAGCTTCGTGCGCGACCTGAGCGCTCAAGGCAGCTATGCCGCCGTGGGCCTCGCGGCCAACTCGGCCCAGCAGATAAGCCTGAGCGGCCTGAAGAACGGCACCTACAGGGACGCGGTAACCGGCGCGAGCCAGAGCGTCAGCAACGGCAGCCTGAGCTTCCAGGTGCCCGCCTACTCGGCCCGGGTCTGGGTGCTGAACGGCCCGGGCAAGGTGGGGGTTGACGGCAAATACCTCAAATAAGGGAAACCTGTCACGGTGTGCAGCGAGTCGGCCTTGGGGCCGACTTTTTTATGGCGCCGAGGCGTGAAGCGGGGAGGTAGAGCAGGCCCATCCCACCCAGGTCGCGCCGAGCGAGGCAAACGCAGGGCCCAGAATTGCACGTCTTTGGTGCAACTGCCCCGATGTGGTGCATTTCCTTGTTGTTTGCCCTTGAACCCAATTCCGCAGAAACATGCCGTATCACCCCCATGGCTCCCTCCTGATGGGCATCTTACATGCTTTAAAGTGGCATTTTATCGGCATGATCCACCGAATAAACGGGTTAATCAGGAATTACCGCGACATGTTTTTGAGTGGATTGGGTAAACATGCTGATCCGGCGCAGGGGTCGATCCCTGAATTGGTATGTTCCATCTGTTTCTTGATGACTATGCGGAATTTAAATTCGATTTTTGATGGTATCTCGGACTCTTGTTTTGATTGGCGCTCTTTTTGCTGTGACTTGTCATGCCCATGATGGCGATGTCAGGGGCAGGGGGCCGCAAGGTCGGGGGTTGGTGTCAGCAGGTTGAATGCACCGCCGCCATCCGTGCCGGAGCGGCCTGGTTTTCGGGCAAGGGACGCCACAATCAATTGGTGTTAAGGAGTCATATGGAAGGTGAAATGACCATGCAGCCACTCTCTGTGGACAAGGGGCTGGCCCACAGCCTCAAGGACGATGTCTACGGCATGGTGCTTGGCGTCATGTTTATCGCAGTCGGCCTCAATCTGCTCAAGTGCGCCGGCATGATCACCGGCGGCATCGCGGGCATAGCCCTGCTGCTCGCCCACGTCAGCAGCCTGCCCATAGGGGTGCTCTTCTTTCTGGTCAACCTGCCCTTCCTGGTGTTTGGTTACGTCACCATGGGGCGGGCCTTCATGGTCAAGACGCTGATCGTCAACGTCGCCCTCTCGGCCGCCACCCAGGCGGTGCCGCTGCTCTTGACGGTGAGCTATGTCCACCCCCTGTTTTCGGCCCTGGTGGGGGGCACCTTCCTCGGCATGGGGGTCTTGTCCCTGGCCCGCCACAACGCATCGGTGGGGGGCATAGGCGTGGTGACGCTCTGGCTGCAAAGGCGTACCGGCATCAATGCGGGAAAGAGCCAGATGGTGCTCGATGTGCTGGTGTTTGCGCTCTCCCTGCTCACCCTGCCGCTCTCTCTGCTGCTCTGGTCCACCTTAAGCGCGCTCGCCATGAACGCCATGCTGATGAACTGGCACAAACCCGGTCGCTACCAGGGGAGCTGAGTCCGGCCCCCTGCGGGGGAGGGGAAGTGTTGAAAAGTGACCCGAGGGGCGCTTCACGGGCATTTGGCCGCCAACGGCAAAAAAGATCATCTTGTCGCGAAAAAAGGCATGGTTACGCCTGAATTTATTGGTTTTTTGCCCCGTTGGTCGTATTAAATCGGGCTACGCCATAAAAAATTCAAAAAACTTCTTTACCACTGGCCAATGCATGAGTAAAATTTGTCGGCAATATTTTACACCCCCACTCCTCAACGGTGAGATATTGCCATGCTCAGGATTGCCAAAGAAGCGCTGACCTTCGACGATGTACTGTTGGTTCCAGCACACTCCACTGTTCTTCCGAATACCGCCGACCTGCGTACCAAGCTCACGTCTGCTATCTCCCTGAATATCCCGATGATTTCCGCTGCAATGGACACAGTGACCGAAGCCCGTCTGGCTATCGCACTGGCCCAGGAAGGCGGTATCGGCTTCATTCACAAGAACATGTCCATCGAGCAGCAGGCTGCAGAAGTGCGCAAGGTCAAGAAGTACGAGAGTGGCGTGGTCTCCGACCCCGTCACCGTACGCCCTGACATGACCATCGCCCAGATCAAGGAGCTGAGCCACAAGAACGGTTTCGCCGGTTACCCCGTGGTGACTGACGGCAACCAGCTGGTCGGCATCATCACCGGCCGTGATGTGCGCTTCGTGATCGATCTCTCCCAGACCGTTGAACAGATCATGACCCAGAAGGATCGTCTGGTCACCGTGCGTGAAGGAGCCCCTCGCGAAGAGGTGGTTGCCCTGATGCAGAAGCACCGTATCGAGAAGGTGCTGGTGGTGAACGCCGACTTCAAGTTGAAGGGCATGATCACCGTCAAAGACTTCCAGAAAGCCGAACGCAAGCCGAACGCCTGTAAAGACGAGCGCGGTCGTCTGCGGGTCGGTGCCGCCGTCGGTGCCGGTGCCGGCAACGAAGAGCGCGTTGCCGCCCTGGTGGAAGCCGGTGTGGACGTGCTGCTGATTGACTCCTCCCATGGCCACTCCCAGGGCGTGCTGGATCGCATCAAGGCGACCCGTGATGCCTATCCTGACCTGCAAATCATCGGCGGCAACGTCGCCACCGCCGCTGGCGCCAAGGCGCTGGCCGCCGCCGGCGTCAATGCCGTCAAGGTCGGTATCGGCCCGGGCTCCATCTGTACTACCCGTATCGTGACCGGTGTGGGTGTGCCCCAGATCACCGCCATCTCCGACGCCGTCGACGCCCTGGAAGGCACCGGTATCCCGGTGATTGCCGATGGCGGCATCCGCTTCTCCGGTGACGTGGCCAAAGCCATCGCCGCTGGCGCGAGTTGCGTCATGGTGGGTTCCATGTTCGCCGGTACCGAAGAGGCACCGGGCGAGATCGAGCTCTACCAGGGCCGCTCCTTCAAGTCCTACCGCGGTATGGGCTCCCTGGGTGCCATGTCCAAGGGCTCCAGCGATCGCTACTTCCAGACCGACAACGCCGCCGACAAGCTGGTACCGGAAGGGATCGAAGGGCGCGTGCCGTACAAGGGCCGCCTCAAAGAGATCATCCATCAGCAGATGGGCGGCCTGCGCTCCTCCATGGGCCTGACCGGCAGCGCGACCATCGACGACATGCGCACCAAGGCCGAGTTCGTGCGCATCTCGGGCGCCGGGATGAAAGAGTCCCACGTCCACGACGTGACCATCACCAAAGAAGCCCCCAACTACCGGATGGGCTGATAAAACGGGGCCCTGCGCCCCGTTTTTCCACCATTTTTTTATCCCATGCTTTTTGTGACAACATCAGCCTGATGCAGGAATAAAATGACTAAAGACATTCACGCCCACCGTATCCTTATCTTGGATTTTGGTTCCCAGTACACCCAGCTCATCGCCCGTCGCGTCCGTGAAATCGGCGTCTACTGCGAGCTGTGGGCCTGGGACGTAACCGAAGAGCAGATCCGCGAGTTCAACCCGAGCGGCATCATCCTCTCCGGCGGCCCGGAATCCGTGACCGAGGCGGGCAGCCCGCGCGCCCCCGAGTACGTGTTCAATGCCGGCGTGCCGGTGTTCGGCATCTGCTACGGCATGCAGACCATGTCCGAGCAGCTCGGCGGCAAGGTGCAGTCCTCCAACCTGCGTGAATTCGGTTATGCCCAGGTCGAAGTCCTGGGCCACTCCGGCAAGACCAGCGCCCTCTTGCGGAACATCGAAGACGCCATCGCCGACAACGGCCATGCACTGCTGGACGTCTGGATGAGCCACGGTGACAAGGTCACCGAGATCCCGGCTGGCTTCACCACCATAGCCCAGACCGCGACTTGCCCCCATGCGGCCATGGCCGATGAGGCCCGTCGCTTCTACGGCGTGCAGTTCCACCCGGAAGTGACCCACACCCGCCAGGGTGCCCGCATGCTGGAGCACTTCGTCAAAGACATCTGCGGCTGCGAATGCCTGTGGACCCCGGCCACCATCATCGACGACGCCGTTGCCCGCATCCGCGAGCAGGTGGGTGACGACGAGGTGATCCTGGGCCTCTCCGGCGGCGTGGACTCCTCCGTGGTTGCCATGCTGGTGCACCGCGCCATCGGCGATCGCCTGACTTGCGTCTTCGTCGACAACGGCCTGCTGCGCCTGAACGAAGGCACCCAGGTCATGGAGATGTTTGGCGATCACTTCGGCCTCAAGATCGTCAAGGTCGATGCCGAAGAGCGCTTCCTGTCAGCTCTCGCGGGCATCGACGAGCCGGAAGCCAAGCGCAAGACCATAGGTCGCGTCTTCGTGGAAGTGTTCGACGACGAAGCCAAGAAGCTCAAAAACGCCAAGTGGCTGGCGCAAGGTACCATCTACCCTGACGTCATCGAATCCGCCGCCAGCAAGACCGGCAAGGCCCACGTCATCAAGTCCCACCACAACGTCGGCGGCCTGCCGGAAGAGATGAAGATGGGTCTGGTGGAGCCCCTGCGCGAGCTGTTCAAGGACGAAGTGCGCCGTGTCGGCCTTGAACTCGGTCTGCCCTACGACATGCTCTACCGTCACCCCTTCCCGGGTCCGGGTCTGGGCGTGCGCGTCCTTGGCGAAGTGAAGAAAGAGTACTGCGATCTGCTGCGCAAGGCCGATGCGGTCTTTATCGAAGAGCTGCGCAAGGCCGACCTCTACAACCAGGTCAGCCAGGCGTTCGCCGTCTTCCTGCCGGTGCGCTCCGTCGGCGTCATGGGCGATGGCCGCAAGTACGACTGGGTCATCGCGCTGCGCGCCGTCGAGACCATCGACTTCATGACCGCCCACTGGGCCCACCTGCCGTACGACTTCCTCGGCCACGTGTCGAATCGCATCATCAACGAGATCAACGGCATCTCCCGCGTGGTGTACGACGTCTCCGGCAAGCCGCCCGCAACCATTGAGTGGGAATAAAAGGCGTGGGAATAAGCGGCTAACGCCTCTCCCTGCGAACATGCAAAACTGTCAAAAAGGCGCCCTTGAGGCGCCTTTTCTTTTTCCAATCGTTTGCGAGGAAATTTTGCTCCTGGCACAGGGGATGGAGGCCGTGTTACCAATGCTGTCGTGGTGAGTTCTTGAGTCGATCGGCAGAGCTTCATCCATCGCGTCCACATAGGGCGGCAGGCTGTTGTTTCTCCAGGCAAGTGATGGTAGGCGCACCAGTTACCGTTTCAAATGCAAAACAACGGTGCCGCTCCCCAACTCCATCCACGGGGAAGCCGTGGTGCAGATCTTCCAGTCGCTGGATGGCTCGGCCCATATCACCTCCATCACCCCCATCTGATCCGGTTGCGGGGCAAGGCTAGGAGGGGGGGAAATCATCGACCGGCTAGCCTCTGTACCTCACCAATAAGAAAGATGCCTGAGTGCGTCTTTTCTTTATCTACGATCCGGCACCGCTGATATGTGTGCATTGGTTGTTGATCTTGCTCAGGAAAATTCCATCTCACTCTTTTTCTTATCTGCCTTGCTCGCTAGGATGGTCGTTTGGAGATTGTCTCTATGGAGTCACCTATTAAGTAAGCCAAAGTAACATCATAGGTAGTACACAGCAGGTTTGGATGTTGTCGGGTGGTAGCTTGAGCGCTGAAATATTTTGTAAGTTATTGATTGTAAACTGGTTTTAATGGTGATGTGGAGTTGTGCGGAAGGTTATGATAATGGACTAATACAGTCTGTCATCAAAGCACAGTTAAGTCTCTGTAATAAATTAAAAATTAATGGAAATTATGTTGTTGCTGTCTGTCCATCTAGAACTGAATAATTTGCTTTGATGGTGTTTTTTATTTTGTATGGTTTTGCGATACAGTTAGCGTGTAGGGGGAATTTTTATGGTGCAAGATTTACTAAAAAGTTGGCTTAGCGATAACAAAGTAAAAGTCACAAGCCCTGTTCTTGGCGCTTTTATTGGGGCTTGGGCTATATTTAATTGGAAGCGTTTTCTATTGCTTTTTTGGGGCGGTGATACACTAGAGGCAAGGTTGATTGCTTTCGAAAATACCCTTAATTTTGAAAATTTTAGCATATGGCTTTGGCCATTTTTAGTCGCGTTGTTGTATGCGTTTGGCCTGCCATACTTGAATGTAGTTAGTCACAAAATTTTAAAAAAAGCTGAGGAGTGGAGGCACACTGAAATTGTAAATATTGATATTATTAAAGCTAGGAAGAAAGCCGAGCTAAATGAGGGGTTGTACAAAGCAGATCCTTCCAATCCATATATTGGTAGGAAGCTTGAAGCCGAGTTGAAACAAAAAGATGCTGAAGCAGAAAAATTTCGTGCTGATGCAGAAAAAGCAGAGGCTGAACTTAGAGAAGCTAAAGCAAAGCAAGAGAAATCTGAGTTTGAAGCTAAAGAATTAAAATTGCTAGCCGATGAAGTACAGCGTAAAAATGAACGTGAACAACAAGCACATGAATTAGCAAAAGCTAAACATCATCAAGAGTTAGTCGATTTACACTTTCCTACACTCTATCTGTTTTTAGATGTTTTGTCGAAATCACTACGTGAAGATGGGTTACAGATTTCTTTGGGTTTGATGGCTGAGTCTATATCCGTATCTTTTGGTTACGGTGATGTTGATTCGTTGTTGACGGACAATGCCTTCACATGGCAAAAACTAGGAGGATTGTCTTGTGTTGTATACGATGGAAACACATTGTTAGGTGACTTAAAAAAAGTTATAGAAAAGCACAAAGAAGATATCAACGAGGCGGTGCTATTTGACCATTTGGTTGGAACCTTTGAACAATTAGATAGATTTATGTTTATTTCATCTGATCTAAAAGAGGATGTGGCAAAAGACTTTTTAGATGATTCAAGTAATATTTTTGACTTGATTAATGATGATAGTGTTAATAGTGTGATTGCTGAAACTAATGCTCACTCATTTGGGGTTGAGTATGCTGAGTTCATAAGCATTAAAAATGCAAAGGATGGAAGTGTTGTAGTTGCTGCATCAGCAGAAATTCAAGGTGAGATAGATGAGGATAGACCGTACTCAGGGCATAAAATAAATGTGGACTTTGAACTAATATACAAACCTATTATTGGGCGTAATGGGTATGGAATGCCGGAATTTGGAGAGGTAAGAGCTACTTTGGAAGACTACTCGTAGATCTGAGCTTTGTAGTTATTGGCCGTACCTTACTCATTCCTCGCCGCTTCCTAGGAGTGTATCGCCTATTTGCGGGGTTCGCCTCAGCACCGTAGGATGCAATGAAATTGCACCGCTACTCTTGTTCCTTATAGCTTGCTCAATAGCCGCTCGGCAAACGGTGCAATGCGCTGCGCTTATTGCACCCTACGTCTCTTCGTCAATTCGCTGGGGTGGTGTAACTGATCGCACGCCCCGTAACCAAAGCAACAGAAGGGGCAATCTGCGCCCCGATTCTTCTGATCTCCCCGCTTGATATCGCCGCACGTTTGTCTGGCGCGGCCTGATTGTCTGCTGACTCACAACCAACACTCCAGTTTCTCCCCCATCAGGGCGAGTAGAAAAAGGCCATGTTCACTCATACCTCGCCGCTTCCCAGGCGTGTATCGCCTGTTTGCGAGTCTCGCCCCAGTGATAGCCGCCGAGCTTGCCGTTTTGCTGGATGACCCGGTGGCAGGGGATCATAAAGGCGACGGGGTTGGCCCCCACAGCCAACCCCACGGCGCGGGTGGCCTTGGGATTGCTGATGGCGCTCGCCACCTGGGCGTAGCTCACTACCCTGGCTGGAGGGATCTCGAGCAGCGCCCGCCAGACGCTGATCTGAAAGTTGGTGCCGCTAACGTGCAGCGAGATGGGTCGATCCGGCGCCTTGCTGCCATCGAACATGGTGTGGATGACGCTTTGGGTGCGTAAGGGCGCTTCTCGCAGCTGGGCCGCAGGCCAGCGCTGGGCGAGGGCGGCCAGCGGCGCGTCTAGGGCTTTATCATCGAGAAACGAGAAGTTGCAGATCCCTCTCGGGGTCAGGGCGACGAATGCCTGACCGAAGGGGGTGTCGTGCACCCCGTGCTCGATAACGAGCACGGCCCCACGCTGCTTGTACTCGCCCGGCGTCACCGCTTCGAGCTGCACGAAGTGATCGTAGAGCCGCGAGCCGCTGCTAAGGCCCAGGGTGTCGGCCACCTCCAGCAGGGAGCGCGACTCGTACTTTCTTTACGCGGCAGGCTCTTGTGCCTGAGTCCTGGTGGCAGCAAAACAGGGGATCTCTGGCCGTCGTTCTTTATAATGCCCCTCCTTTGTGGCCGCCGGGCGAGTGCTCGGCGGCGCCGTTGGCCGCGAGCCGACCACCCCGATAGAGACGATCCCATGCATACCCTGGAACAGCTGCGCGCAGGCGAACTCTGCGGCGCCCGCCACCTCAAACTTGCCGAAAACCTGACGGTGTTCCCCTCCGAGATCCTGAACCTCAAGGAGACGCTGGAGGTGCTGGATCTCACCGGCAACGATCTGGATCGGCTCCCTGACGAGCTGGCCGAATTCACCAGGCTGCGCATTATCTTCTGCTCCGAGAACTGCTTCACCGAGCTGCCCGAGGTGTTGGGGCGCTGCCCTGCACTCACCATGGTGGGGTTCAAGGCCAACCGGATCGCCACGGTTCCCGCCGCGTCACTGCCTGCGGGGCTGCGCTGGTTGATCCTGACCGATAACGAGATTGAAGGTCTGCCGGACGCGCTGGGGCAGTGCGCCGCCCTGCAAAAGCTGATGCTCTCCGGCAACCGCCTGCGCGAGCTGCCGGCGAGCCTTGCCAACTGCCAGCGTCTGGAGCTGTTGCGCATCGCCGCCAACCGGCTGGAGGCGCTTCCCGAGTGGCTGCTCGATTTGCCGCGCCTCGCCTGGCTGGCCTATGCAGGCAACCCCTTTAGCGACGAGCAGGAGCGCCGACTCGGCGAGACGGCAACCGCGGCCGAGATCCCCTGGCATACATTGACGCTGGGGGAGCAACTGGGGCAGGGGGCGTCCGGCGTGATCCACCGCGCAGCACTGCGCTCTGATGAGGAGACGCAGGGGGTGGCGGTCAAGCTCTTCAAGGGGGCCGTGACCAGCGATGGCCTGCCTCGCTGCGAGATGGCGGTGTCGCTCGCCGCAGGCAGGCATCCCAATCTCATCGGGGTGGCGGGCCGAGTCAGCGGCCACCCCTCTGGCATGCCGGCCCTGGTGATGACGCTGATAGACCCCGGGTTTGTCAACCTGGCGGGGCCGCCGAGCCTGGACTCCTGCACCCGGGATGTCTATCCGGCGGATCTGACCTTCACTCCGAATGCGCTGCTTGCCATGGCGCAGGGGGTGGCAAGCGCCGCGCTGCATCTGCATGAGCGCGGCATCCTGCACGGGGATCTCTACGCGCACAACCTGCTGCACTCTCTGCTGCACTCTGTTCAGGAACAGGGCCGGGTGCTGCTCGGGGATTTCGGCGCCGCCTCCTGTTATGACCGCGCCGACCGCGAGCGGGCTGCCCGGCTCGAGCGTCTGGAGGTCAGGGCCTTTGGCTGTTTGCTGGAGGAGCTGCTGGCGCGCTGCCATCCCAGGGACGAGGCGCTTGGGGCGCTCCATTCACTGGCCGAAGCGTGTCTGTTGGAGACTGTGTTGCAGCGCCCCTCGTTTACACAGATTGCTGCCCGGATAGACGCCGTGGCCACCACCATGGCGGCTGAGCCCGCCTGCGCCTGAGTGCGGTCGGCTGGACGTCATCGGACCCTCGCTCCCTGTGCAGTGGACAACAAGGCTTGCGCCGTCCCGATGAAGTTGTGATATTGATGCATCATTGCAGATGACGAGAGGAAGATGATGGAAGCGGCGTTTTGGCATCAGAAGTGGAAAGAGAACCGGATTGGCTTTCATCAGGCAGATTTCAACCGCTGGCTGCAATCCTGGTGGTCGGCGCAGCAGCAGGGTGAGCCCGTGCTGGTGCCCCTGTGCGGCAAGTCCCGCGACCTGCTCTGGCTGAGCGGTCAGGGGCATCCGGTGGATGGTTTCGAGCTCTCCGAGCTCGCCATTACCCAGTTTTTTGACGAGAACAATCTGAGTGCAGAGACAAGCGAGGTGGGCCCCTATCGGTGCCACCTGCACGACGACCTGCGCATCTATCAGGGGGATTTCTTCGCCGTCCCCGAGCTTGGCCGCCGCTACCGGCTCGCCTATGACAGGGCCGCCCTTATCGCCCTGCCGACGGCCATGCGCCGCCAGTATGCGACCCTGATGAGCCGCCTCATCGAGGCGGGTGGTCAGGTGCTGCTGGTGACCCTCGAGTATCAGCCGGAGCAGCAGGTGCAGCCGCCGTTCTCGGTGGGGGAGATGGAGGTGCGCACCCTGTTCGAACGCGACTTTAGCGTGGAAGTGCTGGGGCGCGCCGCCGAGCTGGATCACCCCAGGGTGCGCTCGGGGCAGCTCTCCTATTTCGATGAGGTGGCCTATCGCCTGATCCGTCGGGGCTGAGGTGACTGCGTGATCCCGCCACTGAAGAGGAAAAGCGCGCTTCTTTACCTCCTTTGACATAGATCAACGTGACAAATCGGGGGAATGCCTAAGATGAGGCTGTTTCTCAATCACTGCAGGTGTCGACCGATACGCTCTGGTTTGAACCATTCGGCCGTTCATCGACTCAGTGTCTGATTTTCACGCTCATGTTCACTTTTGGCGGCTCTGGTCGCAATTGATTATGGTTTTTCCAGCCGACCCTCAGGGGTCGGCTTTTTATTGCCCGCAATCTGCCGTGGGGAGGGAGTCGAGGCTTGGTTAGGCTTCGAAGGTGGCGGCATTGAGCCTGAAGGCCCGGGGATCGTCAATGAACTGGCCGGTGATCCGCTCGTCGTGCTCGTGGCCCAGGCCATAGCTGCAGAGGATCAGCCTATCCGAGGTGCGTGAGCGCAACTGGGTGATGAAGCGCACCAGATCGGCGCGGCTGAGACTGCCCACCTCCTCGCGCACCCGCTCCCGTTGATCGAAGCCCAGATCCTTGTTGCCTATGCTGCCCCAGAGTCGCTGGCCGCGGCTGCGCAAGTTGGCATCCCGCTCGCTGAGCTGGGCTTGCAGCCCCGCCTTGCTGTCCTGCCACTGCTGCTCGGTAAACTCCAGCATGGCCAGCGGGAAGAGATCGATGAACTCCTCCACCGCATCCAGCAGGATCTGCGGTCCCGCCACCGGCGACTGTATATAGAAGATGAGGCCGGGGTGGCGATTGAGGGGCAGGTTGCCGGCCCCCACCACGTAACCGAGCTGCTGGCGGGTGCGCAGCTCGTGGAAGAAGGTGGAGGACATGATGTGGTTGGCCAGGGTGAAGCAGGCGAGATCCCGCGCCCGGGTGGTGCGGGACTGGTAATAGACCAGGAGCGCCGAGTCTTCGTGATCGCACCCCTGCTCGCGAATGAGGGTGCCCCTGTCCTGAATGGAGATAAGGGGGCGGCGGGTCTCGGCACTGGGTTGGCTGCTGACGCCGAGGTGACGCTCCAGCAGGGCGGCCAGTTCAAGCGCCTCGGCGGCGGTCCAGTCGCCGTGCACCAGGGTCTCTATGTGCACCTCGGCAAAGAGCCGGCTGACGAAGTCAGGCATTTCGTCGAGTGCTATGGTGCGCAGGTGGCGCAGCAACTGCTCGAACGGCGGGTTGTTCGGTTGCAGCAAACTGGTGAGCTGGTTGAACAGCTGGGAGATGGGCCTGGTCTTGGACTGGTTCTCCCAGTTGCGGATGAGCTGCTCCTTGATTTCGCTGAAGCGCGCCGGATCCGGGTAGCCCAGGGTGCGGTTGCCGAGGATCATGTCGAGCAGCAGCGGCAGCTTGTCGGCAAAGCCGCTCAGGTTGATGGTGAAGCCCCCCTGATGGGCATAGATCTGGTAGCCGAGCCCGGCGAGCTCGGCCGGGTAGGTGAGGGCATTGAGGTGATCCGTGAGCAGCTCCACCGCAAGCCTGGCCATGGCGATGTGGCGAGGGCTTCTGACCGCATGCTCGCTGTCGATGGAGATATAGAGGCTCCCCTTGGGCACCCCAAACAGGTGCTCGTGCAGATGCCAGAGCCGAAAACCGGGGCGGTCGACCAGACAGGCCGGCATGTCGGCGCTGAGGGCCGGCGTTCTGGCATCGAGGCGGCTGCTGATAAAGGGGTTGGGAGAGGGCAGGTGCAAGGCGGGATCCGGCTCGCTCTGCTGCCAGCGGATCTTCTCCGCCTCGGTGATGCTCTGGACGCTGTAGGGGGTCTGATACCAGCGGGCGAGGCGATCCGTGCTCACCTCCGGCGCCTGTATGGTCACGCGCAGGTTGTGGGGGGTCAGCTTGGCGAGGAAGCGCCGGATCAGGGGCTCATCGTACTCGCGCATCATGTAGTCGCCGTGGATCAGATCGTCCGGGGCATAGCTGAACAGGTTGAGCACGAGGCCAGAGACGGTGTCCAGCGCCCGGCCCCGCTCCTGGAAGCGGAAGGCCGATTCCAGCACGCTGCGCTTCTCGTCATAACGCCAGGCCTGCAGGCCATCGCGTTCGATGAGCTTCAGGTAGCCGAACAGGTCGGCGATGATGTCGTCCACATGGGTAAGCCCCAAGGGAGTGAGGCCGAAGCTCACCCCAAAGTCCTTGAAGTTGGCACCGCTGATGCCGCCTCCGGCGGCGAGCTGGTTGACCCAGCCTCTTGCCTTGAGCAGAGAGAGCAGGCTGCCTTCCCCTTCGTAGCCGATGAGGTGGCTCAGGAAGGTGAGGGGTTTCTTGTCGTAGAGCGCATCCACGCTCGGCAGCGGGAAGGTCAGCGCCAGCTTGCGGGTCTCCTTGACCGGGGCTATCTGGATGCGGATGCCGAGGTCATCGAGCCGGTAGAGGGGGGCCGAGAGGGCAGGAGGGCCCAGGCGGCGATCCAGAATGGTGCCAAAGAAGCGATCACACCAGCCAAGCTGGGTTTCAATGGATGCCGGAGAGAGCATCACCAGCGCCATGCGATCCGCACTGTAGTGGGTTTCGTAGAACGCAATGAGGTCGGAGCGCAGATCCCGGCCGGGCAGGTCTGCCAAGGTATCCAGGTTGCCGACCGAGAACTTGGAGAAGGGGTGGGCCGGATTGACCGTCTCCTTGTGCACCTGATAGCTGCGGCGCACATCGTCCTGCAACTTGAGGCGGTATTCGGAGTCGACCGCGTTGCGCTCCTTGTCGACCCACTCGGGGGCGAAGGTGGGGCAGATGAAGAACTGGGAGAAGCGGTCCAGCCCCGCTTCGAAGAAGCCGTTGTCGATGTCGAAGAAGAAGTTGGTGAACTCGGTGCCGGTCCAGGCGTTGTTGCTGCCCCCATGGCGGCTCATGAACTGTTGGTACTCGCCGGGTTTGGGATAAGTACGAGTACCGAGGAACAGCATATGCTCAAGGAAATGGGCCATGCCCTGGCGATCGACAGGGTCATCGAAGTGGCCGGTGTTGACGGCCAGGGAGGCGGCCGATTTATCGGTCTCGGGATCGCAGATCAACAAGACCCTGAGCCGGTTTGCCAGCTCCAGATAGTGATACCGCCGATGGTCGTTGGGACTGGCATATGGGCTCATTGGGGAGTGACTCGCGGTGAATTTATTTGAATTTAAACATGATTATCGACCCCGCTATCTCACGAGGCAAACCCTTTTCTGAGAGGTAGCGCAATTGTTTCCCCCTGCATGGCGGGGTAAGATCCCCCCGCTATTTAAACAGGCCCCCTGGGCGAGGTTGTAATGAAAATCTACATCATGCGTCATGGCCAGGCTGGCATGAACGCAAAGACTGATGAACAGCGTCCACTGACCGAGCAAGGCATCGAAGAGTCCATCCACATGGCGGGCTGGTTGGCCCCTCAGCTGACAGGCTCTCTGAGCCTGGTGATCCACAGCAACTACCTGCGTGCCAGACAGACCTGGCAGGCCATCTCTGCCGAGCTGCCCGAGGCCCTGAAGGTCGAGGAGAGCGGCGAGATCACCCCCTACGGGGATCCGGCCTTCGTGGCGAGTTATCTCACCGCGCTGGCGGCGACCCACGACAATATCCTGATGGTCAGTCACCTGCCCCTGGTCGGGTATCTGGTGCAAAGTCTCTGCCCGGCGGCAGGTGCGCCCATGTTTGCCACCTCGGGTCTGGCTTGCATCGAGTGGCAAGATGGCAAGGGGGTCTTGCTCTGGCTGGAAGGACCGCATACAATACGATAAAAGTTAATAAAAAGTTACAGGTTGGTTTTTTGGGGAAGAGAGAGTCGATTTTTCCGGTTTTTTATACAAATTTAACGGAATTATCTCGCATAAGCTGCTGTCATACGGATACAACTGCAAGAGGTTGCAAACGATGAGAGTGTTCAAGAAGTACCTGCCACTGATGGTGGCAAAGCATGTCAAAACCTTCTTCAAGGGACGGATCTACATCCACGGCAGGGGGCGCTTCGATTTCCAGTCGGGCCTGCTGATGATGCCACTGCAAGCCGATATTCCCCATCGTCAGACGGTGCTCGAAGTCAACGAGTTGATATCGAGACTGCACATGGATGCCGCTTGAGTTGCATCAGCATGGCCATCTCCCCCTCATGCCCGCCCTGTGCGGGCATGATTGTATCTGGGGCTGAGTGAAGCAGTTTGAGCCCGTTCAAGTCGATTTCTGGATGAGGTTGTCGCGCCCCGCATCAGTGCGCTTGCTTATCCTGTTTGCCTCTCTATACTCCCGCGAAATATCTGCCCCCTTTCTCTGGACATAGTGATGCCCCTTGCCTTTCTGTTCCCCTTCTCCTGCATGGCCATCTGGGCCGGCAACGGCATCGTCAGCAAGCTGGCGGTGGGGGTGCTCTCGCCGGCCGCTCTGGCCTGGTCCCGCTGGATGGTGGCGGCCCTGGTACTGACTCCTTTCCTCGCGCGGCGGGCCTGGCGCATGCGTGACCAACTGCGGGCCGGTTTCTCCCGGCTGGCCATGCTGGCCCTGCTCGGCATGGTGTTGAACCAGACCTTCGGTTACTACGCGGCCCAGACCCTGGGAGCCACCGAGATCGGGCTGATGATGGGACTGACCCCGCTGATGACGGTGCTGCTCAGCATCTGGCTGCTGCGCGAGCGCCCCACCTGGGGCGCGCTGATAGGCGGTGTCATTTCCATCCTGGGGCTGGCCATCTTGCTGGGGCAAGGTAACCCGACCCGCTTGTTCACCCAGGGTATTCATATCGGCTCCGTCTACATGCTGCTCTCGGCGGCCACCTATGCGCTCTACAGCGTGCTGCTCAAGCGTTGGGATCTGGGGCTCGACAACTGGTCCATGCTCTACGGCCAGGTGCTCTGCAGCCTGCTGTTCCTCACCCCCTTCTACCTGCTGGTGGATGGCAAATGGCCGGATGGCAGCGCGCTCTGGCTCATCCTCTATGCGGGGATCCCGACCTCGGCCCTCTCGCCCTGGCTCTGGATGCAGGGGATAGCCCTGCTGGGGGCCAGCCGTACCGCCATCTTCATGAACCTGTTGCCGGTGATGACGTCGGCGCTGGCCATCAGCTGGCTGGGGGAGGAGCTGACCAGCTATCACCTGATTGGTGGCGGCATGACACTGCTTGGCGTGCTGCTGGCGCAGCTGCTGGTCAAACCGGTGATGGTGCGGCGGCGGGCCCGGCTCGCGATGGCCACCTGCCGGGAAGATTAAGAAGAAAGACCGCCGAAAGGCGGTCTTTTTGTATACGGGATAGCGAACCTTATTGCGCGGTCAGATAGAGGTCTTTCGAGTAGACCAAATCCTGCGGGTTCTGATAGGGGTAACCCTTGATGTTGGGCTTGAGCAGGCGGGATTTGACGTAGAAGTAGACCGGAGCGATGGGGGCCTCCGCATCGATCAGGGCTTCGGCCTGTTGATAGAGCTGGTTGCGCTCGGCCGGATCTCTGGCGTCATGGGCCTTGGCCAGCAGGGCGTCATACTGCTTGTTGAACCACTTGCCGCTGTTGGCGCTGCTGCTGGAGGTCATGATGTCGAGGAAGGTGGAAGCATCGTTGTAATCCCCGTTCCAGGCGTAGCGGCTGACCCCGAAATCTCCCTCGTTGAGGGCCGATACCATGGTCTTCCACTCCATGTTGTTGAGCTTGGCCTGGACGCCCAGGTTGTGCTTCCACATGGAGGAGATGGCCAGCGCTATCTTCTTGTGTCCCTCGTTGGTGTTGTAGAGGATATCCACGTCCAGGGGCTTGCCCGGGCCGTAGCCGGCCTCGCTCAGCAGCGCCTTGGCCTGGGTGATCCGCTTCTCTTTGCTCATCAGCTCGCTCGCCGGGCGCTTGAGTTCGAAGCCGTCCACAATGGGCGGTGTCAGGCTGAAGGCAGAGAGCTGGCCCTGTCCCAGGATCTTCTCGGTGATGGTGTCCCTGTCGATGGCAAGAGACAGCGCCTTGCGTACCTTGGGGTTATCGAACGGTTTGCGCTGGGTATTGAACACGTAGTAGTAGGTGGCCAGGGTCGGTACGCTCACCAGCTCCTGCGGACTCTGCTGCTTGAGCTGCTTGTACTGCTCCAGCGGATAGCTGGTGTAGTGCAGCTCGCCGGCGCGATAGCGGTTGTAGGCGGCAGTGTCGGAGACTATCTCCAGATAGAGCACCTTGTTCAGCACCGTATGCTGGTTGTCCCAGTAATAGGGGTTGCGCTCGGAGATGAGACGCTCGTTGGGAGTCCACTCCTTGAGCACGAAGGCGCCGTTGGAGACGATGTTGCCCGGCTTGACCCACTCATGTCCGAACTTCTCTATGGTCGCCTTCGGCGCTGGGAAGGTGGTGTAGTGGGAGAGGGTCTTCAGGAAAAAGGGCACCGGGTTCTTCAATGTGATCTGCAGGGTATGGGTGTCGAGTGCCTTGATGCCCAACGCATCTGGGTTCTTCTTGCCCTGCACCACGTCACTGGCGTTGGTGACACCGGTCAGCTCGATGAACCAGGCATAGTTGGAGGCATTCTTGGGGTCCGCCGCCCGCTGCCAGCCATAGACGTAATCGGCTGCCGTCACCGGCTCGCCGTTGGACCACTTGGCATCGGGTCTCAGTTTGAAGGTGTAGACGGTGCCGGAGTCATCGAGTTCGTACCCGAGCGCCCCCGCCGCCTGCAGCTTGCCGTCGCCATCTAGGGTGTAGAGCCCCTCGAACAGATCGTTGACGATGTCGCTGCCTGCGGTCTCTTCCACCATCTGGGGGTCGATGGAGGCGGGTTCGGTGCCGATGTTGCGGATGAAGGTTTGCTGTTCTGCTGGCAGCAGCTTGGTACCGGCCGGTACCTGGGCCGCCAGCGCGGGGAGCGCGAGCAGGGCGGCAACCGCACCGGCAATGAGAGTCCTTTTCATTGAATATCCTTATGTTTTTTTGCTTCCAAAGCCAGAGCAGTGTGCGGGATTGATGGTGAGATCTCAAGAGGGGGACCGACTGGCATTGCGAGGCGGATGCCGGATGGGGAAGAGTGGAGACAGGAAGTGTGAAGTAGCATTCTCGTCACAAATTAACATGATGAAAGACACCAATCGAAGCCCTTTTTTCAGCGCCGCATGCCGTACTGACGGGGTTTTCTGGTGATTTATACGCCGGCTTAATTCGCTGCAAAAACAAAAAACAGGCGTTACATTGGGTTACAAAATAACGCTGCCGAGGATCGGCACTTTTTTTGCCGACACTTGCAAACGTTTTCAACGGCCAACGGAAACGATCTTAAAGGAACAAGAATGCGAAACATGATCACCATGGGCGAGTTCATCGTCAAGAAACAGGCGGACTACCCTACCGCGACCGGCGAGCTGACCTCCTTGCTCAGCTCCATTCGCCTGGCCGCCAAGGTGGTGAACCGGGAGATCAACAAGGCGGGGCTGGCGGACATCATCGGTTCCATGGGGGCCGAAAACGTGCAGGGGGAGGTGCAGCAGAAGCTGGACGTCTACGCCAACGAGCGCTTCAAGGCGGCGTTGGAGGCCCGTGGCGAGGTGTGCGGCATGGCGTCCGAGGAGGAGGAGGACTTCGTCTCCTTCGATTCCGAGCTCTCCCGCCACTCCAAGTATGTGGTGCTGATCGATCCGCTCGACGGCTCTTCCAACATCGACGTCAACGTCTCGGTCGGGACCATCTTCTCCATCTATCGCCGGGTCAGCAAGCCGGGCGCCGGGGTGACCCTGGAGGACTTCCTGCAGCCGGGCAACCGTCAGGTGGCCGCCGGTTATGTTGTCTATGGCTCCTCCACTATGCTGGTCTACACCACGGGCTTTGGGGTCAACGGCTTTACCTACGACCCTTCCATCGGCTGCTTCTGCCTCTCCCACGAGAACATCCGTATTCCGGAGGAGGGCAAGATCTACTCCATCAACGAGGGCAACTACATCAAGTTCCCGGACGGGGTGAAGAAATACCTGAAATATTGCCAGGAGCGGGACGAGGCGACCCACAGGCCCTACACCTCCCGCTACATCGGCTCCCTGGTGTCGGATTTCCACCGCAACCTGCTCAAGGGCGGCATCTACATCTATCCGTCCGGCACCAACTCCCCGAACGGCAAGCTACGCCTGCTCTACGAGTGCAACCCCATGGCCTTCCTGGTGGAGCAGGCCGGTGGCAAGGCGTCCGACGGCTTTGGTCGCATCATGGATATCCAGCCCACGGCGCTGCACCAGCGTACCCCCTATTTCGTGGGCTCCACCAAGATGGTGGAGCGGGCCGAGGCCTTCATGCGGGAATTCTCCGCCCACGAGGATCCGGCCCGTCAGGGATGATGCCAGGCGTGTCGCGGCGATAGTCACATAAAAAACGGGAGCCGATATGGCTCCCGTTTTGTTTGGCGCTCCTAGCCACTAGAGGCTGTGGCTGGCGAGATCCGTCAGCAGGGCATCCACCAGTTTCAGGCGCATGGCTCTCTCCTGGTTCGGTACCTGGAAGCGCAATCGGGTGGGTCCATCCATTTTATAGATACGTGGCTGCTCGGAGAGCAGTTTTACCAGATAAGTCGGGTTGACCTTGGTCTCCTGGGTGAAGTCCAGGTAGCCGCCGCGATCGCTCATCTCTACCCGGCGAATACCCAGGGCCGTGGCGCGCTGGCGGAAGGCCGCGATCTCCATCAGCGTCTTGGTCGGCTCCGGCAGCAGGCCGAAGCGGTCGATGAGCTCCACCTTCAGCTCGCGCAGCTCCTGCTCGTCCGCCGCACTGGCGATGCGCTTGTACATGGACAGACGCATGTTGACGTCCGGGATGTAGTCGTCCGGCAACAGCGCCGGCAGGCGCAGCTCCACCTCGGTGTGCTGGCTCATCAGCTGTTCGAGCGACGGCTCCTTGCCGTTTTTCAGCGCCTCCACCGCTTGCTCCAGCATCTCCATGTAGAGGGTGAAGCCGATCGATTCGATCTGGCCGCTCTGATCGTCGCCGAGTAGCTCGCCTGCGCCCCGTATCTCCAGATCGTGGGTGGCGAGCGCAAAGCCGGCCCCGAGATCCTCCAGCGATGCAATGGCTTCCAGCCGCTTGGCCGCATCCTTGGTCATCAGCTTGGGATGGGGGGTGAGCAGGTAGGCATAGGCCTGGTGGTGGGAGCGGCCGACCCGACCCCGCAACTGGTGCAACTGGGCCAGCCCCAGGTGATCCGCCCTGTCCATGATGATGGTGTTAGCGCTCGGCACGTCGATGCCGGTCTCTATGATGGTGGTGCAGACCAGCAGGTTGAAGCGCTGGTGGTAGAAGTCCGACATGATGCGCTCAAGGTCGCGTTCGCGCATCTGGCCGTGGGCGATGCCGATGCGCGCCTCCGGTACCAGTTCGGCGAGATCGCTTGCGCACTTCTCGATGCTCTCCACGTCGTTGTGCAGGTAGTAGACCTGACCGCCGCGCTTGAGCTCCCGCAGCACAGCCTCGCGCACCACGGCTGGCTCGTGCTGGCGCACGAAGGTCTTGATGGCGAGCCGCTTGGCGGGCGGGGTAGCGATGATGGAGAGATCCCGCATGCCGGACATCGCCATGTTGAGGGTGCGCGGGATAGGTGTTGCCGTGAGCGTGAGGATATCCACGTCGGCCCGCAGCGCCTTGATCTTCTCCTTCTGGCGTACCCCGAATCTGTGCTCCTCGTCGACGATGAGCAGCCCCAGATCCTTGAAGGTGAGATCCGAGCCGAGCAGCTTGTGGGTGCCAATGATGATGTCCACCTTGCCATCGGCCAGCTCCTTCAAGACGCTGGTCTGCTCCTTGGCGGAGCGGAAGCGGCTCAGCACCTCCACCCGCACCGGCCAGTTGGCGAAGCGATCGCGGAAGTTGTCGTAGTGCTGCTGGGCCAGCAGGGTGGTGGGCACCAGCACGGCCACCTGCTTGCCGCCGTGCACCGCCACGAAGGCCGCCCGCATGGCCACTTCGGTCTTGCCAAAGCCCACATCGCCGCACACCAGCCGGTCCATGCTCTTGGCCTGGCACATGTCCCCCAGCACCGCATTGATGGCATTGAGCTGATCCTCGGTCTCCTCGAACGGGAAGCTGGCGGCAAACTGGCGGTAGCTCTCCTTGTCGTGCTTGAAGGCAAAGCCAGCCCGCGCCGCGCGTATGGCATAGACATCGAGCAGTTCGGCCGCCACGTCGCGCACCTTCTCCGCCGCCTTGCGCCTGGCCTTGACCCAGGCCTCGCCGCCGAGCTTGTGGCTGGGGGGGTTATCCGACCCCGTGTAACGGCTGATGAGGTGGAGGTTGGTGACCGGCACGAACAGCTTGTCGCCACCGGCGTATTCCAGGGTGAGGAACTCGGTGGGCAGGCCGCCGGCATCCAGGGTCTCGAGCCCGAGATAGCGGCCGACCCCGTGATCCAGGTGCACCACGGGCTGGCCCTGGGTCAGCTCGCCGAGGTTTCTGATCACCGCATCCGAGCTCAGGTTCTTGCTCTTCTCCCGCTGCCGCTTGCTTCTGATCTTGCCGCCGAGCAGCTCGGTCTCTGTGATGAGGGCCAGGGCCTCTGCCCCGGCGGGTTCGAGCAGGAAGCCCCGCTCCAGCGGGCTGACCAGCAGGCCATGACGTGCCTTGCTCCCGACGAACTCCTCGAGGGAGGCGAACTCCCTGGGTTGCAGCGCGATCCGCGCCAGCAGATCCCCGAGCCCCTCGCGCCGCCCCTCGGATTCCACCGCGAACAGGGTGCGGCCGGCAAAGCCTTGCAGGAACTGGCTGAGGGCCAGCAGGGGCTGCTCCTTGCTGTGATCGAGCTGCAGGTCGGGCAGGGGAGCGATGGGCAAGTCGTGCTGGCCCGCACCGCCGTCGGTGGCGGCCTCCTGCAGGCGCACGGCGCCATACTGGCCCAGCGCCGCAAACAGCTGCTCCACCGGCAGGTAAATTTGCTGGGGGGGCAGCAGGGGGCGGGTGTTGTCCCAGCGCCTGTCTTCATAGCGCTGGCCTATGTCGTTCCAGAAGCGCTGGGCCGCCGGGTAGATCTCCCCCACGGTGAGCAGCAGGGTGTTGCCCGGCAGGTAGTCAAACAGGCTGGCGGTCTGGCTGAAGAAGAGTGGCAGGTAGTATTCGATGCCGGCGGGCCAGCGCCCCTTGCTCACCTCCTGATAGACGGAGCCCTCGGCGCGCGACAGCTCGAACTGCTCGCGGAACTGGCCGCGAAACAGCTCGATGGCGGCCTCGTCGGTGGGAAATTCCCGGGCGGGCAACAGGCTCACCGACTTGACCGGCTCGCTGGAGCGCTGGCTCTCGGGATCGAAGGGGCGGATGGAGTCCACCTCGTCATCGAAGAAGTCGATGCGATAGGGCCGGTTGCTGCCCATGGGGAAGAGATCCAGCAGGGAGCCGCGGGCGGCGAATTCGCCGTGCTCCAGCACCTGCTCCACCGCCACATAACCCGCCTCGGCCAGACGCCCCCGCAACTGTTGCAGGTTGAGGCGCTGGCCGCTGGTCACCATCAGGCTGTATTTGTCGAGATAGGCCTGGGGCGCCGTGCGCAGCATCAGGGTGGAGATGGGCACGATCAGCACGCCGCTGCTCATCTGAGGCAGCCTGTAGAGGGTCTCGAGCCGCTGGGAGATGATGTCCTGATGGGGGGAGAAGGTGTCGTAGGGCAGGGTTTCCCAGTCCGGGAACATCAGCACCGGGCAGCCTTGGTCGGCCAGCAGGTACTGCAACTCCTGTTCGAGGCGCAGGGCACTCGGGGTATCGGCAGTCACCAGCAGGACGGGGCGGTTGGCCTCCCGGGTGAGGCGGGCTGCAACCAGCGCCAGGCTGCTGCCGACCAGCTGGCCCAGGGTCAATTTCTGGCCCGCTTTGGCGGGCAAGGCGGGGAGTTTCATTGGCATCGTTTGATTCTTTTAACGTTGACGTTGGCTGTGATTAGCGCTGACGCTCTTGGGCACGCAGCTTGAGCTGTTTCGATTGCACATGCAGGCTGGCACGCACCAGCAGCTCCCTGTCATCCTCGCGGATCCGCACATAGTCGAGCACCACATGGGTGCCATGCTCGCCGGGCTCCCGCTGCTTGACTTCGCCATAGCAGTAGACGGCGGAGGCCTCTTCCCGCAGGAAGATCTTGAGCCGCACTATCTGGTGCAACTGCGGCGGCTCGCCGTGACCCTGGCGTGGGTGCAGGTAGGTGAGCTGGCCGGCGCCAAAGCGCAGGGTGTGGAAGCGATGCTCGGGGTGATCCTGCGCCGCCAGCACGAAACCCATGATCATGTCGATCTTGCGGGACTGCTGATTGATGATCTCCACCAGATCGTGCATGGATTCGTTCTGGTTGCGCAGCAGGCGGCTGCTCACCAGGTCGATGGAGGTGATGGCGGAGGCGATGCGAAAGGGCTCGGGTAGCTCGGCATCAAGGGCCTCCTGCGTCGGCAGGTGAAAGTCGGCCGGCATGGGGATCACATTGACCGGCGTGGCATGGGTGACGCTGAAGAACTGTTCCTGCATGGAGGCTATCCCTTGTTGTCATAGACGATTTTTTATAGGCACTGTTGACCTTGCCCCGCCGCGGCGTCCCCGGCCTGGTGCGAGACGCCATCTCCAGCCGCCCCTGGGGCTCTCCCGTCACTGTGGGGGCGCAACATGGCGGCGGGGGCCTGCGCATTGGGTTAAACATGGCACCATGGGCTGCCTCCTGGGCTCAGGGGAATGGGCCATTGCGCCAGCTCCGGCGTCATCTGCTGCGGCAACGCGGCTTGCGTTGAGGCGTCAACAGACCCTATTATCCGGCATCTTATTTTGTTGGCAACGTAGATATCCTTGAAGACTGGACTTTTTCAGCCACTCTCGCTGGCCATAGGCCTGCGTTATGCAGGCTCGCGACGCAGTAACCGCTTCGTCTCCTTTATCTCCCTGTTTTCCACCTTTGGCATCGCCATCGGGGTTGCTGCCCTGATGGTGGTCATTTCGGTGATGAACGGATTCGAGGGGCAGCTCAAGGGGCGCATTCTCGGGGTGATCCCCCACGTGGTGGTGACCAATCCGGCGGGGCGCATCGATGCCCATCCGCCCGGCCTGCCCGATCTCGACAAGTTGCCCCACGTGGTGGCCACGGCCCCCATGCTCGACAGCGAAGGCATGTTGCAAAGCCCGGGCCAGCTCACCGGGGTGAGCGTGCAGGGGATAGATCCTGCCCGCTGGCCCAAGGATGACATCCTCCATGCCCAGATGCTGGGGGGACGGCTGGACAGCCTGCAGCGCGGCCAATACCACATAGTGCTGGGGCAGGGGGTGGCCAACCGCCTCAAGGTCTCCATTGGCGACGAGGTGCGTCTCATCCTGACTGAAGGGACTCGCTTCACCCCCTTTGGCCGGGTTCCGGCCCAGCGGATCTTCACCGTCTCCGGCATCTTCGGGGTCGGCGCCGATGTGGATAGCCAGGTGGCGCTGATTGCCCTTGGGGACGCCCAGCGCCTGCTGCGCCTGCCTGAGGAGACGGTGGGCGGCATCCGCCTCTGGCTCGACGATCCCTTCGCCGCCGACCAGGTGGTGAAAACCGCGCTGCCGGACGGACTGGAGTGGCAGGACTGGCGCCGGGAGCGGGGTGAGCTCTTCCAGGCGGTGGCCATGGAGAAACGCATGATGGGGCTGATGCTGGTGCTGATCATCGCGGTCGCCACCTTCAACATCCTCTCCGCCCTGGTGATGGTGGTCACCGACAAGGAAGGGGAGGTGGCCATACTGCGTACCATGGGCATGAGCGAGTCGGGGATCGTCAAGATTTTCATGGTGCTGGGGGCGTCGAGCGGCGTCATCGGCGCCCTGTTTGGCGGTCTGGCGGGGCTGGCCCTGTCGTTCGGACTCAACCCCCTGCTCGATGCGGTGGGGCTCAACCTCTATATGGCGGCGGGGGGCAGCGGTCTGCCGGTCATCGTCGAACCCGCCCAGGTCATGACCATCTTGCTGGGGGCCGTGCTGCTGAGCTTCAGTGCCACCCTCTATCCGGCGGCCCGTGCGGCCCGGGTCAAACCGGCCGAGGCATTACGTTATGAATAGCGCTGTGAATCCATCATCTTCTGTTGTTACCTCCGGTGCGAGTGCCGGCGTTGTGACTGGTGCCAATGTGGTCACTGGTATAAGTGGAGCCCCTGTTATGAATGAACCCCAGTCCTGTGAGCCTCTGCTGCGCTGTCAGGCCCTCAACCATGTCTATAAAGAGGGCAATCTGGAAACCCAGGTGCTCAAGGGGATAGATCTCTGCGTCGCCCCCGGCGAGATGCTGGCGGTGGTGGGGAGCTCGGGCTCGGGCAAGACCACCTTGCTGCACCTGATGGGGGCGCTGGACAACCCCTCGAGCGGCGCCGTGCTGTTCAAGGGGCAGGACATCCACCACTGGGACAGCAAGACCCAGGCCCGTTTTCGCAATCAGGAGCTGGGCTTCGTCTATCAGTTCCACCACCTGCTGGCCGAGTTCACTGCGCTGGAAAACACCGCCATGCCGCTGCTGATCGCCGGCGAGTCGGTGGCGAGCGCCACCGACAAGGCAACCCGGATGCTGGGACGGGTGGGGCTCTCCCACCGTCTCAATCACCGGCCTTCCGAGCTGTCCGGTGGCGAGCGCCAGCGGGTGGCCATCGCCCGTGCCCTGGTCAACGAGCCGAGCCTGGTGCTGGCGGACGAGCCCACCGGCAACCTGGATCATGCCAGTGCCACTGCGGTGTACGAGCTGCTCTGCGAGCTCAACCGGGAGCTGGGCACGGCCTTCGTGGTGGTCACCCATGACTTGAGCCTGGCTGCCAAGCTGCACCGCCGGGTGACCCTGGTGAGCGGCATCATGGCGGAGGTCGCCTGATGTTCAAGCCGCTGCCCCTCTTTCTGGGCCTGCGTTACAGCCGCTCCCGCCGTCGCAACGGCTTCATCGCCTTTATTTCCGCCTCTTCCCTGATCGGTATAGCCCTCGGGGTGATGGCCCTCATTCTTGGCCTCTCCGCCATGAACGGCTTCGAGCGGGAACTTAAAAACAGAGTGCTCTCTGTGGTGCCCCACGGTGAGCTCATCGGAATGGAGGCGCCCCTGCCGGACTGGCCGAGGCTTCGGGACTACCTGCTGGCCCAGCCCGGGATCGAGGCTGCGGCCCCGGTCATCCGCCTCGATGGCCTGCTGGAGCACGGCTCCGCCATCAAGGGGGTACAGGTGCGCGCCGTGCTGCCCGAGCTCGAGGCGAACCTGTCAGATGCAGGCAACTACATGACGGGGCTGGGTTTTCGTGAACTCCAGGCGGGCGAGCACGGGGTGATCCTCGGCAAGACCATCGCCGACAAACTGGGGGTCAAGATAGGTGACCCCGTGACCCTGCTGCTGCCCCAAGGGGGAGACGAGACGGGGATCAAGAATCCCCGGCGGGAGACCCTGACCGTGGTGGGGCTGCTGGAGATCGGCGGCCAGCTCGACGGCGTGCTCGGCTTCATGCACCTGACCGATGCCCAGTCCATCACCGGCATGGGCAGCGCGGTGGAAGGCTTCAGCCTCAAGGTGAACGACGTGCTCAAGGCGCAGTCCATCACTGTGGCGGCCGCCCGCAAATTCCCGCACTACGTCTACATCAGCAGCTGGATGAGCCGCCAGGGCTACCTCTATCAGGACATCCAGATGGTGCGCACCGTCATGTACGTGGTGATGCTGATGGTGGTGGCGGTGGCCTGCTTCAACATCGTCTCCACCCTGGTGATGGCGGTGAACGAGAAGCGCAGCGAGATCGCCATCCTCAAGACCATGGGGGCGAGCCCGGGCCAGATCCGGCTCACCTTCGTCATCCAGGGGATGGTGAACGGGGTGCTCGGGGCCTTGCTCGGGGCCTTGTTGGGGGGCCTGCTCTCCAGCAAGCTGACTCAGATCCTGAGCTTCATCGAAGGGGTGATCGGCCATCGTTTCTTGAACCCGGACATCTACTTCATCGACTTCCTGCCGACCGAACTGCACATGCAGGATCTGGTGATAGTGACCAGTGCCGCCATCCTGATGAGTCTGCTGGCCACCCTCTATCCCGCCTGGCGGGCGAGCGCTCTGGTGCCCTCCCGGGAGCTGGGTCACTGATCCGCGAGCCAGGTCTGCCAAGCCTGGCAATATACTGAAAAAGAAGGGTCCGCCGGTCTGCACCGGCGGGCCCTTCTCTCTTCTGGTCGTTCCGACTGGCTTAGTGGGCGTTGAGCTCATCGAGGGGCAACGAGAAGCTCGCCACGAACACATCGATAAAGTAGCGCATTGCCGGGTTCATCCTGGCCTCCAGCATCTGTTCGAGGCGCTTGCGCGCGGGCTCGAACTCCCGGTTGCCTGCATTTATCTCCTCCAGGCACTTGGTATAGGCGCAGAGGGTGTCGGCATCCTTCACCAGCCGGGCCAGGGTGTCGTCCTGGGCGCCGGAGTCGAGCAGGGGGCGAAAGTCTTCCACCAGCTCGGGGGGTAGCATGCCCAGCAGGCGCTGTTCGGCGGCGAGTTCAATCTTCTTGTACTCGCGGGCTATCTCGGGATTGAAATACTTGACGGGGGTGGGCAGATCGCCGGTCAGCACCTCGCTGCTGTCGTGGTAGAGGGCCATGACGGCGGCGTGGTTGGCATCCACCTTGCCATCAAACAGCCGGTTGCTGATGACGCCGAGGGCGTGGGCCACCATGGCGACCTGCAGGCTGTGCTCGGCGATGTTTTCCGGCTGTATGTTGCGCATCAGCGGCCAGCGGTAGATGAGCCGCATGCGGGCGAGGTTGGCGAAGAAGTGGCTGGGCAGCATGGAAGACCTCGAACTGGGGCAATGAAAAAGGGCAGACCCTAGTCTGCCCTTTTTTGACATCCCAGGCATAGCCTGGCGATGCATTCTTGTTTAGCGAATATAGCGACCGGACTCGGCCTCGTGGTTGGTCACCACCATCTGGCCTATGGGGGCCAGGGCAATCAGGGCCAGCTTGAGGTGCTGGATGCCGAACGGAATGCCGATGATGGTCACGAAGCAGGCCAGGGCCGAGGCGATGTGGCCGATGGCCAGCCAGATCCCGATCACCAGGAACCAGAGGATGTTGCCAATCATCCCGAGCGCACCTGTGCCGATGTCGCTCTGGCCGGTCATGCTCTTGCGGCTCACCGCCTGCTTGCCAAACGGGAAGAAGGTGCCGATGACGAAACAGGCCCGTCCCCAGGGGATCCCTATCAGGGAGACGAAGCAGAGCAGCCCGGCCAGCCACCAGGCCAGCCCCATGAAGACGCCTCCCAGTACGAACCAGAGCAGATTGAACAAGAAGCGGAAAAAGGACATGTGGGTCACTCCAGACTCATAAATTGGCAGTCACCATAGCGAGCGGCGCAGAGGGACGCAATGGCTGATGCGAGAAGGTGGACAATTTGGGTCGCAGACCCGCTGATCGGATGCACCCTGACGACGCAGGAAGATGAAAAAAGCATGGTGTGGCGCACAAAAGGGTGAGCAAGCGCAAATTATTGCGGGCCGGATGCTTGAAGTAGGCGCAAGGCTTCCCCATATAGGAGGCAGTCTTGCGCAAATTGTGCTGTCTGTGCCCCGGATGGGGGATGTGCGGCTCGACGCGACCAATGTGCGCCGCTATAATGTCGCGTCATATTTTCTCATCACAAAGACAGTCGTTGTCTTTATAAACAGGAAGACTCCGGGCTTTGCCCAGGGGTAATAAAGGGTCAGCACACAGTGCTGAGTTGAACGAGGTAAAAGAATGCAAGTTTCTGTAGAGACAACCCAAGGTCTGGAACGCCGTCTTACCATCACTGTACCGGCTGCTACCGTTGACGCTGCCGTGCGTAAAGAATTGAATGGCCTGGCCAAGACTCGTCGCATCGACGGTTTCCGTCCTGGTAAGGCTCCGGTTGCCATCATCAAGAAGATGTTCGGCGCCATGGCCCATGCCCGCGTTGCCGATGAAATGATGCAAAACAACTTCATCAAGGCCATCATCGAAAGCAAACTGAGCCCGGCCGGTGCCCCGACCATGGATCCGAAAGAGATCAAGGAAGGCCAGGATTTCGAATTCACCGCCACTTTCGAAGTGTACCCGGAGTTTGAAGTTGCCGGTCTCGAGAGCATCAAGGTTGAGAAGCCGGTTGCCTCCGTCAAGGATGCCGACCTGGCCAACATGATCGACACCCTGCGCAAGCAGCACGCCACCTGGTCTGACGTCGATGCCGCTGCCGCCAATGGCATGCGTGTCACCCTGGACTTCGTCGGTTCCATCGACGGTGAAGAGTTCGACGGTGGCAAGGCCGAAGGTTTCACTCTGGAACTGGGCGCCGGTCGCATGATCCCTGGCTTCGAAGACGCCATCCTGGGCAAGAAAGCGGGTGACGAGTTCACCATCGAGGTGACTTTCCCGGCTGACTACCACGCCGAAGCCCTGAAAGGCAAAGCGGCCAAGTTTGCCTCCAAGCTGATCAAGGTTGAAGAGCAGGTGCTGCCTGAGCTGACTGAAGAGTTCGTCAAGCGTTTTGGCATCGAGAGCGGCAGCGTTGAAGAGCTGAAGGCCGAAGTGCGCAAGAACATGGAGCGCGAACTGGCTCAAGCCCTGAAAAACAGCGTGAAAGAGCAAGTGCTGAACGGCCTGGTTGAAGCCAACCAGATCGATCTGCCGAAGGCTGCCGTTGCCCAGGAAATCGACGCCCTGCGTCAGCAAGCCCTGCAGCGTTTCGGTGGCTTCCAGGGCGGCAACGCTCCTGAACTGCCGGCCGAGCTGTTCCAGGCGCAAGCCGAGCGCCGCGTACGCGTCGGTCTGCTGCTGGGTGACGTCATCCGCACCAACGAGATCAAGGCTGACGACGCCCGTGTGACCAGCATCATCGAGTCCATGGCCACTGCCTACGAAGATCCGAAGGAAGTGATCGAGTACTACCAGAAGAACGAGCAGATGCTGAACGGCGTTCGTAACCTGGCAGTTGAAGATCAAGCCATCGACCTGATCTTGTCCAAGGCGCAAGTGACCGAGAAAGAAGTTGCCTTCGACGACGTGATCAACAAGTCCGGTGCCGCTGCCTAAGAACATTTGACTTAAGGTCAAAACTGTTAAGTATAATGGCTCGTGTGATCTCCACTCGGGCCATTTTATTTTAGGGACAATGCCTTATGTACAAGAACTATAACGATGTGACTGAATCCCCACGCAATGCGCTCATCCCTATGGTGGTCGAGCAGACGGCTAAGGGTGAGCGTTCCTACGATATCTATTCCCGTCTGCTCAAGGAGCGGGTGATCTTCCTGACCGGTCAGGTTGAGGATCACATGGCGAATCTGGTGGTGGCTCAGCTGCTGTTCCTGGAGTCCGAGAACCCGGATCAGGACATCAGCATCTACATCAACTCGCCGGGTGGTGCCGTCACTGCAGGGATGTCCATCTATGACACCATGCAGTTCATTAAGCCGGACGTCAGCACCGTCTGCATGGGGCAGGCCTGCTCCATGGGCGCCTTCCTGCTGGCCGGCGGTGCCAAGGGCAAGCGTTTCTGCCTGCCTAACGCTCGGGTGATGATCCACCAGCCGCTGGGCGGCTTCCAGGGCCAGGCATCTGACATCCAGATCCATGCCCAGGAGATCCTGAAAATCAAGAATACCCTGAACGATCGTCTGGCTTTCCATACCGGACAGGACATGGCCACCATAGAACGCGACACCGACCGTGACAATTTCATGTCGGCCGAGCAGGCTGTGGCCTATGGTCTGGTTGACGGCATCCTGAGCCAGCGCGGCTGAGCAGGGTATCCCGTCCTGTTGTAAACTCAACAGGACGATCCATCCTCTATTGATAAAACGAGGTCGCTGAATGACAGAGAAACGCAAGGGTGAGGGCGACAAGCTGCTTTATTGCTCTTTCTGCGGCAAAAGCCAGCATGAAGTGCGTAAGCTGATCGCTGGCCCTTCCGTCTACGTATGTGATGAGTGTGTCGAGCTGTGCAACGACATCATCCGCGAGGAGATCCGCGAGATCTCTCCCAAGCGCGATGGTAGCGAGCTGCCGACCCCTCATGAAATCCGCGCCCATCTGGACGACTACGTGATCGGGCAGGAGTACGCCAAGAAGGTGCTGGCAGTTGCCGTCTATAACCACTACAAGCGTCTGCGCAGCGGCAGCGAGTCCGGTGGTGTGGAGCTTGGCAAGTCCAACATCCTGCTGATTGGCCCGACCGGCAGCGGCAAGACCCTGCTGGCCGAGACGCTCGCCCGTCTGCTGGATGTGCCCTTCACCATGGCTGATGCCACCACATTGACCGAAGCCGGTTATGTGGGCGAGGACGTGGAGAACATCATTCAGAAGTTGCTGCAAAAGTGCGACTATGACGTGGAGAAGGCCCAGCGCGGCATCGTCTACATCGACGAGATCGACAAGATCTCCCGCAAGTCAGACAACCCTTCCATCACCCGCGATGTCTCCGGGGAAGGGGTGCAGCAGGCACTGCTGAAGCTGATCGAAGGCACCATCGCCTCAGTGCCGCCGCAAGGTGGCCGCAAGCATCCGCAGCAGGAGTTCCTGCAGGTCGATACCTCCAAGATCCTCTTCATCTGTGGTGGCGCCTTCGCCGGCCTGGACAAGGTGATCGAGCAGCGTTCCGTCAAGGGAACCGGCATCGGGTTTGGCGCTGACGTCAAATCCAAGAATGCCAAGGCGACCTTAAGCGAGAACTTTGCCAAGGTGGAGCCGGAGGATCTGATCAAGTACGGTCTTATCCCCGAGTTCATCGGTCGTCTGCCGGTGGTGGCGACCCTCACCGAGCTGGACGAAGCGGCCCTCATCCAGATCCTGAAAGAGCCGAAGAACGCACTGACCAAGCAATACGCTGCGTTGTTTGCCCTGGAAGAGGTGGAGCTGGAGTTTCGTGACGACGCCCTGAACGCCATCGCCCGCAAGGCAATGGAGCGCAAGACCGGTGCCCGTGGCCTGAGATCCATCGTCGAAGCTGTGTTGCTCGACACCATGTATGACCTGCCCTCCCTGGAAGGGGTCAGCAAGGTGGTGATCGACGAGACGGTGATCAAGGGGGACTCTGCGCCCCTGATGATCTACGACAATCCCGAGACACAGGCCGCCGCGTCAGAGTAACTGACTGATTTTTAATCACATAAAGGGGCATTTTGCCCCTTTCATGCTTTTTACGGCCAAGGCGATTGAATCTCATCTTTGCGCCCCCATATACTCAGCCAAGCGCTTTGCCAACGGTATAACAAGCCGAGAGGACATATATGAACCTAGAGCGTTCAGAACGCATCGAGATTCCCGTCCTGCCTCTTCGTGACGTGGTGGTTTACCCCCACATGGTCATTCCACTCTTTGTGGGGCGGGAAAAATCCATTCGCTGTCTGGAAGCGGCCATGGAGCAGGACAAAAAAGTCCTGCTGGTGGCCCAGAAGGATGCGTCGACTGACGAGCCTACGGTGGAGGAGATCTTCTCCGTCGGGACAGTGGCCAACATTTTGCAGATGCTCAAGCTGCCTGACGGCACCGTCAAGGTGCTGGTGGAAGGGGGCCAGCGTGCCCGTCTTGAGCGGATGATCGATGACAAGGACTTCTTCGTCGGTGAGGCGCAGTACATAGCGTCTGCCCCCATCGAGGAGAAGGATCAGGATGTGCTGGTGCGCTCCGCCATCGGCCAGTTTGAAGGCTACATCAAGCTCAACAAGAAGATCCCGCCCGAGGTGCTGACCTCGATTTCGGCGATCGACGATGCGGCGCGACTGGCTGACACCATGGCTGCCCACATGCCGCTCAAGCTCGAAGACAAGCAGAAGGTGCTGGAAATCGCCTCTGTGTCCGAGCGCATCGAGTTTCTGATGGCCATGATGGAGTCGGAGATCGACCTTTTGCAGGTCGAGAAGCGCATCCGCTCCCGGGTCAAGAAACAGATGGAGAAGAGCCAGCGGGAGTACTACCTCAACGAGCAGATGAAGGCCATCCAGAAAGAGCTGGGTGAGCTGGAAGACAGCCCGGACGAATTCGAAGCCCTCAATCGCAAGATTGACGAGGCGGGGATGCCGGACGATGCCCGTGAGAAGGCCCTGGCCGAGCTTGCCAAGCTGAAGATGATGTCCCCCATGTCTGCCGAAGCCACAGTGGTGCGCAGTTATGTGGACTGGATGGTACAGGTGCCGTGGAAGGCCCGCTCCAAGGTCAAGAAGGATCTCGCCAAGGCACAAGAGGTGCTGGATTCGGATCACTATGGCCTGGACAAGGTCAAGGATCGCATCCTCGAGTACCTGGCGGTGCAGGCGCGGGTGAACAAGCTCAAGGGCCCCATCCTCTGTCTGGTTGGACCTCCCGGTGTGGGCAAGACCTCGCTCGGTCAGTCCATTGCCAAGGCGACCGGTCGCAAGTACGTGCGCATGGCGCTCGGTGGGGTGCGTGACGAGGCGGAGATCCGCGGTCACCGCCGCACCTATATCGGCTCCATGCCCGGCAAGCTCATCCAGAAGATGGCAAAAGTCGGCGTGAAGAACCCGCTGTTCCTGCTCGACGAAATCGACAAGATGAGCTCGGACATGCGCGGCGATCCCGCGTCCGCCCTGCTGGAAGTGCTGGATCCCGAACAGAACAGCAGCTTCAACGATCACTATCTGGAAGTGGATTATGACCTGTCGGACGTGATGTTCGTGGCCACTTCCAACTCCATGAACATCCCGGGTCCGCTGCTGGACCGGATGGAAGTGATCCGTCTGTCCGGTTACACCGAGGACGAGAAGCTCAACATTGCCAAGCAGCATCTGCTGGCCAAGCAGATACAGCGCAACGGTCTGAAAGAGTCCGAGATCACCATCGAAGACTCTGCCCTGATCGGCGTCATCCGCTATTACACCCGCGAGGCGGGGGTGCGTAGCCTGGAGCGCGAGATCTCCAAGATCTGTCGCAAGGCAGTCAAACGCATCCTGCTGGACAAGAGCATCAAGCATGTTCTGGTCAATCAGGAGAACCTCAAGGAGTTCCTCGGGGTACAGCGTTTCGACTACGGCAAGGCCACCGATCAGAATCAGGTAGGCCAGGTGTGCGGGCTGGCATGGACCGAAGTGGGGGGCGATCTGCTCACCATCGAGACCACCAACATGCCGGGCAAGGGCAAGCTCACCTATACCGGTTCCCTTGGTGATGTGATGCAGGAGTCCATCCAGGCTGCCATGACGGTGGTGCGGGCCCGTGCCGAGAAGCTGCGCATCAACGCGGACTTCTACGAGAAGCGCGACATCCACGTGCACGTGCCGGAAGGGGCGACCCCGAAAGACGGCCCGAGTGCCGGTATCGCCATGTGTACCGCCCTGGTTTCCAGCCTCACCGGCAACCCGGTGCGTGCCGACGTGGCCATGACCGGCGAGATCACCCTGCGCGGCGAGGTGCTGCCCATCGGGGGTCTCAAGGAGAAACTGCTGGCGGCTCACCGTGGCGGCATCAAGCGGGTGCTCATCCCGAAAGAGAACGAACGCGATCTCGAGGAGATCCCGGACAATGTCAAACAAGACCTTGAAATTTATCCGGTTCGCTGGATTGATGAGGTGCTTGCACTGGCGTTGCAGGACAATCCGCAGGGTTTCGAACGCGTTTCTGTCGTGTAAATGTTGATGCGCCGCAAATTTGGCGCATTCGGGGGGTGGTTAAGGCTTGCATGCACCGGATAACGGAAGTAGCCTTGACCACCGATCGGGTACTCATGATGAGTCGCAATGCGTGATGTGGCGCGGGTTTGCGCCAGATTGTCACTTGCAACTGATCAGGAGGCTTGTTATAAAACCTCCACTTGTTGTGGCCAGGGAAATCAGTGCCGCAGCGATGTTCGATAAAAGGGGAATATAAGAGTGAATAAATCTCAACTGATTGACAAGATTGCAGACGGTGCTGATATCTCCAAAGCTGCCGCTGGCCGTGCGCTGGATGCTTTCATTGACGCCGTGGGTGAAGCCCTGAAAGAGGGTGACCAGGTTGCTCTGGTTGGCTTCGGTACTTTCGCCGTTCGCGAGCGTGCCGCTCGTTCTGGCCGTAACCCGCAAACTGGTGCGACCATCGAAATCGCCGCCGGTAAAGTTCCTGCCTTCAAAGCCGGCAAGGCCCTGAAAGACGCGGTCAACTAAGCCGGGCGCTGATGTTCATCGGCTCCGACCTTGGTCGCTGACCAGACAAGTGAGAGGGCTCTCCCTCATACTGATTGACCAAGGCGCATCGCAATCGGTGCGCCTTTTCATTATTTACGCCCATCGAGTTCGGGAGCATAAGTACAAACATGATGTTGGATAAACTACGCGAAGGGGCGCAGGGCAAGGTAGCCAAGGTTATCTTGGGCCTGATCATCCTCTCCTTTGCCTTGGCCGGTGTAGGCAGCTACCTCAATGGCCCGGCACGTACCGCCCCCGCTACCGTCAACGGCAATGAGATCAGTGCCCCCGCACTGGAGAATGCCTATCGCAACGAGCGGGCCCGCATGGAATCCCAAATGGGTGAGGCCTTCAATCAGCTGACCGCCAACCCCGACTACATGAAACAGTTCCGCCGCGGCGTGCTGGACCGACTGATCGATCAGGCGCTGATCGATGACAAGGCCCGCTCCCTCGGCCTGCGCGTCAGCGACGAGCAGATCAAGCAGGCCATCGTGGAGATGCCGGAGTTTGCCGAGGACGGCAAGTTCAGCAACGATCGCTACCTGCAGCTGATCCGCCGCGCCGGCATGACGCCTGAGATGTTCCGCGACTCCCTGCGTCAGGACATGGTACGCCAGCAACTGATGGGCGCCCTGCTGGGCTCCGAGTTCGCCCTCAAGGGCGAGGCCGAGCAGCTCGACAAACTCTACAACCAGACCCGGGACCTGCGCCTGGTGCGCCTGGCTGCCTCCGCCTACATGGGTGAGGTCGAGGTGAGCGACGCCGAGGTGGATCAGTTCTACAAGGCCAACAGCGGCCGCTTCATGAACGACGAGAAGGTCAAGGTTGACTACCTGCTGCTTGATGCCGCCAACCTCGGCAAGAACATCAAGGTCACCGAACAGGATGCCCAGGATTACTACGATCAGCACCAGGACCTGTTCCAGCGTGCCGAGCGTCGCCGCGTGGCACACATCCTGATCCCCTTCGGCAAGGATGAGAAGGCGGCCCAGCAGAAGGCTGACGAGCTGCTGGCCAAGGTCAAGGGCGGTGAAGACTTCGCTACCCTGGCCAAAGCCAACTCCAGCGATACCTTCTCCGCCAAGAAGGGCGGCGAACTGGACTGGTTCGAGAAAGGGGTGATGGATCCTGCCTTCGAGCAGGCGGCTTTTGCGCTGGCCAAGACTGGGGATCTTTCCGCAGTGGTGAAGAGCCCGTTTGGTTTCCACATCATCAAGCTGCTGGCCGTCGAGCCCGCCAAGACCAAGATGTTCGCCGATGTGATGAGCGAAACCATCAGCCGTCTGCAAGCGGACAAGGCCAAGGAGCTGTTCTTCGCCGAGCAGCAGAAGATGGCCGACAGCAGCTTCGAGAACCCGGACTCGCTGGATCTGACTGCCGAAGCCATGGGTCTGAAGGTGATCTCGTCTGATTACTTCAGCCAGGCCGATGCCCAGGCACCCCTCAATGATCCCAAGGTGCTTGCGGCTGCCTTCTCCGAGCAACTGCGCGACGAGAACACCAACTCCGACGTGATCGAGCTCTCCGATGGCAAGGCGCTGGTGCTGCACATCATGGGTCACCAGCCGAAAGCGGCCAAGCCGCTGGCGGAGATCAAGGATCAGGTGATTGCGGCCATCAAGCATGAGAAGGCCAGCGAAGTAGCCCGTGGCAAGGCCCAGGGCCTGCTCGACAAGCTGCACGCCGGCGAGGACATCCAGGCCGTTCTGACCGCCCTCGGGCTGAAGGTGGAGAGCCACAAGGATGTCTCCCGCTTCGCCCAGGAGATGGATCAGAACCTGCTGGCCCAGGTGTTCCGCATGCCCCATCCGAAGGATGGCAAGCCGAGCGTCGAGCTGGTGGCCGAAGCCAATGGCGATCGCGTAGTGGTGGCGCTCGACAAGGTCAATGTGACCAAGGAGCCATCCCAGATGGTGAGCCTGCTGCAAGGCCAGCTCGGTCAGGGCAAGGCTCAGGCCGACTACAAGTCGCTGATCGACGAGCTGCGCAAAGCGGCCAAGATCGAGTACTTCACCGATGTGGAGGCAACCGTCGAGTAATCGACACACGCCCTCATTGAAAACGGCTCCCTGATGGAGCCGTTTTTTTATGTCCCGACCATGCTCCGCTCGGCAAGCTCGGGCGGGTTGAAGAGGGAAGGGCCGGGTACCGGCTTGTGCTGTCTATCCTGGCAGAGAATAAGCCGGATAGTTGTATGACAAGCGTGCGGCTCCTGCACAGCGCTCTTGCTCTCCTAACCCAGCTCTCGCAGTGGGAGACGCAGGGGAGAAGGGAACAAGGAGGCATAAAAAAACCGGCGCCATTGGCGCCGGTTTTACGATGGAAAACCCCGGGGGTTACACCACGCCCTGGCTGCGCAGGTAATCCTCGTAGGTGCCGCCGAAGTCGCGGATGCCGTTCTCGGTCAGTTCCATGATGCGGGTCGCCAGGGACGACACGAACTCACGGTCGTGAGAGACGAAGATCAGGGTGCCCTGATACATCTCCAGCGCCAGGTTCAAGGATTCGATGGATTCCATGTCCAGGTGGTTGGTCGGCTCATCCATGATCAGGATGTTGGGGCGCTGCATCATCAGCTTGCCAAACAGCATGCGACCCTGTTCGCCACCGGAGAGCACCTTGACCGGCTTCTTGATGTCGTCCTGGGTGAACAGCAGACGACCCAGCACAGAGCGTACCGCCTGCTCGTCTTCGTTGGCCTGTTTCCACTGGGCCATCCAGTCGAACACGTTGAGGTCGGTGTCGAAATCGTCGGCGTGATCCTGGGCGTAGTAGCCGATCTGGGCATTCTCGGACCACTTGATGGTGCCGCTGTCCGGCGCCAGCTCACCCATGAGGGTCTTGATCAGGGTGGATTTACCGATACCGTTGGTACCCAGAATGGCGACCTTCTCGCCCACTTCCAGCATCATGCTCAGGCCCTTGAACAGCGGCGCCTCACCATAACCCTTGGACACCCCTTCCACTTCCAGGATGTTGCGGTAGAGCTTTTTGTCTTGCTCGAAGCGGATGAAGGGGTTCTGACGGCTGGAGACCTTCACTTCCTCGATCTTGATCTTGTCGATCTGCTTGAGGCGTGAGGTCGCCTGGCTCGACTTGGAGGCGTTGGCACTGAAACGGGAGACGAAGGATTGCAGGTCTGCAATCTGGGCCTTCTTCTTGGCGTTGTCGGAGATCAGACGCTCGCGGGCCTGGGTGGCCGCCGTCATGTACTCGTCGTAGTTGCCCGGGTAGACGCGCAGCTCGCCGTAATCCAGATCCGCCATGTGGGTGCAGACGGAGTTCAGGAAGTGACGGTCGTGAGAGATGATGATCATGGTACTTTCACGATCGTTGAGCACCTGCTCCAGCCAGCGAATGGTGTTGATGTCCAGGTTGTTGGTCGGTTCGTCCAGCAGCAGGATGTCGGGGTTGGAGAACAGCGCCTGTGCCAGCAGCACCCGCAGTTTCCAGCCAGGAGCCACTTCGCTCATGGGGCCGTTGTGCAGCTCGATGGGGATGCCGGCACCCAGCAGCAGCTCGCCGGCGCGGGATTCGGCGGTATAGCCGTCGTATTCTGCGACCAGGCCTTCCAGCTCGGCGGCCTTCATGTAGTCGTCGTCGGTGGCGTCGAGGTTGGCATAGATGGCATCGCGCTCGGCGATGGCGGCCCACAGCTCGTTATGACCCATCATGACCACGTCCAGCACGCGCATCTCTTCGTAGGCGAACTGATCCTGGCGCAACTTACCGATGCGCTCGTTGACGTCCAGGCTCACATTACCGCCAGTGGGCTCCAGATCGCCGCCGAGGATCTTCATGAAGGTGGACTTGCCACAGCCGTTTGCGCCGATGAGGCCGTAGCGGTTGCCGCCGCCAAACTTGACGCTGATGTTCTCAAACAGCGGCTTGGCGCCGAACTGCATGGTGATGTTGTTGCTGCTTAACAAAGGAGATGTCCCGGGTTGTCTGTCAAATGGCGCGCATTATGGCACAGATCCCCCGAAAGTTTTAGCAAGAACTGTGATCGAGACCCATTGCAAGGGGGGAATGTGACGGGAAAGGCGCCACTCGCTGGTGGGCCGGGAAAGAGGCGGCGAGGGGGAATGCCCTGAATGAAAAAAGCCGGCACTGGGCCGGCTTGGGGGCGGTCAGACAACCTTAGTGGGCGGAGGCGCCGGAGGCACCGAGCCCGGTCTGGGAGCGGACGAACTGCGGGAAGAACTTCTGGTGTTCCTCGGAGGCGTTCTGGGACTTGTCGGTGACCGAGAAGAACCAGATCCCGATGAAGGCCAGCGCCATGGAGAAGAGCGCCGGGTATTCGTAGGGGAAGATCGCCTGTGCATGGCCCAGTACCTTCACCCACACGGTCGGGCCCAGGATCATCAGGGTCACGGCACTGATGAGCCCCAGCCAGCCACCATAGACGGCGCCGCGGGTAGTGAGACGGGACCAGAACATGGAGAGGAAGAGCACCGGGAAGTTGCAGCTTGCCGCGATGGAGAAGGCCAGACCCACCATGAAGGCGATGTTCTGCTTCTCGAACAGGATGCCCAGGCCGATGGCCACCACTCCCAGCACTAGCGTGGTCATCTTGGAGACGCGCAGCTCGTCGGCTTCGTTGGCCTTGCCTTCCTTGATGACGCAGGCATAGAGGTCGTGGGAGACCGCAGAGGCGCCCGCCAGGGTCAACCCGGCGACTACGGCGAGGATGGTGGCGAAGGCCACGGCGGAGATGAAGCCGAGGAACAGGCTGCCCCCCACGGCATCGGCCAGATGGATGGCTGCCATGTTGGTGCCTCCCAGCAGGGCGCCGGTGGCGTCCTTGAAGTCCGGGTTGGTGCTGACCAGCAGGATGGCACCGAAGCCGATGATGAAGGTCAGGATGTAGAAGTAGCCGATGAAGCCGGTGGCATAGAACACCGATTTACGGGCTTCCTTGGCGTCGCTCACGGTGAAGAAACGCATCAGGATGTGGGGCAGGCCGGCGGTGCCGAACATCAGCGCCAGGCCGAGGGAGATGGCGGAGATAGGGTCGGCCACCAGACCGCCCGGGCTCATGATGGCGGCGCCATTGGCATGAACCTTGACGGCCTCGCTGAACAGGGCGCCGATGTCGAAGTTGACGGACTTCATCACCATGATGGCCATGAAGGAGGCGCCGGAGAGCAGCATGACCGCCTTGATGATCTGGACCCAGGTGGTGGCCAGCATGCCGCCGAACAGCACGTAGAGCACCATCAGGATGCCGACCAGCACCACGGCCACATGGTATTGCAGGCCGAACAGCAGCTCGATGAGCTTGCCGGCACCCACCATCTGGGCGATGAGGTAGAGGGCCACCACCACCAGAGAGCCGCTGGCGGAGAGGCTGCGCACCGAGGTCTGCTTGAGGCGGTAGGAAGCCACATCGGCGAAGGTGTACTTGCCGAGGTTGCGCAGCCTTTCCGCTATCAGGAACAGGATGATGGGCCAGCCCACCAGGAAGCCGATGGAGTAAATGAGACCGTCATAGCCCGAGGTGTAGACCAGGGCGGAGATGCCGAGGAAGGAGGCGGCGGACATGTAGTCACCGGCGATGGCCAGCCCGTTCTGGAAGCCGGTGATGCGCCCGCCGGCGGCATAGTAGTCGGAGGCCGAGCGGTTGCGCTTGGAGGCCCAGTAGGTGATGAACAGGGTGGCGGTCACGAAGACCACGAACATCACGATGGCCGAGATGTTGAGGGGCTGGCGTTGCACCTCGCCGGTCAGCGCATCGGCCGCCAGCAGGGGGGTGGAGACCAGGCCGGTGAGCAGCAGCAGAGACTTGCCTTTCATGATTGCACTCCCTTGAGGATCTTCTGGTTCAGCTCGTCAAACTCGCCGTTGGCCCGCAGCACATAGATGCCGGTCAGCACGAAGGAGGAGACGATGAGGCCTACGCCAACCGGGATGCCGCGGGTGATGCTGGAGCCTTCGCTGAGCGGAGTGCCGAGCCAGCCCGGGGCAAAGGCGATGAGCAGGATGAACGCCAGGTAGAGCCCCAGCATCAGAATGGAGAGGGTCCAGGCGAAGCGCTGGCGTTTGCTGACCAGCTCCTGGAAGTTGGGATCTTGCTGGATCCTCAGATAACGTTGCTGTTCCATTGCAGTTCTCCGTGACGGTTGTGTCAGCTGTGATTGAAGGGTGTCCCTACCGAGCAGCAGACCTGCTCATGTAATCAAAATGTGAAGCAAATGTTATTTTCGAACAATTAGACTTTGGGATAAGCCAGAGGGCCACCCTGATGCAGGCGCAGAAAGATGAGGGCGGCGGCGGTGGCGTCACTCAGGGCGTCGTGCAGGGGCAGGGCCGGCAGTCCCAGATGCTGGCAGATGGCGGCCAGATGCAGATCGATGACGGCGTCAGGGTAGCGTCGGTAGAGGCGGTCATGATAGAGCCGGCTCACCTCCAGGCCGCGCTGGGGCAGGGTCAGCCCCCAGAGCCGCTGGCAGGCCAGGTTGAGAATGTGCAGGTCATAGGCGATGTGGTAACCCACCAGTTCACGGGGCCCGATGAAGGCAAGCAGCAGGCGCAGCGAGGCTTCCAGCGTCATGCCCTGTTGCAGATCCTGATGGCGCAGGCCGTGGATCACCACCGACTGCGCGCTCAGACTGGCCGGTGGCTGCACCCTGATGCTGAGGGCCTCTCCGGTCAACACCCGGTTGCCCTGGATGCGCACCGCGCCGATGGAGACGATCTCCGCCTTGGCAGGATCCAGGCTGGTGGTCTCGAAATCCAGCGCCACCCACTCCTCTCCTGGGGGGGTTGCAAAGAGCGGGGCAAACTCCCCGTCCCGGAAGGCTCTACCCAGCCAATGACGTCGCCAGCGGCGCAACATGGCTATTGCCTAAGACGAAAGTGCAAGGTGAGCCACTGCTGGAACTTCTTCACCTGATGCAGGGCATGGCGCAGCAGATCCCGCTCCCCGTGCGCGAGTTCGGTGACCAGTACCCGGCTGTCGCCATCCTTGAGCTGGCTGCGCAGCCGCAGCCGCACAAACAGCCGGAAGGCTTCCGCTAGGTTGGCCCCATAGTCGGGGCTGAGGCGCCCCATGGCCACCAGGGCATCGATCCGTCCCAGGGTCGAGGTCTCCAGCACTTCTGCCTCCAGGGCCAGCACCCGCAGGCCGTGCACCAAAGGGAAGAGGCCGCCCCGCTTGAGATCCAGCCCCTCGGGGGCCTGTTCCAGCCGGCCAAAGAGGGTGAGGGGGGTGTGGAAGGCGACCGCCGCCCGGGCCATCTCCGCCAGCAGATCCGGTCTGTCGGCCAGGCACTGTCTCAGGTGGCGGGCGAGGGGAGTAAGCAGAGGACGATCCCCCATGATGGCCTGGGCATCGGCCAGGGTGGCGAGCCACAGCAGATCGGCCTCGCTGGCACGCACGCACGCCTGCTCTATCTCGTCCTGCCACTGTTGTGCGCCCTTCACCCACTCCGGGTTGCTGACCATCACCCGCCCCGGGCAGGGGGGATAGCCCAGGCGCTCGAGCAGGGTGCTGAAGGCGGCCAGATCGGCCTGTCGAGCGGGCCAATCCAGGTCATCTCGCAGGATCAGGGCATTGTCCTGATCGGTCTTCTGGATCTGCTCGCCGCGTCCCTCCGAGCCCAGCATCAGCAGGCACACCTGCTCCTGCACCTCGGGGGGGATCACCAGGGCGAAGGCCTTGGCGATCAACTGCTCGTTGATGGTGGCGATGAGCTTCATCAGAAATAGGGTATGGATCCCCTGGGCAAACAGGGAGCGGGTCAGCTGTTGCTGCTCCCGTGCCACCGCCTCCAGTGCTGGCAAGCTGTCGGCTCGAGCGATGCGCAGGGTCAGCACATGGGAGTGGGTGGAGAAGAGCCCCAGCACCTGGGTCAGGTGAAGGATCCCCACCACTTCCTGCCCCTGCCAGATGACCAGCCGCTTGATGCGGTGGCGGGTCATCAGCAGCAGGGCATCGAACAGATAGCTGCCTTGCACCAGGCCGATCAGGGGGGCCGGGGTCAGCACCGCCAGCGGCGCCGTCAGGGGCAGTCCCTTGAGGGTCAGGGCATGGAGCAGGGTCTTGCGGGTGGCGAGGCTCAGACTGCCGTCAAAGGCGGGATAGAGCAGGCAGTCGGTGCCCCGGCTGGCCATGGCTTCGCTCGCGGCCAGCAGGCTGGTCTGGCTGTCCAGTTGCAGGGCTGGCTGCAGATGACCGGGGTCGATGCGAGTCAGAATGAATTCCGCCAGGTTCTGTTGCCCGAGCTGGCCGCGCCGCTCCTGCTCTCGTTGGCGCTCGGCCAGGGTTGCGGTGAAATAGTGTGCGAAGGGGGGGTGCGCGTCGCACAGCGCCTGGAAGGTGTCGCGGGGGATCAGTTGGCAGAGGGTGTCTTCCAGGGCGCTGAAGCGATGGCGGCAGCGGCCGTCGAACTGGGCGCGCACGTCGAACATGTCTCCCACGCCATAGTCGCCGAAGGGCTGGTGGGGCGCCGACTCCTCCACCGCGCCCTTAATGACGAGATAGAGGCCGGCGGGCTCGTCCCCGGGGTGCAGCACCGTCTGACCGGCGCGAAAGTAGCAGATGCTGAGGCGCTGGCCGAGTCGTTCACGGGCAGCCACGTCCAGGCAGTCAAACGGCGGGCGGGCAAAATCGAACAGGAGTGACATGGCTATTCTCGGCCGTGAGCATGGGGCCAGTCTGGCAAAGGGGCCGGCGCGGGGCCAGCCGACTTTAGTCGCAGAGCGGGGCTGGCCTCCCTGTACCTGTCGATCACACTCTGGTAACTTGTGGTATGACCAGTGTCGGCACAAGGAAGAGGAAGAAAATGGACAAGCCAAGGATCAGGTGCGAGATCCGGGACGGCATCGCCGAGGTGATGCTGACCCGGGGGGACAAGCTCAATGCGCTGGACAGGGCCATGTTTGGCGCCATCGACGAGACGCTGAACCAGTTGGCGCGGCAGAAGGGGCTGCGGGCGGTGATCCTGCACGGCGAGGGGCGGGCGTTCTGCGCCGGACTGGATGTGAAATCCATGCTGAGGCAGCCGGTGGCGGCCCTGGAAATATTGAGGCGCGAGGCGGATGAGGCGACCAACCTGGCCCAGCGGGTCGCCTACGGCTGGCACCAGTTGCCGGTGCCGGTGATCGCGGTGACTCAGGGGGTCTGTTTTGGCGGCGGCCTGCAGATCGCGCTCGGGGCCGATTTTCGCTTCAGCACCCCGGATTGCCGCTTCTCGGTGATGGAGATCAAGTGGGGCATCATCCCCGACATGAGTGGCAGCGTCACCCTGCGCAATCTGATGGGGGTGGACGTGGCCATGGAGCTGGCCATGAGTGGCCGCGAGCTGGATGCCCAGGAGGCCAGGGCGCTCGGGCTGGTGAGCCGGGTCTGCGAGGATCCCCTCGACGCGGCGCGGGAGTTCGCCAGTACCCTGATCACCAAGTCACCGGATGCGCTGGCGGGGATCAAGCAGCTCTACCATCAGGCCTGGGCCCGCAGCGATGAGGTGATGCTGAAAGAAGAGACCCGTTTGCAGCAGCAGATCCTGGGGCGTCCCAACCAGTGGCGGGCAACTCTCAACAGCCTGTTTCGCTGGCGCCTGCCGTTTGGACCCCGCCGCAACGCGCTCTGAGTTCGCATCATCAATGCAACGCAAATGAAAATGGCAGCCGAGGCTGCCATTTTGCATTGTGCCCTCTGATCACTTGGCAACGATATCCGGGTCTGCCTCGAAGGGATGGCCGGTTTGCTCGCGCATCAGGTTGACCTCGGCGCGGTTGTCAATCCAGTAGTCGGCGTTCTTGATGCCGAGTTTCTCCGGGTGGAATACGGGATCAATTCCCTGCGCCAGCTGTGCCTCGTAATCCTTGAGGCAAGCAAAGGCCGGTTTTTGCAACATCAGGATGGCACCGATGTTGAGCCAGGCCATCAGACCGACTCCGATGTCACCGAGGCCCCAGGCCAGATCGGCAGTCTTGACGGTGCCGTAGACGGTGGCAGCCATCAGCGCGATCTTCAACAGGAAGGTGAGCCAGGGGCGGTTTATCTTGCGGTTGATAAAGGCGATGTTGGTTTCGGCGATGTAGTAGTAGGCCACTATGGTGGTGAATGCGAAGAAGAACAGGGCGATGGCGACGAAGTAGTTGCCAAAGCCGGGCATCATGCTCTCCATGGCGGTCTGCACATAGCCGGGGCCGGCCGCGATGCCGGCGATGCCGGTATAGATGGCGGCACCGTCCGGACCCTGTACGTTATAAAGCCCGGTAATCAGCAGCATGAAACCGGTGGCGGAGCAGACGAACAGGGTGTCGATGTAGACGGAGAACGCCTGCACCAGGCCCTGTTTGGCGGGGTGGCTTACCGCTGCGGCGGAAGAGGCGTGTGGCCCCGTGCCCTGTGCCGCTTCGTTGGAGTAAACGCCACGTTTGACACCCCACATGATGGCCAGACCCAGAATGGCACCGAAACCGGCTTCCATCCCGAAGGCGCTCTTCCAGATCAGCAGGATCACACCGGGCAGTTGGCCGATGTTGAGGGCGATGATGACGCAGGCGACGATGATGTAGCCGAGCGCCATGAAGGGCACCACAGTACTGGCGAAGTTGGCGATGCGTTTCACGCCGCCGAAGATGATGAAGCCGAGCAGCAGCGCCAGACCGGCGGCGGTGACGTTCGGATCGATGTCAAAGGCGGTCTGCAGGCTGGAGCCGATGGAGTTCGCTTGCACCCCTGGCAGTAACACGCCGCAGGCGAAGATGGTGGCGATGGCGAAGGTCCAGGCGTACCACTTCATGCCGAGCCCTTTCTCGATGTAGAAGGCCGGGCCGCCGCGGTACTCGCCGTTGATCTTCTCCTTGTAGACCTGACCCAGGGTGGACTCCACGAAGGCGGAGCTGGCGCCGAGGAAGGCGACCATCCACATCCAGAACAGGGCGCCCGGGCCCCCGAAGGTGATGGCGGTGGCGACACCGGCGATGTTGCCGGTACCGACCCGACCGGCCAGGGTCATGGAGAGCGCCTGGAAGGAGGAGACACCGGCATCGTTGCCCTTGCCCTGGAACATCAGGCGTATCATGCCCTTCAAGTGACGCAGTTGCAGGAAACGGCTGCGCAGGGAGAAGTAGAGGCCCACCCCCAGGCACAGATAGATGAGCGCTGGGCTCCAAATCACGCCATTGATGGCATTGACGATCTCATTCATGTACAACAACTCCTTTGTTGCGCTGTCTTGGCGAGGTCTATATGCCTCGCTCCCTTAATATTGAAATATGCGGTGACCAAGGGGGTCACTCAGTATTGTGCGGGACTTTCGACTGGTTAGTCCGCGGGATTTAACATATCGGTTTGTATCGACCCTTCCTAGTGAAAAGTGTTGTCACTTTGTTAATTTGTGAATTGACATTAACAAATGGTGAATGGAACTGGACAAGATTCGGAACTTGCAGGTGCATGTTTGTCGTATCCAGGGTTCAGAGGGGATAATGCAAATGGGAGGCCAGGAGTGACAATGAAAGAAAATGACTACACCATTCGTCTCGCCGAGCAGGGGGATGGCGCCCTGCTGTCAGCGCTGTTCGCACAACTGGGGTATCCGACCCCGGGCGATACGGTGGACGGGCGGCTGGCTGAACCCGATCCGGCCCGGGAGGTGCTGGTGGCCCTCTATCATGGGGAGATGGTCGGGGTGCTGGTATGGCATAGGTTGCAGCCCATGCACCTTGCACCAGCCTGGGGCCTGATCTCGGCGCTGGTTATCGATGAAGGTGCAAGGGGCGGCGGCATGGGGGCCCGGCTGCTGGCGGCGGCCGAGGCGCGAGCGCTGGCCTCGGGTTGCAGCCAACTGGAGCTTTCCAGCAGCCTCAAGCGCGAGGGGGCTCATCGCTTCTACCTGGCGCAAGGGTATGGCGAGCGACCGAAACGGTTCGTGAAATTATTCTGATGCGGCATGAGGAGTCTGTGTGTTCTGGTCCAGGTTGAAAGCGGTATTCGGTCTTGCATCCCCTGCTGAGAGTCATGCCTTGGGAGCGCTGGAGTGGCAGCAGGCCTTGGCGGCCGTGCCCATCTTGCAGGGCTTCTCCGGGGAGGAGGAGGAGCAACTGATTGAACTGGCTCGCCACTTCCTCTCCCGCAAGACGCTGACCCAGCTCGGGGTCGAGCTTACACCCCGTCAGCAGGGAGTGCTGGCCCTGCAGGCGGTGCTGCCCATCCTGCACCTGGGGCTGGAGTGGTATCGCGGTTTTCACGAGGTGATCATCATCCCCGAACCCGTGACCCGCCGTCAGGAGGTGCAGGACGAGTTCGGGCTGGTGAGCGAGTTTGAAGAGGAGAACGCCGGCGAGTCCTGGCCCCAGGGACCCCTGGTGCTGGCCTGGAGCGAGTTGCAGCAGGATGGGGACTGGGATGGCTTCAACCTGGTGATCCACGAGCTGGCCCACAAGCTCGACATGCTGGGAGGGGATGCCGACGGGGGGCCGCCGCTCCCGAGCAGCATGGATCAGCGGCAATGGACCCAGGCGCTGCAGAGCGCGTTCGATGAGATGAATGCAGCGCTGGCCAGGGGAGAGGTAACGCAGATAGACCCCTATGCCGCCACGCACCCCGCCGAGTTCTTCGCGGTGTGCAGCGAGAGCTTCTTCACCGAGCCCCTGCGCCTGCGCGACACCTATCCGGCGGTATATGAGCAGTTCACCCGCTTCTACGGTCAGCAGCCTGCCGCCCGTTTTCCGGCCACCCGATTGCTGGCGGGAGATGGTGAGCTGCACAGCTGACTGGCGTCCCGGCGACAGAAAAACAAAAGGCACCCGAGGGTGCCTTTTGCATGGGCGCGAGCGCCGGGGCGCGGCAGATTATGCGGCAGCCTTGAGCTGGACTGCGGCGGCCTTCTTGTGATCGCCGATGGGCAGCACGGTGCGGCCGAACTGCTCGTTGATCACGGTGGCCATGGCCAGGTAGATGGCGCTGGCGCCGCAGATGATCCCTTCAAAACCGGCGATGGTGCCGATCAGGGTGCTGCCGGTGAAGTCACGGGCGGCCAGCAGGAAGAACAGCACGGTCAAGGAGGCGAACACGAACTGCTTCACGCGCGGGAAGTTGACGGTGCCCACCAGCATGAAGAGGGTGAACATGCCCCACATCAGCAGGTACCAGCCCATGTAGGCGTGGGGAGTGGCTTCGGCCAGACCCATGGTCGGCATCACCAGCAGGAACACCAGGCTCCACCAGAAGGTGCCGTAGGAGATGAAGGCGGTGACACCGAAGGTGTTGCCACGCTTGAACTCCATGATGCCGGCGATGATCTGGGCCAGACCGCCATAGCACAGACCCATGGCCAGGATCATGGCGCTGATGGGGAAGAAACCTGCGTTATGGATGTTCAGCAGAATGGTGGTCATACCGAAACCCATCAGACCCAGAGGGGCAGGGTTGGCCAATTTTTCGCTCACGTGGCGTTCTCCAAAAATAGAGGTGGGGGTTGATAAAAGACGCGCGATTTTAGGCAGGCTCTCGGCCCCGAGCAAGGGGGTGAGGAGGCTAAATGGTAAAAAAATGACAGGAAATTTTAAGTGACCAACCATTCGTGTCATTCAGGTAGACGACGGGTGAATGGATAACGTTTTCAATGTTGCTTTTTTGTATGAAAGGCTCCCGAAATGAAAACGGGTAACAAAAGGAGCGTCTGCCGCGATGACCGGTTTGCGGGCCCACCGCGCGCTGGAACAAGCGACGCCTGGGTTGAAAATTAATCTCATATGCCATCAGACAAGAGGTGTTCAGCACCACTTGATCCTCTGGAACCCTCTGCTGATTGACGGCATAGCCCCGACGCCAGGCAGAGGCGCCCTCAGGACCGGGCAGGGGCGTGGTGCTGGGTCCGACCCAGGAGACCGGCCAGCGGAGCCTGGAATCTTCCTTCAGGAAGCTCGAGGAAAAGGAAGGCGTGCATATCTGCTGCCAACCGGCTTGAGGGGAGCGCAGGTTTACAGAGGCGGTCTGCTCACCACCTGGAAGCTGGCCTGTGTGGGAGCGCCGGATTTTCCACCCGCCCATGGGGTGGGTTGGTGCTTATGCGCAAAGGATGGTGCAGGGCCAAGGGCGTGTGGCCAGCAAGGAAGCAAGCAAAGAGGCGAGCAGAGAAGGGAGCAGAAAGAGGGGCTGAGAGCGCGAGCCAGAAGGGGGAATCCCCCCTTCGCGGGGCCATCATCGCGGCTCAATTATCCAGGGTGAGGACTACCTTGGCCTCCTTGTCGCTCTCCTTGACCTGACTGTCGAGCACGAACAGGCGATCCGGCGTGATGCCCTGAGTATCCACCAGGTACTCCTTGGTGTTCTGGGCCCGGCGCATGGCGAGGTTGCGCAGGGACTTGGCGGTGATCAGCTGCTGGTCCCGCAGCAGGATCACCGCCTGGGTGCGCAGGGCACCGCTCCCTTCATCGAGTTGCAGCCGGTCGGCCAGGGTGCCGAGATCTTCGTTGAACTTGGCCTCATAGGCCTCGGCCAGGGCACTCTGCAGGGCGGGGTCCTGCTCCAGCAGGGCGAGATCCACCGGGTTGCCGGTCAGCTTGGCCAGCACCCGCTCCAGCTTCTGGCGCTGCAAGATGGGGCGCTCCTCGTTGAAGTTGACCTTGCCGCGGATGTTCATGCTGAGCCTGGGTCTGTCTTTCAGTGCCTGAGCCAGGGTGGTCAGCTTGCTCTGCTGGCTAGGGGTGAGGGCGGGATCACCGGGCAGGAAGGGGAGCTCATCGAGATCCTTGGTGCCCCCTGTCAGGGAAGCCAGCAGGGAGAAGGGGGAGGTGATGGCCTTGCTCAAGGTGTTGCCGAGCACGTCCCAGAAGATGTTGCCCAGGCTGAAATCCGGCTGATCCAGGTTGCCCTTCACCTTGAGGTTCATCTTGATGACGCCGCTGGCGTCGCTCAGCAGGGCGATGGCGAGCCCCAGCGGCAGATCCCTAGCCTGCTCGCTTTTGACCTTCTCGCCGAGTTGCAGCTTCTTGATGGTGATGTCGTTGTCTCCCTCCAGCCGGTTGCCTTGCAACTTGTAGTTGAGCTTCATGGAGAGCTGCCCCTTGTCGATGGCGTAGCCGGCATAGGTGCTGGAGTAAGGGGTGAAGGTGGTGAGCTCCAGGTTGTTGAAGGCCACGGCGACATCGAGCACGGGATCGTCGATCAGCAGGTTGGCGCCCCCCCGGATGGTCACCGGGGCGTATCTGTCCACCTTGCCATGAAAGGCGAGCTCGGAGCGTTGGCCCGGTGTGTTGCTGATGTGGCGGTTCTGGCCCTCAAGGGAGGCGATGTCCACCACGAATTCCGGGCTCAGGCTGCGGTCGGCGAAACGCAGGTTGCCCTGGGTGGTGCGGACCTGGTCGATGAGGATATGCGGTGCGGGCGCGCTCTGCTTGCTGGCCGGTTGCGGCAGCAGCAACTGCTGGACGTTGGTGACGCCCGTTTCGCTTATCTCGATGCGGGCGAAGGGCTTGCTCAGCAGGATGTCGGCAATCTTCAGCTGCTGGCCGATGCCGTCATAGTGCAGCCCGCTCAGTTGCAGCTTGTCTATCTGCAGCAGGCGCTGGTTGTCGGCCCGATCCAGCACATCGAGCCCCTCGATGTCGAGTCCGCCACTGACGTCCAGCTTGCTGAGGGCCCCCTTGTCGTTGGTGGCCAGGTCCAGTCGGGTGCGGCTGGCAAGCATGCCGTCCCGCACGCTGATGCGCAGCAGATCCTGCAGGTAGGGCTGCGCCAGGGTGAGCGGCAGGCCCTGCTGCTTGAGGGTGCCGTTCAGGGCGAAGGGGCCAAGATCCAGGGTGCCATCAAAGGCCACCGTCGCCTGGGGAGGGAGTGTGCCGGCCAGGGTGAGGGGGCTGGGTTGGCCGGTCTGGCTGCCGAGGGGGCCCAGGGTGAGATCCAACCCGGAGAGCTCCCGCAGCAGGGGCTTGCCGCTACTGGACTCGGTCAGCTTGAGTGCCCCTTGACTGATGCGGGCCTGTCTGAGTTGCCAGCGCCAGGGCTTGCTCGCTGTCGGCTGTTTGGTCGCCGCTTTGGTGCCGGGCGGCGAGATCAGCAGCGCGGCCAAGTCCAGTTGCTGCTTCTCATCGAGCACGGCGGTGACGGCGGGGGCCTTGAGAGTGGCGGTATCCAGCTCAAGGCTCTGCTTGCTGCCATCGACCCGGATCCCGGTCAGGGCCAACTGGTTGAAGCGGGCAAATTCGCCGCCCTTGGCACCCTTGAGCTGCCAGTTGGCCAGGGTCAGCCTGCCCTTGGCGATCTGCCATGCCAGACCCTGCTTGCCGGATGTGAGCCGATACGCCAGCTCGGCGCTGGCCTCTCCCCTGGCCAGTGTGGCCTTGACATAGGGTGCCCAGAGAGGAGCGAAGGGAGCGATCGCCAGCTTGCCGAGGCTGAGCTGCCCCTTGCCAGTCCCCGTGATGATGTTGAACTCGCCGTCGGCCTTGAGTGGGCTCTTCTCATTGAGGGTCGCACTCAGCTGATAGCGGTTGAGGGCCGACGGCGCGCTGGAAAAATCGGGCAGCTGCAGGGCGAGCTTGCCAAGGGTGAGGGGCGGCACCCAGCCCGGACTGCGCTGCTTGCGGCTATCCCTATAGTGAAATTGCCCCTGGGCCAGGGCCAGCTTGCTGATGCTCACCACCAGGGGCTCGCCGGTCGATGCTGCCTGCTCCCTGGTTTGCAGGGAGTCGAGCAGGGGGGCTAGGGCCTCGGTCAGATTGAAGCGAACCTCTCCCTTGTTATCCGCCAGGCGTACCAGACTCACCTTGGGGGTGGTCAGGGTCAGCTCCTCCAGCACCAGGACGCGCTGGTGCCAGCTCTCCTTCAGCCTGGGGATGAGTCGCAGCTCTTCGAACGACACCAGGGGCTGCTGCCGCTCATCGAGCAGGGCGCTGGGCCCCAGGGTGAGGGAGGGGGAACGCAGCCCGACCTCTATCTTCCCCAGGGTGAGCTGCAGACCATAATGGGTGGCGAGCCAGCCCGGCAGGTGGCGCTGGATGAGGTTGGGGGCTTGCCAGAGCAAGATGGAGAGGGAGACGAGCAGGGCGGCGCAGAGATAGAGGGCGTAACGCAACAGGCGAGCGGGCAGAGGCTTGAGCATGATGGTCTCCATTGGATGCGCACATGGTAGCAATAAATCGGGCCCTGTTCATGGAAAGGACTCATGAGGTGCGCCGCACTCTGACCGCCTTGGGGAAATATTGCGCGATCCAGGCCAGGTTTCGCCCGTTGGCAAGCACCAAGGGTACCCAGGCATGCCGCGACTGACTGACTGGCGTGGTGGGGTCATGGGGGTATTTTGCCAAGATCTGGGCCGGGGCTTGCCATATGGGATGCACCTTTGCGACATAGGGGACTCCGGGGGCGAGATGCCCCCAGATTCAGTCAATCCCCGTCGGTTTTCAAGCCGCTCAGTGACTGGATGCAGCGCTGCTCCGCGGCGTCGAGCTCTGCCATCACCATCTGGATATCTTCGAGCTGCTGGCGCAGGGAGTGACGCCTGGCCTCGATGAGCTGGATCATGGAGTGCAGCTGCATCCGGCTCGAGCGGTCGGTGTCATACATGTCGAACAGCTCGCGGATCTCCGCCAGGCTGAAGCCGAGCCGCTTGCCACGCAGGGTCAATTTCAGGCGGATCCTGTCCTTGTGGCTGTAGATGCGGGTCTGCCCCTCCCGGGCCGGGGTGATCAGCCCCTCGTCCTCGTAGTAGCGGATGGTGCGCGGGGTGATGTCGAACTCCTGAGCCAGCTCGGAGATGCTGTAGGTTCTCTCCTTGCCGCAGAAACTGCCGCCTCTCATGGCCTGATCCTGCATGGGTCAACCTCCTGACATGACGACATGCTGCCGCTCTTCTCCCCGGCGGGGGCGCTTTCAGGGGTCATGGCACTCTCCTTGTGCTATCTCATCGAGTCCTGGCTGCAGCTCTCTGGCCCTGGCATGGAGCGCCTGCCCGACTCGCGAGCCGTTGGGACGGCCGAGCTGCTCGCTCACCCACTGACCGGTGGCGGCCAGCTTGTCGAGGTTTACCCCCGTACTCATGCCAAGGCCGTGCAGCAGATAGACCACCTCCTCCGAGGCGACGTTGCCGGAGGCCCCAGGGGCATAGGGGCAGCCACCCAGCCCTGCCACCGAGCAGTCTATGGTGCGGATGCCGCGCTCGAGTGCCGGCAACAGGTTGGCGAGCCCCTGGCCATAGGTGTCGTGAAAATGCACCGCGAGCCGGCCGGCCGGGACTTCGTGCAGCACCGCATCCAGCATGGGGGCGACGGTGCCCGGGGTGCCTGTTCCTATGGTGTCGCCGAGGGATATCTCGTGGCAGCCGAGATCCAGCAGCCGCTCGGCCAGGGCGGCGACCCGTTTCGGGCGGGTCGGGCCGTCATAGGGACAGGCGATGACGGTGGAGAGGTAACCCCGCACCTTGATGCCGAGGCGGCGAGCCTCAGCTACCAGAGGGGCGAAGCGGATCAGTGACTCTTCGACGCCGATGCCGATGTTGGCGCGGGTGAAGCCGTCTGAGCAGGCGGTGAAGAGGCCAATCTCGTCGACCCTGGCCTGGATCGCGGCCTGCAGGCCCTGCAAATTGGGCACCAGGGCACCATAGCGGGTCGCTCCCTTGCGCGGCAGGGCCTTGAACAGTTCGGCGGAGTCCGCCATCTGCGGCACTCGTTTCGGGGAGACGAAGGCCCCCACCTCGATCCGCTGCAGGCCGCTCTCTGCGAGGCGGTTGATAAGCAGAAGCCGCTGCGCCAGCGACAACAGGCGGGGTTCGTTCTGCAGGCCATCCCGCGGCCCCACCTCCACCAGGCTGACCCTGTCGATGGGGGTGCCATGCTCCTTGCTCATGCTGCACCTCCCTCGGCGTTCTCTGTGCTCGGGTCGGCAAAGTGCACCAGGACGGCGCCCTGGCTCACCTGATCCCCCTGGCGGCAGGAGAGGGCGGTGATCACCCCCTCCTTGTCTGCTTTCAGGACGTGTTCCATCTTCATCGCCTCCAGCACCAGCAGGGATTGCCCCTTGCTGACGGATTGCCCGACCTCGACCAGCAGTGCCACCACCATGCCGTGCATGGGGGCCACGGCGCCCTGGGCCGCGTCGTGATCATGATGCGGTCTGTGGCGTTGATCATCGGCGGCGAACGGAATGCGCCGGCCATCCAGCTGCAGCACGAAAGCGCCCTCTGCCGCCGGGATGACGGGGCAGCGTACCCAGCGGCCCGCCCGCTGCAGGCGGACAAAATCAGTGCCCAGCTCATAAGGGTAGGTTTCCCCTTGCCATGTGAGCCGACCGGCGCGCTCGGCAAGGGTCAGCACCCGGGCCTCTTCGCCGATCCGCACCGCCGCCGTCAGGCTTCTGAGGTCGCCCAGCCGAAAACCGGGGGCCTGCTGCCAGGGGGAGGGGCCGGTGCGGCTGGCGAGCCAGAGGGTGGCGAGCGGCCAGGCGAGGGTCGGGGTGGCCAGCGATTCGGTCGGAATGGGCCACTGGGTGTGGTGTGCCATGGCCAGTACGTCCGGCTCCTCGCACAGGCGCAGCAGCAGCGGGCCGTTGTGCACCAGGGGGCCGAGACTCAGGGCCGCCAGGGCATCGGCCAGCCTGGCGAAGGCCTCGGCCCGGCTCTGGCCGTGGGCGACCAGCTTGGCGATCATGGGATCGTAATAGGGGCTGACTTCATCGCCAGCGGCGACGCCGGTGTCGATGCGCACCCCCTGTGGCCAGTGCAGCCACTGGATGGGACCGCTGGCGGGCAAGAAGCCTGCCCCGACGTCCTCGGCGTAGAGGCGCGCCTCCACCGCATGGCCGCGCAGCACTACCTCTTCCTGAGTCAGCGGCAGCGGCTTGCCCTCGGCGACCGCCAACTGCCAGGCCACCAGATCCTGGCCGGTGACGGCCTCGGTGACCGGGTGCTCCACCTGCAACCGTGTGTTCATCTCCATGAAGAAGAACTCGTCCCCGCACAGCAGAAATTCGATGGTACCGGCCCCTACATAGTCGATGGCCCGGGCGGCGGCCACGGCGGCCTCGCCCATGGCGCGGCGAAGCGTGGGTGCTATATCCGGCGCGGGGGCTTCTTCTATTACTTTCTGATGGCGGCGCTGCAAGGAGCAGTCCCTGTCCCCCAGATAGATGGCGTTGCCGAGGGTATCGGCGAAGATCTGCACCTCCACATGGCGGGCCCGGGGGAGGTAGCGCTCGAGCAGCACCCTGTCATCCCCGAAGGCGGCCAGGGCTTCCCGTTTCACCGCCGCCAACGCGGCGTCAAACTCGCCTGGCTGTTCGACCCGGCGCATCCCCTTGCCGCCGCCACCGCTGGCGGCCTTGATAAGGAGCGGGAAGCCGACCAGGTGTGCCTGATCACGCAGCAGCGCCGCTCCTTGATCTGCGCCGTGATAGCCGAGCAGCACGGGGACGCCGGCCGCCTGCATCAGCGCCTTTGCGCCGGACTTGTCCCCCATGGCGAGGATGGCGGCGCCACTTGGGCCGATAAAGCGCAGCCCCTGGCTGGTGCAGGCGCTGGCAAAGTTGCTGTTCTCCGACAGAAAACCGTAGCCGGGGTGCACGGCGTCGGCCTCGGCCGCGTTGGCAATCTTCAGCACCTTGGCCGCGTCGAGGTAGCTTTCCCGTGCGGGGGCGGGCCCCAGGTGCCAGGCCTCGTCCGCTTCCCGCACATGCATGGCGCGAGCGTCGGCGTCCGAGTAGAGGGCTATGGTGTGAATACCGAGGCGGCGGGCGGTCTGGATGATGCGCACGGCGATTTCGCCTCTATTGGCGATCAGCAGGCGTTTGATGGGAGCCTGATGTGTCATGTCTGCTCCTGGTGAATAAAGGCAAACTCGTTCATGAAGAGATCGAGGGGGGCAAGGCGTTGCTCCGCCCCCCGGTTATCCTCGCCGCGGTTGGCGACAAGAAGGCGTTTGATGGGCTGGTATTGAGTCATGTTTCATCCTTGAAACGGGGGCGCCAGCTGGGGGGGCGCTTGTCGAAGAAGGCCTGCATCCCCTCCTGGGCTTCGAGTCCGACCCGTACCCGGGCTATGGTCTCGACGGTGATCTCTTCGTGCTGATGACCGGGCTGGTGTTCGATGGCGGCCAGCAGCCGCTTGGTCTCCTTCATCGCCTCCGGGCCGTTGCGGCACAGCCGCATGCCCAAGGCCCGGCCCTCCGAGAGCAGCTGATCCGGCGTGCAGAGCCGGTGCGCCACGTTGAGGCGGCAGGCAGTGATGGCATCGAAGGGCTCGGCACTCAGCATGTAGCGGCGGGCCTGACGCATTCCCATGGCGCGTACCACATAGGGGCTGATCACCGCAGGTACCAGCCCCAGGCTCACCTCTGAGAGACAGAAGCGGGCGTCGTCGCTGGCCAGTACGATGTCACAGGCACAGAGCAGACCGAGGGCACCGCCATAGGCCGCCCCCTGCACCAGCGCCACGGTGGGGAAGGGGAGCTCGTCCAGGGCTTGCATCAGCCTGGCCAGTACCCGGGCATCTTCCCGGTTCTTTTCAAACGAGGTGGGATCGAAGTCGCCCTGAAGCTGGTTGCGCATCCAGTTGAGGTCGGCGCCAGCACAAAAGTGCCGGCCCTCTGCCCGCAGCAGCAGGACGTGGGGACGTTCTGCCAGCGGCTGGCCGTGGCGATGGGCCAGATCATCGAGGCAATCGAGCAGTTCCTGCATCAGATCGGCGTCGAGGGCGTTGTGGCGGGCGGGGCGTGCCAACACCAGCTCAACCAGCGGACCGTGGCGCTCCAGCCGACAGCCTGCCAGGGGGTCATTGTACAGTGGGTCGGACATGTCGAACTCCTTACATCCGGAAGATGCCGTATTGCTCGGGCCCGGGATTGGCTCCCTGGCAAGCGGCCAGCGCCAGGGCCAGCACGGTGCGGCTCTGGGCAGGATCGATCACGCCATCGTCCCAGAGACGGGCACTGGCGTAGTAGGGGTGACCCTGGCATTCATACTGTGCGATGACCGGGGCGCGGATGGCATCCGCCTCCTGCTCGTCCAGGGTCTTGCCGTCGGCCGCCAGCTTGTCCCGACGCACCTGCACCAGCACGTTGGCCGCCTGCTCGCCCCCCATGACGGAGATGCGGCTGTTGGGCCAGCTGAACAGAAAATCGGGCTCATAGGCGCGGCCGCACATGCCGTAGTTGCCGGCGCCGAAGCTGCCCCCGACGATCAGGGTTATTTTGGGCACCCGGCTGCAGGCCACGGCGGTGACCAGCTTGGCACCGTGCTTGGCGATCCCCTCCTTTTCCGCCTGGCTGCCCACCATGAAGCCGGTGATGTTCTGCAGGAACAGCAGGGGAATGGCGCGCTTGTTGCACAGCTGGATGAAGTGGGCCCCTTTCTGGGCGCTGTCGCTGTGGAGCACGCCGTTGTTGGCGAGGATCCCCACGGGCATGCCCTGGATGCGGGCAAACCCAGTGACCAGCGTGGTGCCGAACAGCGACTTGAATTCATCGAACACGGATCCATCCACCAGGCGGGCGATGAGTTCCCGGGCGTCGTAGGGGCGCTTGAGGCTGGTGCCCACCAGGCCGTAGAGCTCCTCGATGGGATAGAGCGGTTCGTCGTAGGTTGGTGCTGAGCTTGCGAAGTCCAACACCGGAACATCTCTCGATTGCGAGGGGGGATCCCCAAGATTGCCAACCAGGGTGCGGGCGATGGCCAGGGCATGGGCATCGTCCTCGGCCAGGTGATCGGCCACCCCGGAGTGGGCGCAGTGCACCAGGGCGCCCCCCAGGGCCTCGGCGCTGATCTCCTCGCCGGTGGCGGCCTTGACCAGCGGCGGGCCCGCCAGAAAGATGGTGGCCTGTTCCCTGACCATGATTGACTCGTCCGCCATGGCGGGCACGTAGGCGCCGCCTGCGGTACACAGCCCCATCACCACGGCCAGCTGGGGGATGTTCTGGGCCGACATGCGGGCCTGGTTATAGAAGATGCGGCCAAAATGGTCCCGGTCGGGGAACACCTCATCCTGCATTGGCAAGAAGGCACCGCCGGAATCCACCAGATAGAGGCAGGGCAGGCGCAGCCGCTCGGCGATAGCCTGGGCGCGCAGGTGCTTTTTCACCGTGAGCGGGTAATAGGTGCCTCCCTTGACGGTGGCGTCGTTCACCACCAGCAGGCAGAGCCGGCCCGCAATCTGGCCCAATCCGGTGATGATGCCGGCGGCGGGCACCGGCTCGTCATAGACCTGCCAGGCGGCCAGCGCCGAGAGCTCGAGGAAGGGGGAGCCAGGGTCCAGCAGCTGGTTGATGCGCTCGCGGGGCAACAGCTTGCCACGCCCCTGATGGCGGGCGTTGTTGGCCACGCCACCGCCCAGGGCTATCTCGGCGAGGCGGGCGTTGAGATCCTCGACCAGCCCCTGCATCGCTGCCCTGTTGGCGGCAAACTCGGCGCTGGTGGTATCCAGGCGGGAGTGGATCTGGCTCATGCGATCTCTCCCATCTGGTTGTTGTTGCCGATGGCAGGTGACAAAGGGAGCAGCATCATGCGTTATCTCCCATCAGCTCGCGGCCGATGAGCCAGCGGCGGATCTCGGAGGTGCCGGCGCCTATCTCGTAGAGCTTGGCGTCCCGCAGCAGACGACCGGTGGGGTATTCGTTGATATAGCCATTACCGCCGAGCAACTGGATGGCATCGAGCGCCATCTGGGTGGCGTTCTCGGCGGCAAAGAGGATGGCGGCGGCGCAATCCTTGCGGCTGGTGTGGTCCTGGTCGCAGGCGCTTGCCACCGAATAGACCAGGGCGCGGCTGCTGGCGAGCCGGGTATACATGTCGGCGAGCTTGCCCTGCACCAGCTGGAAGTCCCCTATGGCCTGGCCGAACTGCTTGCGCTCGCGCACATAGGGCAGCACCACGTCCATGCAGGCCTGCATGATGCCAAGGGGGCCGGCGGCCAGCACCACCCGCTCGTAGTCGAGACCGCTCATCAGCACCCGGGCCCCGCCGTGCAGGGCGCCGAGCAGGTTCTCTGCCGGCACGGCGCAGTGGTCGAACACCAGCTCGCAGGTGCTGGAGCCGCGCATGCCGAGCTTGTCGAGCTTCTGGGCCGTGGTGAATCCCGGGGTGCCCGCCTCGACGATGAAGGCGGAGATCCCCTTGGCCCCGGCGGCCGGATCGGTCTTGGCATAGATGACGAAGGTGTCGGCATCCGGACCGTTGGTGATCCACATCTTGTTGCCATTGAGCACGAAGTGATCGCCCTCGCGCACGGCGGTCAGGCGCATGCTGACCACGTCGGAGCCGGCCCCCGGTTCGCTCATGGCAAGGGCCCCCACGTGCTTGCCACTGACCAGATCAGGTAAATAGCGGGCCTTCTGATCAGGGGTGCCGTGGCGGTGGATCTGGTTGATGCAGAGGTTGGAGTGGGCGCCGTAGGAGAGGCCGACCGAGGCGCTGGCGCGGCTCACCTGCTCCATCACCAGCACATGGGCCAGATAGCCGAGGCCCACCCCGTCATACTCTTCCGCCACCGTAATGCCGTGCAACCCGAGCTCACCCATCTGTGGCCAGAGGTCGCGCGGGAAGGCGTTGCTCTGGTCAATCTCGGCGGCGCGCGGCGCTATGACTTGCTGGCAGAAGGCCTCGACCTGCTCGGTCAGGGCGCGGAGGGTTTCATCCATCAGGGCATGCATCCTTGCTCTCCTTGGTTTGTGGTGCTCACCGGTGCCACGCTCCCGAAAAAGGAGGGTTAACTGGTCAGTCCATTTGTGATTTAAGTTTACGTTAGCGTAAACGTAAATGAATTGTTAGTCTAAGGTAAATTCGTTGAGTGCCGACTGCAAGGGGCATTCCCCGTGCGGGCAAACACAAGGAGTGAGCAAGATGAGCAGCGAGTGCATCCGGCCTGCCGGTCTGCCTGAGGGGGCCTGGCGTAGTGCCAGCCAGTGTGCAGCCAAGGAGAGTGCGGCATGAGCCAATACCACACCCAGTACGGCGATCTGCCGCTCTATATTGGCGGCGAGGCGTACTCCTCCGCGAGCGAGGCCTGGATCGAGGTGACCAACCCGGCGGATCAGAGCCTGCTGGCGCGGGTGCCGAGGGCCACCGCCGAGGAAGTGGAGCTGGCGGTGCGCCGCGCCCAGCAGGCCTACCTGCTGTGGCGAGAGGTACCGGCCCCCGAGCGGGCCCGGGTCATGTTCAACTATCAGCATCTGCTGAAAGTCCATCATGACGAGTTGGCGACCCTGCTGGCCCGGGAGACCGGCAAGAACCTGGCGGATGCCAAGGGGGACGTCTGGCGCGGCATCGAGGTGGTGGAGCAGGCCTGCGGCATTGCCAGCCAGACCATGGGGGAGACCATGGGCAACGTGGCGCGCCGGGTGGATGGCCACTCCTGGGTGCAGCCGCTGGGGGTCTGTGTCGGCATCACGCCGTTCAACTTCCCGGCCATGATACCGCTGTGGATGTTCCCTTTGGCGGTGGCTTGCGGCAACGGCTTTGTACTCAAGCCTTCCGAGCAGGATCCCCTGACCCCCATGCGCCTGGCCGAGCTGTTCACCGAGGCGGGGGCACCAGCGGGCATCCTCTCGGTGGTGCACGGCGGCGCCGAGCAGGTGGATGCGCTGCTGAGTCATCCGGATGTGAAGGCGGTCAGCTTCGTCGGCTCGGCCCGGGTCGGGGCGCACGTCTATCGCACCGCCACCGAACACCTCAAGCGCGCCCAGTGCTTCGTCGGTGCCAAGAACCACATGGTGATCATGCCGGATGCCAACAAGGCGCAGGTGCTGAGCAATCTGGTGGGAGCAGGGGTGGGCGCCGCCGGTCAGCGCTGCATGGCCATCAGCGTGGCGGTCTTCGTGGGCAGTGCCCGCGACTGGATCCCGGAGCTTGCCACCGAGTTTGCCAAGGTGAAACCCGGGGTCTGGCACGATCCACAGGCGGCCTACGGCCCTCTTATCAGCCCGGAAGCCAAGGTACGAGTCGAGGGGCTGATCGAAGCAGGCATTGAGGAAGGGGCCGAGTGCCTGCTGGACGGCCGCTTCTGTGACGTGCCCGGCTACCCGGTGGGCAACTGGGTGGGACCCACCCTGTTTCGCGGCGTGACCCCCAGGATGCGCATCTACCAGGAGGAGATCTTCGGCCCCGTGCTTGCCTGCCTGGAGGTGGAGAGCCTGGACGAGGCGCTGACCCTCATCAACACCAACCCCTACGGCAATGGCACCTCGATCTTCACCGGCTGCGGCGCCGCGGCCCGCAAGTTCCGTCACGAGGTGGCGGTGGGCCAGGTGGGGATCAACGTGCCCATCCCGGTGCCGCTGCCGTTCTTCTCCTTCACCGGCTGGCGTGGCTCCTTCTACGGGGATCTGCACGCCTACGGCAAGCAGGCGGTGCGCTTCTACACCGAGACCAAGACGGTGACCGAGCGCTGGTTCGACGAGGACATTCCCAGCGGCCCCAACATGACTATCCACCTGCGTTGACGGCGGGATGCAGCAAATGATGTCCGGGCCATGGCACCGGGCACTCGGATTGAACGAACAAGCACAAGGAAGCGAACAAGATGGACTTTACCCTGACCGAGGATCAGCAGGCCTACATGGAGGCCGCCACCGCCTTTGCCAACGAGGCGCTCAAACCTCACGCCGCCCGCTGGGACAAAGAGCACGAGTTCCCCGTTGCCACCATCAAGGAGGCGGCTGCGCTCGGCTTTTGCGGCCTTTACACCCCGGAGCAGTACGGCGGGCTGGCCCTGCCGCGGCTCGACGCCAGTCTGGTCTTCGAGCGTCTGGCCATGGGCTGCACCTCCACCACGGCGTATCTGACCATCCACAACATGGTGAGCTGGATGCTGGGCACCTGGCTGCCGGCCGAGGTGGCGGCAGAGTGGGTGCCGAAGCTTGCCAGCGGCGAGCTGCTGGGCTCTTACTGCCTCACCGAGCCGGGGGCGGGATCGGATGCCGCCGCCCTCAAGACCCGCGCCGTGCGCGATGGCGATGATTATCTAATCGAGGGCAGCAAGGTCTTCATCTCGGGGGCCGGCAGTACCGACGTGCTGGTGGTGATGGCTCGCACCGGTGGCGAGGGGGCGAAAGGGATCTCTGCCTTTATGGTGCCCGCCGACAGCCAGGGGGTTGTCTACGGCAAGGCGGAGAAGAAGATGGGCTGGAACAGCCAGCCCACCCGGGAGGTCGCCTTCAACGGGGTTCGCATTCCCGCCCGCTACCGCCTGGGGCAGGAGGGGGAGGGCTTCAGGTTTGCCATGCAGGCGCTGGACGGCGGGCGCATCAACATCGCCACCTGCTCGGTGGGAACGGCCCAGCAGGCCCTCGACGACGCCCTGGCCCATGTGCAGCAGCGCCAGCAATTCGGACACCCGATCAGCGAATTCCAGAGCGTGCAGTTCCGCCTCGCCGACATGGCCACCGAGCTCGCCGCCGCCCGCCTGCTGGTGCGCCAGGCCGCCGCCAAGCTCGACAGCGGCAGCCCGGACAAGAGCGCCTGGTGCGCCATGGCCAAGCGCTTTGCCACCGACGTGGGCTATCGCGTCTGCGATGAGGCTCTGCAACTCTTTGGTGGCTATGGTTATATCCGCGAATACCCCCTCGAGCGTTACCTGCGCGACACCCGGGTACACCGTATTCTGGAAGGCACAAACGAAGTGATGCGGCTGATCATCGCCCGCCGCCTGCTGGGAGACCCGGGTCTGTCGCTGGAGTAGGGGGGCATTCTCTCTGACGGATGCAGTGCCGTCGTCAGGCTTTGTGAACCAGCCGAATTTAGGCGCCATTCAACCCTGTCATCATGGCAGCAGGTTTATTGACAAGGACAATGCAATGACAAGGATCAGGCTCGAATATCACGGTCACGTGGCCTACATCACCCTCGACCACCCGCCTGCCAACACCTGGACTCTGGCCAGCCTGCAGGCCTTCCTGCAGATGATGGTGGAGCTGGATGGTCGCCCCGACGTGGTGGCGCTGGTGATCCGCGGGGCGGGGGACAAGTTCTTCTGCGCTGGCGCCGATCTCAAGATGTTTGCCGACGGCGACCTGGAGCACGCTCGCGAAGTGGCAGAAGCCTTTGGTCGTGCCTTCGAGGCGCTGGCCCGCTTCCACGGCGTCAGCATCGCCGCCATCAATGGCTTTGCCATGGGAGGCGGGCTGGAAGTGGCGCTGGCCTGCGACATTCGCATCGCCGAGCAGCAGGCGCTGCTGGGACTGCCGGAGGCGTCGGTGGGCTTGCTGCCTTGCGCCGGCGGTACCCAGCGTCTCACCGAGCTGGTGGGCCCGGGTTGGGCCAAGCGGATGATCCTGTGCGGCGAGAAGGTGAGTGCCACCCTGGCCTACGAGATGGGGCTGGTGGAGGAGGTGGTGACCGAAGGACACGCCTGGACGGCGGCGCAGCAGATGGCGCAGCGGGTGGAGCGCCAGAGCCCGAGCGCCCTGCGTGCCTGCAAGCGCCTCATCAACCAGGGGCGCAGCGGCCATAGAGATGCGGCGTTGCCGCTGGAGCGCAGCCTGTTCCTCGCGTTGTTTGACGATGCCAACCAGCGCGAAGGGGTGGTCGCCTTCCTGGAGAAGCGGGCCCCCTGCTGGCACTATGACAAACCCAGTGGAGAGTCCCATGACTGACCCCGTGCGCGTCGCAACCCATCCCACGGCGGACGGGTACCTCATCGGTGTCTTGACGCTCGACAGCCCCGCCTCTCTCAATGCCCTGAGCCTGCCGATGATCCAGCGCCTGCAAGAGGCACTCACGGCGTGGGAGCAAGATCCTGCCATCGTCTGCGTGCTGTTGCAGGGGGCCGGGGAGAAGGCGTTTTGCGCCGGGGGCGACATTCGCTCCTTCTATTACCGCCGGCAGGAAGAGAGCGAACAGGCGCTCTTTGCCTATGCCCGCGATTTTTTTGAGCAGGAATACCGGCTCGATCACCACATCCACCGTTACACCAAGCCCCTTGTCTGCGTGGCGGATGGCATCTGCATGGGGGGCGGCATAGGCCTGTTCGCCGGTGCCGATTTTCGGGTGGTGACCGAGAAGAGCCTGTTTGCCATGCCGGAGGTGACCATAGGTCTCTACCCGGACGTGGGCGCCAGCTGGTTCTTGAGCCGGATGCCGGGGCGACTCGGACTCTGGCTCGGGCTCACCGGCGCCCGCTTCAACGGGACGGATGCTCTGGGGCTGGGGCTGGCGGATCACGCCATGGCCAGCCGCGAGCGGGCCGAGCTGCTGCCACGGCTCGCCACCCTCGACTGGGCTGCCAAAGAGGATCCACGTGAGCAGATAGATCAACTGCTGGGCGGGTTGCACGCCGAGGCCCGCGAGCAGTTACCAGCCCCCGTGATCCTGCCTCATCAGGCCAGGATCCATGACCTGCTGGCCGGACGCTCCCTGCAAGGGGTGCTGGACAGGTTGAACCATGCCGTCTTCGATCCCGCCCTTGGCGAAGGGAGCCTGACGCAGGCTCGCGACACCTGTCGCACCGGCAGCCCCATCAGTCGCGCCATCCTGTGGCGCCAGTACTGGGCGGCACGTCGCCAGTCGCTGGCCGAGGTGTTTGCCGACGAACTGGCGCTCTCGGTCAACTGCGTGCTCAAGGGGGATTTCGTGGAAGGGGTGCGGGCACTGCTCATCGACAAGGACAAATCCCCCCGCTGGCAGCCGCCCCGGCCCGGTGCCGACTGGCTCGACGATTTCTATCGCTGGCCCGAGGGGAAAAATCCCCTGGCCTGCTGAGGGGCCAGCGCTGCCAGGCAAGGGATGCACTGGCCGAGAGGCCGGATTACGAACGGAGCAAGGAGCAAACTGATGACAAGGATTGGATTTATCGGGCTCGGCAACATGGGGGGGCCCATGGCCGCGAACCTGGCCAGGGCGGGCCACGCCGTGCGCGTGTTTGACTTGATGCCGGAGAGTGTCGCCAAGGCGATCGCCGCTGGCTGTATCGCTGCCGGGGATGCCCGCGAGGCGGTCACCGGCTGCGATCTGGCCATCAGCATGCTGCCGGCTGGTGAGCATGTGCGCGGACTCTGGCTGTCGGAGGGGGGCGGCCAGGATCTGCTGGGAGCGCTGCCGGCGGGGGCGCAGGTGATCGACTGCTCCACCATAGACGTGGCCTCGGCCCGCGCGGTGGGAGACGCGGCGAAGGCGCGCGGCATCCGCTTCCTCGATGCCCCCGTCTCGGGCGGTGTGACCGGCGCCGCGGCGGGCACCCTTACCTTTATCGTCGGTGGCGAGTCCGCCGATTTTGAAGCGGCCAGGCCCATCCTGGCCTGCATGGGGCAGAACCTGTTCCATGCCGGGGCGCTCGGGGCGGGCCAGATCGCCAAGATGTGCAACAACATGCTGCTCGCCATCCACATGGCGGGCACCGCCGAGGCGCTGGCGCTCGGGGTCAAGGAGGGGCTGGATCCGGGCGTCCTCTCCATCATCATGGGCAAGAGCTCGGGCAACAACTGGAGCCTGGAACGCTACAACCCCTGGCCCGGGGTGATGGAGAACGCCCCCGCGTCGCGCGGGTATGAGGGGGGCTTCATGACCCGGCTGATGGTCAAGGATCTGGGGCTTGCCATGGCGCTGGCCGAGCACGCCCACAGCGCCGTGCCCATGGGGGCACTGGCCCGCAACCTGTTCAACCTGCACGCAAGCCAAAGCCGGGAGAGCAAGGATTTCTCCAGCATTCTCGAGCTCTATCTGGATAAATCCCAGGACAAGTCCGGCGCGATGTGACGCGGGATCCTGCCTTTCATTCGTCATCCCGTCATCCGGGTCCAGGCAATAAGGAGCATTTATGGATATCACAGAAAAAGTCATCGCCATCACGGGGGCCGGGCGGGGGCTCGGTCGCGCCATCGCCCTGCGTCTGGCCAGTCAGGGTGCCGTGCTGGCGCTGATTGACGTCAACCGTGCCGATCTGGAGGTGACCGAGGCCGAGGTGCGCAGCCGGGATGGTCGCTGCGCCCTGTTCGTCTGCAACGTGGCGGATGAACCCGAGGTGGAGGCGACCTTTGCCGCCATGGAGGAGCAATTGGGCGCCCTGCATGGCCTCGTCAATTGCGCCGGCATATTGCGGGATGGCATGCTCATCAAGATGAAAGAGGGGGAACTGGTGGAGAAGATGAGCCTGTCCCAGTGGCAGGCTGTCATCGACGTCAATCTCACCGGTACCTTCCTCTGTGGACGCGAGGGAGCGGCCTTGATGGCGAAAGGGGGGCAGGGGGGCGTCATCATCAACATCTCCTCCATCGCCCGCGCCGGCAATATAGGTCAGAGCAACTATGCCGCCAGCAAGGCGGGGGTCGCCTCCCTGGTGGTGACCTGGGGGCGCGAACTGGCCCGCCACGGCATCCGGGTGATGGGCATAGCCCCCGGGGTCTTTGCCACCGACATGACGGCGGCCATGAAGCCCGAAGCCATGGCCCGGATGCAGCAGGCCATTCCGGTTGGCGCCCTGGGGCAGGGGGAGCAACTGGCCCAGACCGTGCAATTCATCCTCGCCAACGACTACCTGTCCGGCCGGATCATCGATCTCGACGGTGGCCTGCGACTCTAACCCCGGCGGTGATCCGCGACTGCCCCTTGCCACTGGCACAGGGGCATTTTTATTGCAGTTTGACCCAAAAGACCTGCCTGACGCCCAAGGTGGCACACTGCATGGGCATGCAGGGCTTCTTTGAAAAACAGGGCTGACATCATGGAAAAACATGAAAGATCAACGGGTCTTTCTGAATTTGAACCAGCTCACAGGCCGGGTGAGTGAGTGCTGTAGAATTGCGCGCGGTCAAGGCGGTGTGTGATTGGCACTGCGAAGGATTGCGGTCGGAATAGTCATGCAATATAGTTGCCGCCTTTTTCACGGGGTACGGATTTATCACCCCTCCCATATCGCGCGCTGTATGAATACGGATGCTCAGTCGCCGCTTAATAAAACAGGTTTGAGATGGACAAGAAACTAGGGCTCGGCGCCCTCATTTCGCTGGTGATCGGCTCCATGGTCGGTGCCGGGGTCTTCAGTCTGCCACAAAACATCGCAGCGCACGCCAGCGCCGGGGCCGTCGCCCTGGGGTGGGCCATCACCGGGATCGGCATGATCTGCCTCGCCCTGGTCTACCAGAACCTCTCCATGCGTCGCCCGGATCTCGACGGGGGCATCTTCAGTTACGCCAAAGCCGGTTTCGGTGATTTCGTCGGCTTCAACGCCGCCTGGGGCTACTGGCTCTGCCAGCTGCTGGCCAACGTCTCCTACGCCATCGTGGTATTCAGCGCCCTGAGTTACTTCTTCGACACCCCGGACAACGTCATCTTCGGCGACGGCAACACCCCGGTCGCCATCACGCTCGCCTCCCTCCTCATCTGGTCGGTGCACGCCCTGGTGCTGCGCGGCATCCAGGTGGCGGCCCTGGTGAACATAGTCACCACCATCGCCAAGATGGTGCCCCTCATCGTCTTCTGCGTCGCCGTGTTGCTCGCATTCAACATGGAGACCTTCACCCTGGACATCTGGGGGCAGGGCAACACCGAACTTGGCTCCGTGATGGATCAGGTCAAGTCCACCATGAAGGTGACGCTCTGGGTCTTCATCGGCATCGAGGGGGCCGTGGTGGTCTCCGCCCGTGCCCGTCATCGCAAGGATGTAGGCCGTGCCACCGTACTGGCGCTGCTCGGCGCCCTGGCGCTCTACGTCATGGTGACCCTGTTCTCCCTCGGCGTGATGAACCAGCCGCAGCTGGCGGCCCTGAAGAATCCCTCCACCGCCATGATCCTGGAAGCCGTGGTCGGTCCCTGGGGCGCCTGGCTCATCAACATCGGTCTGGTGATTTCCGTGATGGGGGCCCTGCTGAGCTGGACAGTACTGGCGGCGGAAGTACCCTATATCGCAGGCAAGACAGGGGTCTTCCCGGCCTGGTTCGCCAAGGAGAACAAGAACGGCTCGCCCCAGGTGTCGCTGTGGTGCTCCACCTGTCTGGTGCAGGCCTTCCTCATCATCATCTACTTCCAGAGCAGCACCTACCTGGCGCTGGTCAACATCGCCACCTCGGCGGCTCTGGTGCCTTACGTCTTCTCCGGCGCCTATGGCCTCAAGCTGGCGCTGCAGGGCACCACCTACGAGCACCAGCCCCATCAGCGCAAGCGTGATCTGCTGCTGGCCCTGGTGGCCACCGTCTACGGCTGCTGGCTGGTCTATGCCGCCGGGGTGGAGTACCTGCTGCTGGTGGCGCTACTCTACAGCCCCGGCATCTTCATCTACTGGAAGGCGCGCCAGCACCATGGCCTGCGCAGCCTCAACCGGCTGGAACGCGGGATGACGGCAGCCCTGCTCGGCTGCGCCGTGCTGGCCTTCTACAAGGTGATGGACGGTACCATTCCCCTGCATTAATCGGCACAATAAAGAGATGGCATGACGCCATCTCTTTTTTTATGGGAAATGGCGGTCAACTAGACCGCCATTTAGCTATATAAGGAATTTTTATGCTGTTTGTGGGTTATCTGGTGTTGGGGGCCTTCGCGGGCATGCTGGCGGGACTGTTCGGGATCGGTGGCGGGCTCATCATAGTGCCTGTGCTGGTACTCAGCTTTCATGCCCAGGGGGTGGCCCCGGAGATCATTACCCACCTCGCGCTTGGTACCTCCCTGCCAACCATGATCTTCACCGGCTTCAGTTCCCTGCGGGCACATCAGGAGGCGGGGGCCGTCGACTGGGTGATGATCCGACGCCTGGGGGCGGGCATGTTCATCGGCGCCTGGCTCGGTGGCCTGACCGCCAGCCAGCTCAGCGCCAGCACCCTCAACATCATCATCGGCTGCTTCGCCTGGACCATGGCCCTGCAGATGGGACTGAACCTCAAGCCCAAGGCGGAGCGCCAGATGCCAGGGCCGGTCGGCACCAGCATTGCGGGCACCGTCATCGGCTGGCTCTCGGCGCTGTTTGGCATAGGGGGTGGCTCCATGACGGTGCCTTACCTCAGCTGGAACTCGGTGCCCATGCGCAACGCCGTGGCGGCCTCCGCCGCCTGCAGCATGCCCATCGCCCTGGCGGGCAGCCTGAGCTACCTCTATGCCGGCTGGGGTCACGCCGATCTGCCCGAGTGGAGTGTCGGCTACATCTATCTGCCGGCCCTGCTTGGCATAGTGCTCACCAGCACCCAGTTTGCCCGCGTCGGCGCCAAGCTGGCCCATCGCCTCTCTCCCAAGCGGCTCAAGCAGGCGTTCGCCCTGCTGATGTTGGTGGTGGGGGCCAAATTCATGCTGTTTAGCTGATCCATTCGGCAGATTGTTGAAAAATAAGGCGAACGGTTCGTCTCCTGGCAGAAAGCCATTGCATTGGCAGGCCAGTTTGCCTATTCTCCTCGCCGGTGGTCCCATTGGTCCTCTCGCATTGATAACTCGTCAACCTGGTCAGGACCGGAAGGTAGCAGCCAAGGCGGGGGACTCGAGTGCCGGGATGTGGCTGGTGGGGCCACCACCTGTTTCTGAAAATCAATAAGTTAGCCTCCTAAAGCCCTTGGTCATCCACTTTGTGTGGACGACAAGGAGCTCATCGATGAATCTCTGGCTCAGTCCCCACGGCATCTGGTATTACCGGAAAGTCACCACGCTCCCCTGTGGTCGTCGTAAAGAGATCAAAAAATCCCTGCATACCCGAGACAAGCTGACGGCCCGTGCAGCTGTTGCGAAGCTGCTTGCCTGTGTGCGTTCCAGACCCAAGCCCATTCAGTTGCCTGCAGACGTCAATGTTGCCCCACATGAGCAATCAGTAGCCCAGCCGATGACTCCGGCGGCCAAACCGCTTGCTCCGCTGCTGTCGGTCTCGTGTGACCGCTATCTGAAAGAGAAGGCCCTCTCCTGGGCACCGAAAGAGCTCAGTAACCAGAAGAACTACATTGGCTCCTTTATCGAGGCACTCGGCGACAAGCCAGCGGCAGGCTATAGCAAGGCTGATGTGGTCAAGTTCAAGGAGGGCCTGCTGAACTCCGGCAAGAGTCCGACCACCATCAACAAGTATCTCCAGAAGCTCTCCCTGCTGTTTAACTGGCTGGCTAACCATCAGGATGGGGTCATCAACCACTTCGCCGGATTGAAGCTGCAGCGAGCCAAGGAGGTGAACTCACGAAGTGGGTACACAGCGGAAGAACGTCGCAAGTTTATCGGGTGGACTAAGCAGCAGGAGCCCCACCGCAGGTGGATTGCTCTGCTGGGGCTGTTCACCGGGGCTCGAGCCAACGAGATCTGCCAGCTCTATGCCGATGATGTGCAACAGGTTGACGGTATATGGTGCCTGAATATTCGCAGTGGACGGCCAGACCAGAAACTCAAGACGGCCAACAGTGCACGCCTTGTTCCTCTCCATCGGTATCTGCTCCAGAGCGGTTTCATCGAGTTTGTGAAGGGGCGAGCAGGAGGGCGACTCTTCCCTGAACTGCCACATCGCCAGGATGGATACAGCCACCTGTGGGTGCAGTGGTTTAGCCGCCATCGCCCCGTCGACAAGGATTTCCACAGCCTGCGGCATACCGTGGGGACAGCCCTCAAAGATCACGGTGTGCCATTGCAGTATGCGGCGGCGATCTTGGGTCACACCAACGGGGCGATCAGCTATGACCGATACGGAGGGGATGTCTCGCTGGATAAGCTCCATGAGGTGATAGAGGCGGCTCTCTCATCCTTTGCTGATGCCGGATAATGGGAAGGGTGGGTCTGCCGAGATGCTGAAATTTTGGCATTTTTAAGAACTTTTTCTACGAAGCCTCATACAGGAAAAGTTCTATAAAATGCTGAATTTTCAGCAGATTGACTGCTCGTTTTGTGCCCTTTGCCTTTGTTGGCGGGCAAAACGGGGAAATCAAAAACAGCAGAGGGGCCCGCAGGCCCCCCATTCGTCACACAGTGTAGTTCGCTCCTGGCTCCGGCTGCTCCCGGTGGGTTGAGACCGTCATGTCCGCCATCTCGCTATCGAGCAGGGTCAACCCGATGATGGTGTCCTTGCTGTTATAGCGGGGGATCAGATAGCCCTTTTCTAACAGCTTCTTCTTGAGGGCATGTTTCTTCATGGCCCATTCACCGTTCTGCTGTGCCCAGCGGCTGTAGGCCGCATAGACCTCGCTCATGGGCACTTTGGCCCCTGCTCTGGCCTGGGTGCACTCTTCAAGGAAGCAGCCAACCATATCTGACTCGGCACGGTAGGTCTCGACATCCTGCTTGAGACGAGCAGGAATCGATGCCTTGAGCCTCTGCTCTTGCCACATCTGGCAGCCCTGGATGGCCCAATTCAGAATGCCGGGCATCTCGGCCCGCAGCTTCTCCATCAGCATTGGGTCCAGCTGTTCCTTCGTGAAGGAGGCATTGAAGGGCAGCATCAGCATCCGACGCCACATGCCATTGCTGGTATCGCGGATCTCGGGCTTGTGGTTACCCACCATCACCAGAGAGAAGGATGGGCGGAACTCCATCTCCTTCTTGGCGTAGGGAGCACGAGCGACAATCACGTCATCCCCCGTCATGGCCTTCACCAAGTTCTCATCCATACGGGCCCCCTCTGGCAGCTCGTTGGCGACCACCAGACGTGCATCCACCAGCTTGGTCAGTGATGGATTCGGACCGGTATTGCCGTTGCGGTTGAACAGCAAGACGTTACTGTTGATCTGCCGACTGAACTCTCCCAGCAGCTGCTGAATGACCGACATGAAGGTACTCTTGCCGTTGCAGCCGCCCCCGTGGAGGAAGAACAGGAGCTGTTCGTCGGTACGGCCGGTGATCCAGTAGCCCACACAACGTTGCAGGAAGGCAGCGTACTCGGCATTACCACAGCAGATCTCGTCGATGAACTGCTCCCATCGTGGGCAGGTGGCGGTCGGGTCATAGGCCACTGGGCTATGGTGGGTCATCATGAATGCCCGTCTCGGTGCCAACAGGCGACCCGACTTCAGGTCGATGACACCGTTCGCCGTGCCCAACAGCATCGGATTGGCGTTCAGCTCGTGCAGTCTTGCCGTCATCATCGGCTTGGCCAGCTCCAGCATGTTCTGAATGCCTGCTCGGTTAAGGCTGCTTGAGCCGTGTCTGAGTACTGCATAGGCCCAAGACAGCTCCTCTTTCTTGCACGCCTGCTTGATCAACATCTGTCCGATTTCCTGGATCTCTTTGCCCACGGTTTGAGCAAGGATCATGGGCGTCAAGTCATTCTGGGTCCAGTGCGTACCATCGAAGTGGATGAAGCCACCTAACTCAGGGACGAACTTCAGGTTATGCCCGTGCATCTGCACGAACCGTTCAGCGTTGGCTGAATCGTTGAGCTCGTTTTCAAAGATGGCAGTACGTGGCATGACCTTGACTACTTCCGGCTGCTGATCATCGTCCTGAACGGCTTCGGCTTCGGCTTCGGCTTCGGCTTCGGCTTCGGCTTCGGCTTCGGCCACAGGCTCAACTAGGGTGAATGCCGCCACCAGCTCGGTCAGAGGCAAGGGGTTGTCGCCATGCAAGTATTCGTCGATGTCCTTGACGCTATCCGGCAGCTTTACTTGGGTCAGTTTGAGACCGAGTTGGGCCACCTTTGAGCGGTACTTGTCGCCCGCGTCATCAGTGTCGAAGAAGGTGACAACATCACTGTCAGCCAGCTCACGCCCCAGCCACTCTAACTGTGTCTGTGACAGTGTCCCGATGGTGGCCAGCACAGGGCCCGGCCAACCTGCATCCACCAGCGACAGGCGGTCATTTTCCCCCTCTACCAGGGCGACAGGGCCGGGGGCATTCAGGCTCTCTTCTCCGTAGAACTGCACCCCGTTAAGCCAGTGCTGGCTCGGCAACTGGAACTGATACTGCTTGTTTGGGTCCTTGAAAGTGAAGCGGCTGACTTGTCCGTTGCGGTCGAAGTGCGGGAACACATAGACACCGCTCGGGAAGAAGTCACGAAGCAGATCTGGGGCATTGTTGCGAAGCTTGACCAGACCGGAGGCCAGTCGCTCCTCTTGGCTGAATCCTGCATCCTTAAGTGCCTTGTTCAGGCCACCTGAGAAGCCGATATCCAGCCCCACCAGCACCTCCTCAGAGTGGCCACGCCGCTCCATCAGTTCGTCTAAATCTAGGCGAGCCTGATAGTGGTTGGCGGCGAGCTTGAAGAGCTCTTGCAGGCGAGCAGGTGGGGCCGTGTAGATCGGTTGCTCCAGCTTCACCACCTTGCGAATGGTCGGGGCGACTGACAGCTCGCCCAGCAGGAGCAAGCGGGCTGCATCAGCAGGGCTACGGGCTTTGTCGCACTTGACGACTAGATCGAGCACATCCCCATGTTCATCACAGCTAAAGCACTTAAACCTATCGTCGTCAGGGTAGAGGGTGAAGCAATCATTATGGCCGCACAGTGGGCAACTGGCATCATCCAGTCGATAGGTGTTGGAGCCGACTTTCTTGACGTCTTGCCCGGTCAGGGCCGAGGCGACATCCATAATAGGGAACTGCTCTTTGACAGCAGCAAAGTCGATATTCAGAGAGTGGCCTGCATCGGCCAGGGCAAATTCAAGGTCAACTTGTTGTGTTTGAGACATGGAGTCTCTCCTTCGATGACCGTAGCTGGAACTAAAATCAGGTTGAGTGCGTTCCAAGCGGCGGTAATCAGGTCGGGTAATTGGCGCCCCCCGAGGGCTTATGGCGTGAGCCAAGGTGCGATGTGCGGGGGCGTCTGCCCGCCGACAACCCCGACTATACGGATCGGCAGAAGCAATACAACCCCTCTTTTTTCCTCCCCAAGGTCCCATTTCGAGTTTTCGTTGTGAACAACGCAAAAACGGCTATTCATGAAATATTCTAATGATTGACAACAGGTGATGTAGTGACATCCCTTGCTAAGTCGATAGCCTCCATCCGGCCCAGCCAAACAGGTGGGATATGAGGTCTGCCGAACTGCTGAAATTTTGGCAGATTTAAGAACTTTTTCTACGAAGTCTCATACAGAAAAAGTTCTATAAAATGCTGAAATTTCGGCAGATTGAGCACCCTAATTGGCCCCTTTGCCCTTGTTGGCGGGCCAAACGGGAAAATCAAAAACGGCAGATTTTCACAGCCAGCACCGAGGCCACGACTGGAGGCCAGATGCTGTGATAGGATCACGCTATTTCGAGCGTCCCACGGGGTTTCCATGACTACCAATATCTCATCCCTTGCCAACCTTATCTGGTCGGTGGCTGACCTCCTGCGAGGTGATTTCAAACAGTCCCAGTATGGCCGCATCATCCTGCCCTTCACCGTCCTGCGTCGTCTTGAGTGCGTGCTGGCCCCTACCCGTGAAAAAGTGTTGGCCACCGCCGAGAGCACCAAGGCCATGCCCGAGCTGGCCCGCCATAAGCTGCTGCTCAATGCCGCCGGGCAGAGCTTCTACAACACCGCTAAGCTCACCCTCGACAACCTTGGCGAGAAGCAGATTGGTGACAACCTGGATGCCTATGTGCGGGGCTTTTCCCGTGAGGCATTCGAGGTGTTCGAGCACTTCAACTTCGCCGCCAGCATCGATCTGCTGGAAGATGCCGATCTCCTCTACAAGGTGGTTCGCAACTTCGCCAACGTCGATCTCTCCCCCGAGACCGTCGATAACTACCACATGGGTCTGGTGTTCGAGGAGCTGATCCGCAAGTTTGCCGAAAGCTCTAACGAGACCGCCGGTGAGCACTTCACCCCCCGTGATATCGTGAGGCTCACCACCTCGCTGGTGTTTGCGGCCGATGACGAGGCTCTGACCACCGCGGGCGTGGTGCGAACCATCTATGATCCCACCGCTGGCACCGGCGGCTTCCTCTCCTGCGGCATGGAGTATCTGCACGAGCTGAACCCGGCGGCACGACTTGCCACCTTTGGGCAAGAGCTCAACCCCGAGTCGTTTGCCATCTGCAAGGCCGACATGCTGATCAAGGGGCAGGATATCAGCAACATCAAGCTCGGCAACACCCTCTCCGATGATCAGTTACCGCAGGAGAAGTTCGACTACTGCCTCTCCAACCCACCATTCGGGGTGGACTGGAAGAAGGTCGAGAAGCAAGTAAGGGACGAACACCTGCTAAAGGGCCACAGCGGCCGCTTCGGGGCGGGTCTGCCCCGTGTCTCTGACGGCTCACTCTTGTTCCTGCAACATCTTATCGCCAAGATGAAGCCGGAGGGTGCTCGTATCGGCATCATCCTCAACGGCTCCCCGCTCTTTACCGGTGGGGCAGGTAGCGGCGAGAGCGAGATCCGCCGCTACATCCTCGAGCACGACCTGCTCGATACCCTGGTGGCCCTGCCCACCGACATGTTCTACAACACCGGTATCGCCACCTATATCTGGGTGCTGTCGAACCACAAACCGACCGAGCGTAAGGGCAAGGTGCTGCTGATCAACGCCAGCGACATGCACAGCCCAATGCGTAAGTCGTTGGGCTCCAAGCGTAAGCAATTGAGCGACGAGGCCATCGAGGAAGTAGTGCGTCTCGCCAGCCGTTTCGAGGCGAGCCCGATCGCCAAGATCTTCCCCACCACCGCCTTCGGTTATCGCCGTATCACAGTGGAGCGGCCGCTGAAACTGGCGTTCTACCCACAGGATGCCGAGCGGCTCGCCAGTCTCACCGCCGACAAGGGATGGGTCAAGCTTGATGGCACCCTGCAGTCTGCCATCCTGACTGCCTTGGGCCAGTTCGCTGAGGCCAAGTTGCTCTCTCGCGACAAATTCAAAAAGCAGCTGACCAAGTTGCTGGGGGAGGTCAAGCTGCCAGCCCCGGCCTTTAAGCTGTTGGTGAGCCATCTGGGTGAGCAGGACGACGCCGCCGAAGTGTGTAAAACCAAGGGCGAGCAGGAGGCTAATGCGGATCTGCGGGATAACGAAAATGTGCCGCTGGGGGAGGATATCCATGACTATCTCAAGCGCGAGGTACTGCCCCATGTGCCGGATGCCTGGATCGACACCAGCAAGACCGATCCACTCGATGGTCAGGTGGGCATCGTGGGCTACGAGATCCCCTTTAACCGCCACTTCTACCAGTACCAGCCGCCCCGCGACTTGGCAGCTATCGATGCCGATCTCGATGCGGTCGCCAAGGAGATCATGCAACTGCTGGCGGAGGTCCATTCATGAGTGAAGTTGTTGCTGCTGCTCAGCAAGGGCTGACAGGAAAATATCAACCCTATCCTGAATATAAGGATTCCGGAGTGGAGTGGTTGGGGGATGTGCCAGAGCATTGGGTACTTTCTCGGGTTAAAGATGTTGCCGTTGTCTTTGGGGGATATCCTTTTGATTCTCAGAGATTTAGTCCTGACGTTGGTGTACCATTGATAAGAATTCGTGATATTAACACTGAGCTTACGGCAGTTTATTTTGACGGTGATGTACCGCAAGAAGCTATTGTTGAAAATAATGATGTGCTGATTGGGATGGATGGTGAGTTCAATGTTGCTCGATGGAAAGGGGGCAAAGCAGCTCTAAATCAACGAGTCGCATGTGTTCGAACTTACTCGGATGAATTAACGACATTGTTATTCTATACGCTTCCCTTTAGTCTCAAAGTGGTAAACGACTTAACTTATTACACAACAGTTAAGCACCTCTCACTTGAGGATATAAAGAAGACAATATTTGCCTTGCCTCAAGGCGAGGAACTTTCCAACATAGTGGCCTTCCTCGACTACGAAACTGCCCGGATTGATCGGCTGATTGCCCAGCAGCAGCGGCTGATCGAACTGCTTAAAGAAAAGCGGCAGGCGGTGATCTCCCACGCCGTCACCAAGGGCCTCAACCCCAATGCCCCCATGAAAAACTCCGGCATTGAGTGGCTCGGCCAAGTGCCGGAGCATTGGGATGTATGTTTAATAAAGTATAAGTGTGATGATATTACGGATGGTGCCCATACTTCACCTGAAACAGAGGGGGGGCAAGAATTATTTGTTTCAATAAAAGATATTAAAGATGGAGTAATTGAATTCGAACGAGCGTTGCTGACTTCATCTGAAAGCTATCAGCATCTAGTAAAGTCTGGTTGTCAGCCATTTGCAGGGGATATTTTATTTAGCAAGGATGGAACAATTGGGCAAACAGCAGTTACTCCCGATGGTATCTCGTTTGTGGTTGCGTCTTCGCTGATAATAATACGACCAAATCGAAGTGTGGTTCGTCCATCTTTCCTTAATTTCTTGCTTCAAAGTTGTGCTACAAAGGAGCAAGTAGAGAGCTTTGTTAAAGGGGCTGCTTTAAGACGTCTTTCAATTCAAAATCTACTTAAAGTATTTGGGGTTTTCCCAAGTTTATATGAACAAGATGCAATTAGTGGATATCTTGAAACGACGTTGGCTCATTATTCAGAACTTGAATCAAAAGCCTTCCAAGCTATCAGTTTGATGCAAGAACGCCGCACCGCCCTGATTTCCGCCGCAGTGACCGGCAAGATCGATCTGCGTGGTTGGACGCCGCCTGCCGAAGAGGTGGCCGCATGACGCTAACGGGGCTGGCGTGCTACGACTTTGTCAGCCAACTGGCAGCCTTACCGTTTGTCGAGGCGATCTGGCTGTTTGGTTCACGGGCCCGTGGCGATCACCGTGAGCGTTCCGATATCGATCTCGCCATCGAGTGCCCCGGTGCCTGCGAGGCGCAATGGCAGCAGGTGTTGGCGATCATCGATGAGGCCGATACCCTGCTCCCTATCGATTGTGTGCGACTCGATGAGGAGTCGCCCCAGAGCCCGCTGTATCAGGCCATCCTGTGTGACAGGGTGCCGCTCTACCGTCGAATGACGCCTTAAGGATGTGTTATGAGTCTGGATCTGAATCTGGTTGCCCTTGGCAACGCCCTCAAACGCCTCGCCGAATCCCTGAGCTATGACGCGAGCCAACCGCTGGTGGTCGATGCCAGCATCCAACGCTTCGAGTTCTGTATCGAACTGACCTGGAAGACCCTGAAAAAGGCGCTGGCGGCGGAAGGGATTGAGGCCAATACCCCCCGTGAGTGCATGAGCCAAGCCTATGCGGCCCACTGGCTGGCCGATGAGACGGTCTGGTTGTCGATGCTCAAAGATCGCAACCTGACCTCGCATACCTACAAGGAAGCTCTTGCGGTCGAGATCTATAGCCGTCTGCCGGGGCATCTGGCGGCGATGCAGTCGCTTTATCAGGTACTGCTGGCCCGAGAGGATCAGCCATGAGCCTGGACCTCAGTTTGGAAAATAGGGCTCGGGAGAAGGCATTTCAGGACCATATCATCGAGCAATTGGCCGCCTCCGGTTGGCTGGTGGGGGAGTCCGCCCACTATGACAAAGAGAGAGCCCTCTACCCCGAAGATGTGATCGCCTATGTGCAGGAGAGCCAGCCAGAGGGGTGGCAGAAATACTGCAAGACCTACGGTGAGGAGCCAGAGCGTCATCTGCTCAACGCCGTTGCTCGATCCCTTGAGAGCGATGAGCGGGGCACCTTGTGGTTACTCCGTCATCAGGTAGAGGACCGAGGGCACCGGCTGGCAGTGGCTACTTTCAAGCCTGACCATGACCTTAACCCAGAGCTCGTCGAGCGTTATGCCAAGAACCGGCTGCGGGTGGTGCCAGAGCTGGTCTACAGCCCTCACGGCTATGAGGGCCGACTCGATCTCACTCTGTTTCTCAACGGCATACCGGTGGCAACGCTGGAGCTCAAGTCTTGCTTCAAACAGAGCCTGGAGAACGCCAAGCAGCAGTACCGCTTCGACCGCCCACTGGTGACGGCGGGCAAGCGTGAGCCGCTGCTGGCTTTCCGTCGCGGGGCGCTGGTGCACTTTGCCGTCAATCAGTTTGAGGTGGCGATGACCACGCGGCTGGCCGGAGCAGATACCTTCTTCTTGCCGTTCAACCGTGGCACCGCCAAGGGCGGGGCCGGGAACGATCAGCCTGAGACAGGCTATGCCAGCGAGTACCTATGGCAGGAGATTTTCGCGCCCGAGACCTTCCTCAATATTCTGGGTCGCTATCTGCATCTGCAGGTGAAGCACGAAGAGGACGCACTGGGCCGTCTCAAGAAGAAAGAGACGATGATTTTCCCCCGCTATCACCAGTGGAAAGTGGTTGAGACGCTGCTGGCGACGCTGAGCCAAGAAGGGAGCGGCCAGAAGTACCTCATCCAGCACTCGGCGGGCTCTGGCAAGTCGAACTCTATCGCCTGGTTGACCCATCAGCTTGCGTCGCTGCGGTGTGACGGGGATAAGCTTTTCAATTCCGTCATTGTCGTCACCGACCGGACTGTGCTCGATAGCCAGTTGCAGGAGACCATCGCTCAGTTCGATCACGCATCCGGGGTGATCTCCCGCATTAATCGGGAAGAGGGGGATGGCAGCAAATCTGCTCAGTTGGCCGAGGCACTGACCAGCGGCACTCCCATCATTATCGTCACCATTCAGACCTTCCCCCATGTGCTCAAGGCCATTCAAGAGAGCTCCAGCCTGAAGGCCAGCCGCTTTGCGGTGGTGGCCGACGAGGCTCATTCCAGCCAGACCGGCAAGACTGCCCGTCAGCTGCGTGAGGTGTTGATGGCCGAGCAGTTGAATGATGAGGAAGAGCTCTCGGCCGAGGATGTGATGAACCTGACCTTGGCTGCCCGTGGCGGCAGTCAGAACATCAGCTACTTCGCCTTCACTGCTACCCCGAAGGCCAAGACGCTGGAGCTGTTCGGTCGCCCGCCCAAGCCCCATTTGCCCATTTCGGATGAGAACAAACCCGAGCCATTCCATGTCTACACCATGCGCCAGGCGATCGAGGAGGGGTTCATCCTCGACGTGCTGCGTAACTACACCAACTACAAGCTGGCCTACAAGCTGGCGATGGACAGTGAGGCTGCGGACGCGGAGGTCGACAGCAAGAAGGCCAAACGCAAGCTCTCCCAGTGGGTGCGGCTGCACCCGCACAACATTGGCCAGAAGGTGCAGGTAATTGTCGAGCACTTCCGCCAGCACGTCGCCCCGCTCCTGGCGGGCCAAGCCAAGGCGATGGTGGTAACCAGCAGCCGGATGGAGGCGGTCCGCTACAAGCTGGCGTTCGACAAGTACGTCAAAGAGCAGGGCTATCCGGCGATCCGGGCCATGGTGGCTTTCTCGGGCGACATCGAGGACGAGGGGCTGACGTGGAACGAGCGGAACATGAATCCGGAGCTGAAAGGGCGGGACATGCGTAAGGCGTTCGATACGGCTGACTATCAGGTGATGCTGGTGGCCAACAAGTTCCAGACTGGGTTCGATCAGCCCAAGCTGTGTGCCATGTATGTGGACAAACGCTTAACCGGGGTGGACTGCATCCAGACCCTCTCGCGGCTCAATCGCACCTATCCGGGCAAGGAGAGTACCTATGTACTCGACTTCGTGAACGACCCGCAGGATGTACTGGAAGAGTTCCAGAAGTATTACGAAACCGCCACGCTGGACTCAGTGTCGGATCCCAACCTGATCTACGACCTGTTTCACAAGCTCAAGGGCGAAGGGATCTTCACCTGGCCCGAGGTGGTGGCCTTTACCGATGCCTACTTCGACCCCAAACGGGGTGCCGATGCCTTCTTGCGGCACGCCGTTCCGGCCAGAGATCGCTTCGCCAAGCGTTACCGGCTTGCCATCGAGGCTATTCGGGAGTGCCGGACCCAGCTCAAGTGGCTGATGGAACAGGGTGGTTCAGGTAGCGACCAGGTTAATGCCGAACGACGCCTCAAGGAGGCCGGGGAAGCCCGTTCGGTGCTGGAGCTGTTCAAGAAGAACCTCAACGGTTATGTGCGGTTCTACGAGTTTGTCTCCCAGATCACCCCCTTCGACGATTACGACATGGAGCGGCTGTGTGTCTTTGCACGCCACCTGCTGCCCCTGCTGCGGGAAGAGGTGTTGGATGAAGAGCAAGTAGACCTTTCCTCGGTGATGCTGAGCCACTACCACCTCAAGGCCAAGCGGACCCAGGATCTGCAACTCAAAGAGAATGCTGCCGGTTATGGGCTGGAGGGTATCGCATCCCTTGGCAGTGCCAAGCCGAAAGAGGAAAAGAAGGATTTCCTCTCCGAGCTGCTGGCTCGGATGAACGATCTGTTTGGCCTGGAAGTGACTGATGGGGACAAGCTCGACTGGGTGCAGGGGATGGTGACCAAGCTGAGTGAAAACGGCCCCCTGATGGAACAGGTCCGCAATAACCCACGGGAATCGATTCTGCATGGCGATTTCCCGAATGCAGTGGATGAAGCCGTCATCGGACGAATGGAAACCCAGCAGGGCATGTCGCTGACGTACCTCTCTCACCCCGATAAGGCCAGGGCATTGCAAAATATGCTGCTGGACTTGTTGCTCGAGGGGTTGGCTGGCCATCAGTCATTACGGACACAGAGCCAGTAGGCGTTTGCTGGAGAAGCATGTCAAGGCTGACGTGCTCCTTCACCCGGCAACGAGACCGAGCAAAGGAAGTGGGAACACCATCCTAGGCTAGGTCGAGGAGGTCTGCCGATCTGCTGAAATTTTGGCAGATTTAAGAACTTTTTCTACGAAGTCTCATACAGAAAAAGTTCTATAAAATGCAGAAATTTCGGCAGATTTCAGCATAGAAATGGGCCCTTTCCTCTTGGTTGCGGGGAAAAGGGCCCGATCCAAAATCAGCAGATGTTAGTCTTGCGGATTCCGCAAGGGCCGCCAGACGTATTCGGACAGCTCCTTAACATTCGTGGGGGGCAACCACTGCGGGTCATCAGGTTCGAAACCAAAAAGATTCATCATTTCTGACAGGGAGTCGCAGAGATGATCACCATCAGCTCGACTGAAGGTGCCATCATGGCGCTGGATGAAGTTTGGGGTGAAGCTCTCACCGGTAGTACAGACTGGCAGTGTCTGTATCTTTAGATCCTCTGGCCCACCTTCTGTGATCTTGATGGCGTACCCGAGCAACGGATAACGCTGCACGGTCGTTTCTCCGTTGTCATTTGGTTCTACAATGATGTATCCGTACTCACCAGGCAGCGCCGGTGAAAAATGAGTTGATGACATGTTTTTTCCTTAAAAAGCAGACTCTTGCTGTGTTCGTCCATTTAGTTATCCCCAGCTTGTTACGGGCTCGCAGTGGGGTTGTGGATAACATATCGCGTCGCAATCGGAAAATCTACGAAATCCAGCTAATAATTTTTTAAGGGGGGCCAGAGGTGACGTTGGGCCCCTATCCCCCTTATACCAGCCTCGTGCGGATTCAATAACAGCCAGACCTCCTGGCATAAGTAACTCGTGTACCCAAACGACGCGAGGTTACTGTTATGACACATCACTACGATGATCACCCTGGACTGGGCGATCACATCATCAATCAGGCATTGGCCATCCTGGAGAGCCGACAGCGGCATCTGGGCCATGCCTTCACTCAACCCAAAGCGGCAGCAGACTTCCTTCGGCTCAAGATGGGGGAGTACGAGCGGGAAGTGTTCGCCGTCATGCTGCTCGACAATCAACACCGACTGCTCGATTACCAGGAGTTGTTCTTCGGCACCATCAATGCGGGCACCGTTCACCCCCGTGAGGTGGTCAAGGCGGCCCTCAACAGAAACGCCGCCGCGGTCATTCTGGCCCACAACCACCCCTCCGGTATGGTGGACCCCTCGGATGCTGACAAGGCTGTCACAGTTCGTCTCAAGGATCTGCTTGAGGTGGTAGACGTGCGAGTGCTCGACCACTTTGTGGTGGGACAGCACGACATCGTCTCGTTTGCCGACAGGGGGTTGCTATGACCCCATCCAAACCGCTACAGGCTTTGTTCACCAAGATCATCGGCAGCTACCCCGATGCCACTGCCCTGACCCTCAACTTCCGCAGTCCCGATTACTCCGCTGACACTGGCGGTTACCGTCCGGTCGAAATCCGTCTGGAGAAGCAGACGGGCAACTGGGGGATGGCCTATGTCACCGAGTTCACCTACATCGGCGGTGAGCTGGTCAAGGATCTTGACTTCGACTTCAACGCCGGACTGGCCTCCCAGCTCTGGTGTGGAGAACGGCCGTTGGCCACCACCATGGACCTCTACCGATTGTGGGAGAGGAACTTTCTCGCCTATCACCGGATGGAGGTCTACCGACTGGACATCACCCCTGAGTAATCACCATGAACGACTTCACGAAAGCCCTGCTGCTGGATGCCTTGAAGGCAGCCCTGACGGCGTTCGCGTCTGTCATCGTCAACGCGATGATGGCCCGCTACATGCCGCCACACTTCTACAACATGAACGAAGAGGAATACCCATGAACAAGATGATCCTGACCTCGGTGACACTGGTTGCCATTGCAGGGGGAACGCTGGTGATCCGCCTGCTGGCTCGCGATAAGGCTCACGCTGAGGAGCTGGCCAAAGTCTTACGGATGCCTGTTACGCGTCATTGAGATCCCCCCGGCCAGCCTGAGCTGGTCACCTGCAAACCCAGCCAGGTCAACTGGCTGAACACCGCAACGGGCCTTCATCACAGAACGGCCCGTTTTCATTTCTATCGGTCAATAGACCAAGGCCATGTGACGCGAGCGAAAGCAGTACTTTTTGCCGGTCACATGGGTTCCTTTGGACCTTTTGACTGGTCGCGTCAGTGTACCTTGCCCTATTGACCAGGAGGAGACCATGGCACTGGTGGGATATGCACGTGTCAGCACTGTGGGGCAGAGCCTGGATGCCCAGCTTCAGGCACTGGCAGAGTGCAGCAAGATATTTCAGGAGAAGGTGAGCGGGGCCAAGGATGATCGCCCGCAGCTCTCGTTGATGCTGGATTTTGTTCGTGAGGGAGACGTGGTGATGGTGACCAAGCTGGATCGCTTGGCTCGCAACACTCGCCACCTGTTGGAGATCTCGGAGTACCTGCACGCTAAGCGGGTTGCTCTGAGGATTTTGAATCTGGGTATCGATACCTCGACACCTACCGGAAAACTGATGTTAACCATGATCGGTGCCATCGCCACGTTTGAGCGGGAGCTGATGCTGGAGCGTCAGGCAGAAGGGATTGAGCTGGCTAGGCGGCGTGGGGTCTACAAGGGCCGCAAGCCGACAGCCATGGCGAAGGGGGATGAGGTGCAGGCGCTGGCAGCAAGAGGACTTGCCAAGGCCGAAATCGCACGTCGGACGGGGATCAGCCTCTCCAGCGTGCAGCGGATCTTGCGTGGACTGTCTGGCGAATGAGTGGTTTTGACAACAAGGATAACGACATGGAACAAGAGAAGACGAAACAAGAGTCCGGCCGGTTCTTCGAGCAGCGGGAGACGTTTTCGACACAGATGGCGAGCAAATGGGCCCGTTATCGTCTGTGGCTGAAGCAGTCGCTGCGTAGAGACCCTGAGCTAGATTCGAGTGAGGTCAACAATAATCCCTACCAGCGGGGGGGCATATGCAGTTACAACGCCTACCTCTCTGGAATGTTGAAGGCTCACTTGTGGGGGATATGGTTAACTGCTGTGGTAGTCATCGTGTTCTACTTTGGGTTGGGAATGGCAGGTTTTCGGTCAAATCGCTTCCCAGGCTTGCCGATCATGCTGTTGGTCGCGGCCTTTTGGTCATTCCACTGGGCCCTGATCAGCTTCATCTGCCTCGAAAAGCGGCTGAGGGCGATAGGGATGGCTCAGAGTAAGCTGCGAGTCATTGCCCTGGCGTCGGTTGGTATGACAACAGCAGGCATCATGTTCGGATGGTTTATCCGCTTTAAACGTGATGGCATGGCTGGGAACCCCTTGATTGATTTAGCGATGTCACAGTATGAAACTGTGGGCCAGATAGGTGCCGGTATGGTCTATCTCGGTTTTGCCATGCTCTTCGTACTGCCTTGCTACCGTAATAGCGATGCGTTATCAGAGGGGGTAAAAGACGAGCTGGGGAAGGTGCAGGGTTATCCGACCCCGATCCTGTTGCTATTTCATTTGCTTCTGCTGTTTCCAGCAGTGGCGATTCTGGCCTAGTAGACTTCAAGGAGCTCATATCAGAGCTCCTTTTCTTTAGCAGGTATGCAAGGCATCAAGTCGGTAGCGGTGTTTTGCTCGGCAACCACGGCACCATGATTGTATCCTGGTTACGCCAGCCATCCGCCTGAATCCAAACTCTCCTGCTCGATAGAACACATGAACGCCAGCCTGTTCTGAACAGTTTGGGCAGCTTTTGAGTTTCTGCCCGTTTTGATGGAACACAACAGAATGATTGAGTGGCTGGCCACAAGAACACTGGTCGGTCATCGGCGATCTCACTTACGGCGGTTGTCAGTTTCTTTGGCTACCCCTTTGAAGGGCTCTCCATCTTGTTTCTGGTCGATAAAGCGGCCAGTTTCAGCGTCCCGTTTCACCCAGTTTCCAGTCACCGGATTTTTTACCTGGGTACGGTCGTTGACGGAACCTTGTCGATAGCCTTTGCCTGTGTTCGTAGCCATATGTCACCTCGGGTTTAAGTGAGACCCAAAGTTATCATTGGATGTCATTTTGCTCAACATTGGGTTGATTGTTGAGCTGCTGTGGGAGGGGATGGGGTCTTTAATGAGGTGCTTGCAGTGTACGGGGGAGGGCGGGTAGGATTGCCCTGTTTGTTACCCATTTAAGCATGTCCACTTGATGTGGATGACCGTACTTGCGGCGGATTCTCGCTTGTTGAGGTTTCAGAACACTGTGATGGCAATCAGTTCCATCCCCAAGTGCCTGATTTATTTGGGCTCGCATTGATAACTCGTCAACCTGGTCAGGACCGGAAGGTAGCAGCCAAGGCGGGGGACTCGAGTGCCGGGATGTGGCTGGTGGGGCCACCACCTGTTTCTGAAAATCAATAAGTTACGACTAACAACCCCCTTCAGACCTCTTGGTAATCCACTTTGTGTGGATGAATCAGGAGTCTTCATAGTGAATCTCTGGCTCTCTCCGCAAGGTATCTGGTACTACCGCAAGGTGACAGTGCTCCCCTGTGGTCGCCGCAAAGACATCAAAAATCTCTCCGTACTCGGGACAAGCTGGTCGCACGAAGCAAGGTGGTCCAGTTGCTTGCCTGCGCGCGCTCTCGGGTAAAGCCTGTGGCTGCCCAGCCAGAACTTCAATCAAGCTCCTCGCCGGAGCCTCAGCAGCAGCTATCGCAACAGACACCCTCAGCGGCCAACCCTGTCCCTAAGGCAGTCTCTGCGACTCCTTCTGCCATTTCATCCCCTGCACTCTCAGAACTCAGTGAGCGTTATCTGAAAGAGAAGGCGCTCTCGTGGGCCCCCAAAGAACTCAGCAATCAGAAGAACTACATCGGCTACTTCATCAAGTCGCTAGGGAAGGTGCGAATAAGCGGGGAAATTCTTCTCGGCTGACTCAGTCATTTCATTTCTTCATGTTTGAGCCGATTTTTTCTCCCGTAAATGCCTTGAATCAGCCTATTTAGACCGTTTCTTCGCCATTTAAGGCGTTAT